>NZ_CP155568.1:0-327500 GCF_040256885.1 Stenotrophomonas riyadhensis
ATGGATGCCTGGTCCCGTAGTCTCGAGCGCCTCGAAGCGGAGTTCCCGCCGGAAGACGTTCATACCTGGTTGAAGCCGCTGCAGGCCGATCTGCGCGTGGACAGCCTGGTGCTGTATGCACCGAATGCCTTCATCGTCGACCAGGTCCGCGAGCTGTACCTGGCCCGGATCCGCGAACTGCTGGCGCATTTCGCCGGTTTCAGCGACGTTTTTCTTGAAATCGGCTCGCGCCCGCGTCCCGTGGAGGCGCAGAACGCGCCGGTTTCCACGCCATCGGCGCACGTGTCCAGTGAACCGCAGGTGCCGTTCGCCGGCAACCTGGACAATCACTACACGTTCGCCAACTTCGTTGAAGGCCGCAGCAACCAGCTGGGCCTGGCCGCCGCCTTCCAGGCAGCGCAGAAGCCGGGCGACCGCGCGCACAACCCGCTGCTGCTGTACGGAGGCACCGGCCTGGGCAAGACCCACCTGATGTTCGCCGCCGGCAACGCCATGCGCCAGGCCAATCCCGGTGCGAAGGTGCTGTACCTGCGTTCGGAACAGTTCTTCAGCGCGATGATCCGGGCCCTGCAGGAAAAGACCATGGATCAGTTCAAGCGCCAGTTCCAGCAGGTGGACGCGCTGCTGATCGATGACATCCAGTTCTTCGCCGGCAAGGACCGCACCCAGGAAGAGTTCTTCCACACCTTCAACGCGTTGTTCGATGGCAAGCAGCAGATCATCCTGACCTGCGACCGCTATCCGCGCGAAGTCGAGGGCCTGGAAGCGCGCCTGAAATCGCGGCTTGCCTGGGGCCTGTCGGTCGCGATCGAACCGCCGGACTTCGAGACCCGCGCCGCGATCGTGCTGGCCAAGGCACGCGAGCGCGGTGCCGAGATTCCCGATGATGTTGCGTTCCTGATCGCCAAGAAGATGCGCTCCAACGTGCGCGACCTCGAAGGTGCGCTCAATACCCTGACCGCCCGCGCCAATTTCACCGGCCGCGCGATCACCACCGAATTCGCGCAGGAAACCCTGCGCGACCTGCTGCGCGCCCAGCAGCAGGCGATCAGCATTCCCAACATCCAGAAAACCGTTGCCGACTACTACGGCCTGCAGATCAAGGATCTGCTGTCGAAGCGTCGGACCCGCTCGCTGGCCCGCCCGCGCCAGGTCGCCATGGCCCTGACCAAGGAACTGACCGAGCACAGCCTGCCCGAGATCGGCGATGCCTTTGCCGGTCGCGATCACACCACGGTGCTGCATGCCTGCCGCCAGATCCGGACCCTGATGGAAACCGACGGCAAGCTCCGCGAGGACTGGGACAAGCTGATCCGGAAGCTGAGCGAATGATGCACGGATGCCGATGAGGCGTCATCGCACAAAACGGTGCAGAATCCGGTAGCAAGCGCGGGACACGTTGTGGATAAAAATGGCGTCTGAAATGGCGCCAGATCTATCCACAGCTTTCCCCCCCCCCTGGGGGTCGGTAATACAGAGGGTTTCGATGCATGAAACTCTTTTATTTACAAAGACTTAGCGTTGTTTTCCAGCGATTCTGTCTCTACCAGCACCACCAAGCTTTTGATTTATTCCACATTTTTTAAAGCATAGGGGCACGGAACCACATGCGTTTCACACTGCAGCGCGAAGCCTTTCTCAAGCCGTTGGCACAGGTCGTCAACGTGGTCGAACGCCGCCAGACCCTTCCGGTTCTGGCCAATTTCCTGGTCCAGGTGCAGAACGGCCAGCTGTCGCTGACCGGTACCGACCTGGAAGTGGAGATGGTGTCGCGGATCGCGGTTGAAGATGCCCAGGACGGCGAAACCACCATCCCCGCCCGCAAGCTGTTCGAGATCATCCGTGCTCTGCCCGACGGCAGCCGGATCACCGTCTCGCAGACCGGTGACAAGATCACCGTGCAAGCCGGCCGCAGCCGCTTCACCCTGGCCACCCTGCCCTCCAACGACTTCCCGTCGGTTGACGAAGTGGAAGCCACCGAGCGCGTGGCCATCGGCGAAGCGACCCTGAAGGAACTGATCGAGCGCACCGCGTTCGCGATGGCCCAGCAGGACGTGCGCTACTACCTCAACGGCCTGCTGTTCGATCTGCGCGGCGATGCCCTGCGTACCGTCGCCACCGACGGCCACCGCCTGGCGCTGTGTGAAACCGACCTGGCCAAGCCCAGTGGTTCCAAGCGCCAGATCATCGTGCCGCGCAAGGGCGTGACCGAACTGCAGCGCCTGCTGGAGAGCGGCGATCGCGAGATCGAGCTGGAAGTCGGCCGCAGCCACGTCCGCGTCAAGCGCGACGATGTCACCTTCACCTCGAAGCTGATCGACGGCCGTTTCCCGGACTATGAAGCGGTGATCCCGATCGGTGCCGACCGCGAAGTGAAGGTTGATCGCGAAGCACTGCGTGCCTCGCTGCAGCGTGCCGCAATCCTGTCCAACGAGAAGTACCGCGGCATCCGCGTGGAAGTCTCGCCGGGCAACCTGAAGATCAGCGCGCACAACCCGGAACAGGAAGAAGCCCAGGAAGAGATCGAAGCCGACACCACGGTCAGCGATCTGGCCATCGGCTTCAACGTGAACTACCTGCTGGACGCCCTTTCCGCCCTGCGCGACGAGGAAGTCATCATCCAGCTGCGCGACTCCAACTCCTCGGCGCTGGTGCGTGAATCCAGCAGCGAGAAGTCGCGCCATGTGGTGATGCCGCTGCGTCTCTGAGAGCAGGCTGTTCCACGTGGAACCGAACGACGCCCGGGATCTTCCCGGGCGTTTTTTTTTGCAGGTTCCACGTGGAGCATCGCGATGGCCGGATCTCCAGGTATGGGTGAATGGCTTCCTTGAGATTGCTGGTTGCCGATTGATCCTGGCTGCCCTTCCGATGCAATCGGTGCTGAGCGATTGGAATCCAGGTTGTGAGCTTGGGCGCTGTCCAGCCGCTTTCGATCGAGTATGCCGTTCTGGGTCTTCAGCCTGATGCACGTTCCCCGAACTTGCCGGAGGGGTGAAGCAGATCGTGGGGCGCAACGCTGCGGTTGCTTCATCTGCAGACGCCACTGTCCACAGGTCTCGTTGGGGTCGGATCGGGGCCGGCCTAGCTTCTAAATCTGGGTATAAATCTAAAGCATGGTGGTGATGGTAGGCCCAGATTTCGTGGAGAAATGTATTATCTATTTGATTTTGAAGAGATTTATGCACCTGAAACCCCCTGTATAGAGGCCCCTCAGGCTGGGGGGGAACCTGTGGATAGTTTCGCAGGTCGGGCAAAAGGGCTTTTTTATCCACAGCTTGCCCATACATTGTGTATAAGTCATACAGACCTGCTGTGGACAGCGTGAAACGGCGGGCTCGAATTCTTTGAAATCTGTGGAACCCTCCAGGGCATCGCATCGTAGATTTAAAGAAATCTGCGCGGTGCTCGCGCAAACCACTGTCGGGGCACCTGGCGATGCTCGCGGAATGGGGCTGAAATCGCTGAAATCTGAGGGACGGTACCCTGCGCCGCCGCTCAGAATTCAAGGATTCCCGGGCGTATCCAGACCCAGGCGAGCCCAGGTGAGGGAGCGCCACCACGTGGAACACGCGTAGGGTTGCCAGGCGGAGGCTTCAGCACAGTGGCGATGTCTGGCGCGGCACGGCTGGCTTGACCGATGCAGTAAGCTGATGGATTCCCTGCCCCTCTACCGCCTTGTGCGGATGGTCTTTCGCGCCCCATGCAGATCCGCCGCCTCGCCTTGCATCAACTGCGTCGTTTCAGTGCGGTGGACCTGTCGCCCCAGCCGGGATTGAACCTGCTGACCGGCGACAACGGTGCCGGCAAGACCAGCGTGCTCGAAGCCCTGCACTTGATGGCCTATGGCCGCAGCTTCCGTGGCCGGGTGCGCGACGGTCTGGTACGCCAGGGCCAGGAAGCGCTGGAAATCTTCGTGGAATGGGACGAACAGCGTGCCCATCACCCGCCCCACCGCCGAAAAGCCGGCCTGCGCCACAGTGGTCAGGACTGGAAGGGGCGACTGGACGGCGAAGATGTCGCGCAGCTGGGCAATCTCTGCGCAGCGCTGGCGGTAGTGACCTTCGAGCCCGGTAGCCATGCGTTGGTCAGCGGTGGTGGTGAACCCCGCCGCCGCTTCCTCGATTGGGGCTTGTTCCACGTGGAACCGGATTTTCTGTCCCTGTGGCGCCGCTACTCCCGGGCGCTGAAGCAGCGCAACGCCCTGCTCAAGCAAGGCGGGCCGTCGCGGATGCTCGATACCTGGGATCATGAGTTGGCCGAGGCCGGAGAACCGCTGACCAGCCGTCGGCAGCACTACCTGGAACGCCTGCAGCAGCGCACCGTGGGCCTGGCCGCGAGCCTGGCTCCGCAACTCGGTATCCAGGGATTGGAGCTGAGCCCCGGTTGGCGGCGGCATGAGTTTCCCCTGGCGGATGCCCTGCTTCTCGCCAGGGAACGTGACCGGCAGGCCGGGTATACCTCGGTCGGCCCGCACCGGGCGGACTGGAGTGTGGATTTCCACAGCATCCCGGGTCGTGATGCGTTGTCCCGCGGCCAGGCCAAGCTGACGGCATTGGCCTGCCTGCTGGCCCAGGCCGAGGACTATGCGGAACAACGCGGCGAATGGCCCGTGATCGCCTTGGATGATCTGGCCTCGGAGCTGGATCGCACCCACCAGGCGCGGGTTCTGGAGCGCCTGGTGGGTGGACCGGCACAGATCTTCATCACCGCCACCGAAACGCCGGCGGCGCTGGAAGAGCTGACCCACATCGCCCGGTTCCACGTGGAACATGCACAGATCGTGGCTGTGCCATAGTGGGCACACCAGGGCCGCTCGACCCCGGCTGGTATAATTCGGGTTGGAATCCTTTCATTCTCGGCGCATCGCCCCAAGCGGTGCCCGACCTGCGGAGCCTACGGCAAGCGCAATGAGCGACGAACAGAACACCCCGGCAAACAACGGCAATTACGACGCCAACAGCATTACCGCCCTGGAAGGCCTGGAGGCTGTCCGCAAGCGTCCCGGCATGTACATCGGCGACGTGCATGACGGCACCGGTCTACACCACATGGTGTTCGAGGTCGTCGACAACTCGATCGACGAAGCGCTGGCCGGCCACGCCGACCACGTTGCAGTGACGATCCACGCCGACGGCTCGGTTTCGGTATCCGACAACGGCCGCGGTATCCCGACCGGCAAGCACGAGCAGATGAGCGCCAAGCTCGGTCGCGAAGTGTCCGCCGCCGAAGTGGTCATGACCGTCCTGCACGCAGGCGGCAAGTTCGACGACAACAGCTACAAGGTTTCCGGCGGCCTGCACGGCGTCGGCGTCAGCGTGGTCAACGCGCTGTCGCAGAAGCTGCTGGTGGATGTGTTCCAGAACGGCTCCCACTACCAGCAGGAATTCAGCAACGGCGCAGCCGTGACCGCACTGGCCAAGCTGGAAGCCACCACCAAGCGTGGCACCACCGTGCGCTTCTGGCCGTCGACCGTCGCCTTCCACGACAACGTGGAATTCCACTACGACATCCTGGCCCGCCGCCTGCGCGAACTGTCGTTCCTGAATTCCGGCGTCAAGATCGTCCTTGCCGACGAGCGTGGCGATGGCCGTCGCGATGATTTCCATTACGAAGGCGGCATCCGCAGCTTCGTGGAGCATCTGGCGCAGCTGAAGACCCCGCTGCACCCGAACGTCATCTCGGTCACCGGCGAGCACAACGGCATCGTCGTGGATGTGGCGCTGCAGTGGACCGACTCCTACCAGGAGACGATGTACTGCTTCACCAACAACATTCCGCAGAAGGACGGCGGTACCCACCTGGCCGGTTTCCGCGGTGCCCTGACCCGTGTGCTCAACAACTACATCGAGCAGAACGGCATCGCCAAGCAGGCCAAGATCAACCTGACCGGCGACGACATGCGCGAAGGCATGATCGCGGTGCTGTCGGTGAAAGTGCCGGACCCGAGCTTCTCCAGCCAGACCAAGGAAAAGCTGGTCAGCTCCGACGTGCGTCCGGCGGTGGAAAACGCCTTCGGTGCGCGTCTGGAAGAGTTCCTGCAGGAGAACCCGAACGAAGCCAAGGCGATCGCCGGCAAGATCGTCGACGCCGCGCGTGCACGTGAAGCGGCGCGCAAGGCCCGCGACCTGACCCGCCGCAAGGGCGCGCTGGACATCGCCGGCCTGCCGGGCAAGCTGGCCGACTGCCAGGAAAAGGATCCGGCGCTGTCCGAACTGTTCATCGTCGAGGGTGACTCGGCAGGTGGCTCGGCCAAGCAGGGCCGCAACCGCAAGAACCAGGCGGTGCTGCCGCTGCGCGGCAAGATCCTCAACGTGGAACGCGCGCGTTTCGACCGCATGCTGTCTTCCGACCAGGTCGGTACGCTGATCACTGCGCTGGGCACGGGCATTGGCCGTGACGAGTACAACCCGGACAAGCTGCGTTACCACAAGATCATCATCATGACCGACGCCGACGTCGACGGCGCCCACATCCGCACCCTGCTGCTGACGTTCTTCTACCGTCAGATGCCGGAGCTGATCGAGCGCGGTTACGTCTACATCGGCCTGCCGCCGCTGTACAAGATCAAGCAGGGCAAGCAGGAGCTGTACCTGAAGGACGACCCGGCCCTGGACAGCTACCTGGCCAGCAGCGCCGTGGAAAACGCCGCACTGGTGCCCGCCACCGGCGAACCAGGCATCGAAGGCCTGGCGCTGGAGAAGCTGTTGCTGGCCTATGCTGCCGCCCTCGATTCCATCGAACGCAACGCGCACCGCTACGACCGCAACCTGCTCGAAGCGCTGGTTGATTTCGTGCCGATGGATCTGGACAGCCTGCGCAGCGCTGGCGAAGGCGAAGGCCTGGATGCACTGGCCAAGCGCCTCAACCAGGGCAGCCTGGGCAGCCCGCGCTTCAGCCTGGAGCTGCAGGAAGCCAATGACGAGCGCCCTGCAGCGGTGCTGGTGACCCGTCGCCACATGGGCGAACAGCACACCCAGGTGCTGCCGATGTCGGCCTTCGAAAGCGGTGAACTGCGCGCGATCCACCAGGCATCGAAGCTGCTGCACGGCCTGGTCCGCGAAGGCGCGACCATCTCGCGTGGCGCCAAGTCGATCGAAGTGGACAGCTTTGCCAAGGCGCAGAACTGGCTGCTCGAGGAGGCCAAGCGCGGCCGCCAGATCCAGCGATTCAAGGGTCTGGGTGAAATGAATCCGGAGCAGCTGTGGGACACCACTGTGAACCCGGAAACGCGCCGGCTGCTGCAGGTCCGCATCGAAGATGCCGTCGCCGCCGATCAGATCTTCAGCACCCTGATGGGCGATGTGGTCGAACCGCGCCGCGACTTCATCGAGGACAATGCACTGAAGGTCGCCAACCTGGATATCTGACACAATCTGGTGACGGCCGGTGCGCGGGGAGGCGCGCCGGCCTTCGACCCTTGAACGCAGGTACCTGATGTCCGCATCCGCCCCGGTTTCCGCCCCGCCCCCGATTCCACCGGCCTCGGTCGCGCCGCGTGCCGGCTCCCCGTTGGCGGGCTTCTTCATCGACCTGGGCATTGCCGCCATCACCCTGTTCGGCCTGAGCCTGGTCACCGGGCTTTTCTGGGGTTTCTACCGCGCGATCATGGTCAGCCGTGCCAATGCCGAGGCCAATGGCGGCGTGCTTTCGCCTGACGCAGTCGGCGCGGCGGTTGGCCAGCCGGGTGCCCTGGCGCAGATCCTGATGGCATTGATCGCTACCGGAGGCGCCGCACTGCTGTTGTACTTCTGGCGCCGTCCCGCCAATGCGGACGAACGCCTCGCCTCCCGCCAGGCACTGCGGCGTCCCTCGACCTGGGGCTGGACCCTGCTGGTGGCCACGCTGATCGTGCTCGGCAGCAACGGCATCGCCTTCCTGGCCAAGCAGTTCGGCATCGAGCCGGTACCGACCAACGTGGAACTGATGCAGAACGCGATCGCGCGTTTCCCGCTGTTCCTGGTGCTGTTCGCGGTGGTGCTCGCCCCGGCTTACGAAGAACTGCTGTTCCGCCGTGTGTTGTTCGGGCGCCTGTGGCAGGCAGGCCGCCCCTGGCTGGGCATCGTCCTCAGCAGCCTGGCCTTCGCCCTGGTCCACGAAGTGCCCGGCCTGAGCAAGAATTCACTGCTGGGCATGGCCCAGCTGTGGCTGGTCTATGGCGGCATGGGCGCCGCGTTCTGCTGGCTCTACCAGCGTACCGGTACGCTGTGGGCGGCGATCACCGCGCATGCGCTGAACAACGCTGTCGCACTTGCAGCGATGGTGTTCCTAGGGTCAATGTAACGCCGTGTCCGCTTGACGAAAGATTAAGCCGTTACGCTACACACTGCGCACATGAACACGGGGGAGCTTCCATGAAACACCTGCTGCTGGCCCTTGTCATCACCACTCTGGTCAGCGCCTGCGCGACCACGACCTCCCCGACCGGCCGCCGGCAGATGGTGGGCGGCGTATCGCAGGCGCAGCTGGACCAGCTCGGTGCACAGGCGTTCGCCGAAACCAAGCAGAAGGAAAAGATCAGCACCGACGGGCGCCAGAACGGCTACGTGCAGTGCGTGGTCAACGCGCTGGTCGCACAGCTGCCGCCTCAGTACCGTGGCGTACGGTGGGAGACCGCGGTGTTCGTGGACAAGGAACCCAATGCCTTCGCGCTGCCCGGCGGCAAGGTCGGTGTGAACACCGGCATCTTCACCGTCGCGAAGAACCAGGACCAGCTGGCTGCCGTGATCGGCCATGAAATCGGCCACGTCATCGCCCGCCACCACGAAGAGCGCATCACCCGCCAGATGGGCGCGCAGACCGGGCTGGCCGTGCTCGGTGCACTCGCCGGCGCCGCCTACGGCGAGGGGGCGGCCAGCACCGTGAACCAGCTTGGCGGGATGGGCGCGCAGACCGCCTTCCTGCTGCCCGGCTCGCGTACCCAGGAGAGCGAGGCCGACGTGATCGGCCAGCGACTGATGGCCCAGGCCGGTTTCAACCCGGCACAGGCGGTCGATCTGTGGCAGAACATGATGGCCGCCAGTGGCGGTCGCAGCCCACAATGGCTGTCCACCCACCCCGACCCGGCCAACCGGATCCAGGAACTGCGACGCGATGCACCGGCCCTGGCGCCGGTCTATCAGCAGGCGCAGGCGGCCGGGCTGCGGCCAAAGTGCGGATGAGTGCGCAGTTTCATGCTGTATTGCAGCACATAAAACGATTTCTCACGCCATCTGTTTCTGATACGTTTGGCGGCTCAGATTTTTCTGACAGTCCGACTTTGCCGCTAACCGGCGGTTCGATCGAGGTGAACGATGATTTTCCGTAACCACAAAGCTGTGCTTTCCGTCCTCGTCGCGACCGCCCTGACCGGCGCCGTGGTCACCGATGCCTTCGCGCAGTCCTCGCGCTCGTCCGAGCGTGGCAACCGCGGCGGCAAGCAGGCCAAGGCCGAGGTGCTGTACCCGAACGCGACCCGCCAGGAGCCGACGGTCAAGGCTTCGGCCAAGCTCGGCAGCAAGCTGCAGAAAATGATCGACAGCTACAACAAGGAAAAGTTCCCGGAGACCCGCACCCAGGCCGACGCGATCCTGGCCGACAGCGCCGCGAACGAGTACGACAAGTCGCTGGCTGCGCAGCTGGCCTCGCAGGCCGCGTACCAGACCGACGACACCGCTGCGGCGATCGCCTACCTGAAGCAGGTCCTGCAGTTCAACGGCCTGGACAACAACGGCCACTTCCAGTCGATGCTGATGCTGGGCCAGCTGGAGCTGCAGGAAGACAAGACCGCCGAAGGCCTGGCGACGCTCGACAAGTACTTCGCCGAGAGCAAGTCGACCAAGCCGGAAGAGCTGATCGCCAAGGGCCAGGCGCTGTACCAGCTGGAGCGCTACCAGGAAGCGATTCCGGTGCTGAAGCAGGCCATCGCCGGCTCGACCGAACCGAAGGACAACTGGAACCAGCTGCTGATGGCGGCCCTGTCCGAAGCCGGCCAGTCCGGTGAAGCGGTCAAGGAAGCCGAGGCCCTGGCCGCCAAGAACCCGAACGACAAGAAGGCCCAGCTGAACCTGGCCAGCATGTACATGCAGGCCGACCAGATGGACAAGGCGGCCGCGGTGATGGACAAGCTGCGCAGCAGCGGCCAGCTCACCGAAGAGCGCGAGTACAAGCAGCTGTACTCGATCTATGCCAACACCGAGCACAAGGAAAAGGACGTCATCGCGGTCATCAACGAAGGGTTGCAGAAGGGCATCCTGAAGCCGGATTACCAGGTTTACCTGGCGCTGGCCCAGTCCTACTACTACTCCGACCAGGTGCCGCAGGCGATCGATGCGTGGCAGAAGGCTGCCCCGCTGTCCAAGGACGGTGAGACCTACCTGAACCTGGCACGCGTCCTGCATGCCGAAGGTCGCATCCCGGAGGCCAAGCAGGCCGCCCAGCAGGCGCTGGCGAAGGGTGTGAAGAACCAGGCTGATGCCAAAAAAATCATCAACCTGAAGTAAGTAGGAATAACGCCTGAATGCCTGCTCAGTTGATGCGCAGGCGCTCAGGATTGGTATAAGCTTGGAGGTTCCTGCGGTGTCATGCACCGCTGATCAGGGATTCCGCCCCCGGCATCCCGGCCCCACTATTGAGCTCTTGGCGCATGACGGAACAACTAGTCGTTCACCGGTACGAACAACCCGATGACAAGGGGCTGAGCTGGCCTCGCATCGTCGGCATCGCGTTTGTAATTGCCCTGCATCTGGCCGCCTTCATGATGCTCCTCATTCCTGCCGTGGCTCCCAAGGCCGTTGCGGAGAAGGAGCGCAACGTCATGGTGACCATCGTCGATGCGCCGCCGCCGCCGCCGCCGCCGCCGCCGCCGCCGCCGCCGACCGATACTCCGCCGCCGCCGGTGAAGAATCTGTCGCCGCCGAAGCCGTCGCCGGTCCCGCCGCCGCCGCAGGCGCCGGTCGTGGATGTGCCGGAACCGCGTCCGAACGATATCGTCACCCCGCCGTCGCCGCCTGCGCCGCCGGCACCTGCGACCTCGATCGAGGCCAGCGTGGACATCTCGTCGAAGGCCATGAATCCGCCGCGCTACCCGCCGGCAGCCTTCCGCGCTGGTATCCAGGGCGAAGTGATCCTGATCATTGATGTCGATGCCAGCGGCAACGTCACCAATGTCACGGTGGAAAAGTCCAGCCGTAACCGCGACCTGGACCGTGCTGCGATGGAAGCAGCTCGCAAGTGGCGCTTCAACGCCGCTGAATCTGGCGGTAAGAAGGCGGCAGGTCGCGTTCGCGTCCCGGTCAACTTTGCGCTGAACTGATGCGTCCGGGTGGCCGCCTGGCCACCCCCGCTCCCGGTTCGATTGTTTAGCTTAGCTACACCCTTTATCACCACACACAACAAAGGTAAGCGTCATGCTGCAGGAAATTTTCATCGCCGCTGCTGCCGGGGGCAATCCGTCCAACGCCCTGTCGCAGATGGGCTTCGAGCACCTGATCCACGAAATGACCACCAAGCCGGGTGATTTCGCGGTTTCCTGGGTCGTGCTGCTGACCCTGATCGCCATGTCGGCCATGTCCTGGTACTGGACCGTCATCAACATCTTCCGTGCTACCCGCCTGAAGAGCGCCGCTGATCGCGTCGTCAGCCTGTTCTGGGACACCCCGAACGCGCAGGACGCCATCCGTGCGATGGAAGAACAGCCGGCTTCCGAGCCGTTCTCGAAGATCGCCCTGGACGCTGCCCAGGCAGCTGCCCACCACCAGCGCGCTGAAGGCGGTGCTACCGGCGGCGTCGGTGAGAACCTGAGCCGTTCGGAGTTCGTCGACCGCGCTCTGCGTCAGGCCGTCACCCGCGAAAGCAACAAGCTGCAGTCGGGCATGACCCTGCTGGCCACCGTCGGTGCAACCGCTCCGTTCGTCGGTCTGCTGGGTACCGTGTGGGGCATCTACGGCGCGCTGATCAAGATCGGTGCCACCGGCTCCGCTTCGATCGACGCCGTTGCCGGCCCGGTGGGTGAAGCGCTGATCATGACCGCGATCGGTCTGTTCGTCGCGATCCCGGCCGTGTTCGCCTTCAACTTCTTCAGCAAGATCAACAGCGCGACCATCAGCAAGTTCGATACCTTCGCGCACGACCTGCACGACTTCTTCGCCACCGGCTCGCGCGTCCGCTAATTGCGGCGCGCGTCACCCAGCGACGAACGTAAGTAGTCACCAAGATCTAGACGGAGCCCGTTATGGCTTTCAGTAGTGGTAACAGCGGCGGCCCCATGGCCGACATCAACGTTACGCCCCTCGTGGACGTGATGCTGGTGCTGCTGATCATCTTCATCATCACGGCGCCCCTGATGTCCCACAAGGTCAAGGTGGATCTGCCGGAAGCCAACCTGATCCAGAAGCCGGAAGACGCTGAAAAGCGTTCCGGACCGATCACCCTGGCAGTCAAGGAAGACGGCTCGATTTACTGGAACGACGAAGAAATCAACAAGCAGACTCTCGAGTCGCGCTTGGCGACCGCCGCCCAGCAGACCCCGCAGCCGCCGCTGAACCTGCGTGGTGACCGCACCACCAAGATGCGCGTCATCAACGACCTGACCAAGGTCGCGCAGGAGCAGGGCATGCTGGACGTCGGCTTCGTCGCGACCAAAGAAAAGGGGCAATAAGCCATGGCATTCAGTAGTGGTGGTGGCAAAGGCCCCATGGCAGACATCAACGTCACGCCCCTCGTGGACGTGATGCTGGTTCTGCTGATCATCTTCATCGTGACCGCGCCGATCATGACGTACCCGATCGCCGTGGACCTGCCGCAGCGCGTGCTCAACCCACCGCCGCAGCTGGTCGAACCGCCGCCGCCGATCGAACTGAAGATCGACGCCAGCAACCAGGTCTCGTGGAACAACAGCCCGATCAATACCAGCGAGCTGCAGCAGCGGATGGAGCAGGAGGTCCAGCGTGACCCGACCAACCAGCCGGAACTGCGCATCGACGCCAGCCCGGATTCCGAGTACGACGTGATGGCCAAGGTTCTGGCCGCCGCGAAGAATGCTCAGATGAAGAAGATCGGTTTTGTGCAGCAGTAATCGCAACACCGCAATACAACAGTCATGACGCGACTGCAGACGCCCCTGGAAACAGGGGCGTCTTTTTTTGTGTCCGAGGGGTCCCATCGGGGTCAGATCCCTTTTCCTGCGGAAAAGGGATCTGACCCCAACAGGCAGCATGCGCCGCTATGATCGGCGGATGCTCGCCCTCTTCGACTCCCTGCGCCATTGGCTCGACGGCATCGCCCACCTCGGCACGATCCTGGCGGTGGCCTACCTGCTGTACCTGTTCGCGCTGGCGGGCTGGATCATGCTGCAGAAGCGCGAGCCGGTCGCCACGCTGAGTTGGATCCTGTCACTGGCGCTGCTGCCCTACCTGGGCCTCTTCATCTACTACCTGCTGGGTCCGCAGAAGGTGAAGCGGCAGCGCCTGCGCCGTGGCCGCGCGCGTTCGGGCATGGAGCATTACAGCGATGTCTGCCCGCCCGATGCCGACTGCACCGAGCTGGCGAAGATCGCCCAGGCCACGACAGGACTGGCACCGAGCAGTGCCACCGAAGTGACCTGGCTGGTGGACGGTGCGGCGACCTACGCCGCCTTGCTGGAAGCGGTCGCACAGGCGCGCGACCACGTGCATCTGGAGTACTACATCTTCAACCCGGACCACGCTGGCACCGCCCTGCGCGATGCCCTGGTCGAGCGCGCCCGCGCCGGTGTGCAGGTGCGCCTGCTGCTCGATGCCGTGGGATCGTCGGCCCTGCCCCGCCGCTTCCTGCAGCCCCTGCTGGAGGCGGGCGGCGAGGCGGTCTGGTTCCACCCGCGGCAGCTGCTGAAGCCGTTCAAGCGCCCCTGGTTGAACCTGCGCACCCACCGCAAGCTGGTGATCGTCGATGGCCGCCTGGCGTTCACCGGTGGCATCAACATCACCGACGACGAAGACGAGAGCCGCAAGTCGGACGCCTACCGCGATCTGCACATGCGGATCCGCGGCCATGTGGTGCGCAGCCTGCAACTGGTCTTCGCCGAGGACTGGCTGTATGCCAGTGGCCAGGATCACTCGCGCTTCGACATCGCCCGCCTCTGGCCCGCCGACATGCCGCTGCGCGCGGATGGCCCGATCAACGCCCAGGTGCTGGTGTCCGGCCCGGATTCGGGCTGGGAAACCATTCACCGCCTGCACGTGGCGGCGATCCAGGAAGCGCACGCGCGGGTGTGGCTGGTGACGCCCTATTTCGTGCCCGGCGAAGCGGCGCGGATGGCACTGACCTCGGCCGCACTGGGCGGACTGGACGTGCGCCTGCTGGTACCGAAGATGAGTGATTCCTGGTTCGTCACCCAGGCCGCACGCTCCTATTTCGACGAGCTGCTGCACGCCGGCGTGAAGATCTACGAGTACGGCCCGCGCATGCTGCACACCAAGGCGTTCATCGCCGACGACGATGTCTGCATCGTTGGCAGCGCCAACTTCGACCACCGCAGCTTCCGGCTCAACTTCGAGCTGTCGATGATGATCAGCGACCGTGACCGTGTCGCCGCGCTGGCCGAACTGCTGCAGGGCGAATTCGACCGCGCCACCCGCGTGCATGACCAGGCCGGCCGCTCGCTGTGGCTGCACCGCCTGCCGGAGGCCTTCGCGCGGCTGGCCTCGCCGCTGCTCTGACGCAGCGCTACACTGCGGCGATCATCCGGGGAGCCCGACTATGTACTGGTTGTACCTGCTGCTGGCGCTGGGCTGTTTCGCCTTCGCGCTGAAGACGCCCAGCGCCGGGCTGATGAGCCTGTGCCTGCTGGCCGCCCTCGCCTTCCTGCTGGCCTGGGTACGCGGCCGCTATGTGGCCCGCTTCGGCGACCTGCAGCGCGACCCCGCCACCCTGGTCGATGCCGAGGAACTGCGTCGCCTGCGCGAGCAGGCCCAGGCCCGGCGCAATGATGACGCCACCGACCACGATCCGTCCCCTCTTTCCAAGTAGTCCCGTTCCATGACCCAGCTCAGCGTCAACGTCAACAAGATCGCCGTCCTGCGCAATTCGCGCGGCGGCGCCGAACCGGACGTGGTGCGTGCCGCCCAGGCTTGCCTGGATGCCGGTGCGCATGGCATCACCGTGCACCCGCGACCGGACCGCCGCCACATCACCGCCGAGGACGTGCTGGCCCTGTCCACGCTGACCCGCGCCCGAGGCGTGGAGTTCAACATCGAAGGCAATCCGTTCGCGCCGCCGCGAGAGGGCTACCCCGGCCTGCTGCCGCTGTGCGCGCAGACCCGCCCGGCGCAGGCCACCCTGGTGCCCGACAGCGACGGCCAGATCACCTCCGACCACGGCTTCGACTTCGAGCGCGACGCCGAGCGGTTGCGCCCATTGATCGCCGAACTGAAGGCGATGGGTTGCCGGGTCAGCCTGTTCGTAGACGCGGGCAACCCGCTGCTGGAGCAGGCGGCCGAAGTGGGTGCGGACCGCATCGAGCTGTATACCGGGCCCTATGCGGAGGCGCATGCGGCTGGCGATGCCGACGCGATGCTGGCGTTGTTCGCCACTGCTGCTCGACGAGCGCAGGCTGTCGGCCTGGGCGTCAATGCTGGCCACGACCTGTCGCAGGACAACCTCCGCGAGTTCCTGGCCCACGTGCCAGAGGTACTGGAGGTGTCGATCGGCCACGCGCTGATCGGCGAAGCGCTGTACGACGGGCTGGATGCCACGGTGCGCGGGTACCTGGCGCTGCTTTGATGCATTGCAGCCGAGCGTAGGCTCGGCTCTACAAGGTCTCTGCATCAATTGTAGAGCCGAGCCCATGCTCGGCTCAGCACAGTCCTGAACCCTTCAGGCGGCCGTCGCAGCCAATGAGACAGCCTCGACGTACCCTGCCGCAATGGGTATCGCGATCAAGGGCCGAGGTTCCACGTCCCACCTTGCCGGGCGCTTTGAAAGCACCGTCAGCGAGGCGGTGGACGACGGCTGGGCGGTCGACGAGAGCGAGGAATTCCTCGCCCCGCGCCTGCGCACCGAGGTGCGTGCCGAAACCGCACGCAGCATCATCACCCGCAACAATTCGCCGGACGTCGGCTTCAGCCAATCGGTGAATCCGTACCGCGGCTGCGAGCATGGATGCTCGTACTGCTTTGCACGCCCCTCGCATGCCTATCTGAATCTGTCGCCGGGCCTGGATTTCGAGACCAAGCTGTTCGCCAAGACCAATGCGCCGCAACTGCTGCGCAAGGAGCTGTCGAAGCCGGGTTACGTGCCGCAGCCGATTGCGCTGGGCATCAACACCGATGCGTACCAGCCGATCGAGCGCAAGTTCAAGCTGACGCGCCAACTGATCGAAGTGATGCTGGAGACCAAGCATCCGTTCTCGCTGATCACCAAGAACGCACTGGTCGAGCGCGACATCGATCTGCTCGCGCCGCTGGCCGCGGAGAACCTGGTCAGCGTGCATTTCTCGGTGACCTCGCTGGACCCGCATCTCTCCGCGAAGCTGGAGCCGCGTGCATCAGCGCCACATGCACGGCTGCGCGCGATGAAACGCCTGCACGAAGCAGGCATTCCGGTGGGCGTGATGGTGGCGCCGGTGATTCCGTGGATCAACGACAGCGAGCTGGAAGCCGTGCTGGAGGCCGCGCACGACGCAGGTGCCAGCACCGCAGGCTACGTGCTGCTGCGCCTGCCGCTGGAAGTGGCGCCGCTGTTCCGCGACTGGCTCGATACCCATCATCCCGATCGCGCCGCACATGTGATGAGCACGATCCAGCAGCTGCGCGGCGGCAAGGACTACGACAGCCAGTTCGGCACGCGCATGCGTGGCCAGGGCGTGTATGCGGAGCTGTTGAACAACCGCTTCAAGCTGGCACGCAAGCGGTTGGGCTTCAATGCGCAGAACAGCCATTGGCCGAAGCTGGATTGCAGCCGGTTCCAGAAGCCGCTGCC
The DNA here is from genome assembly GCF_040256885.1 of Stenotrophomonas riyadhensis. Classification (NCBI taxonomy): domain Bacteria; kingdom Pseudomonadati; phylum Pseudomonadota; class Gammaproteobacteria; order Lysobacterales; family Lysobacteraceae; genus Stenotrophomonas; species Stenotrophomonas riyadhensis. The sequence goes on from NZ_CP155568.1 coordinate 16,933, forward strand.
GCCGCGCAAGGACTCGCCGCAGGGTTCGTTGTTCTGAGGCAACCATCGGCGGGACCGATCACATTCAGCCGGATGACAGCGATGCGATGTACTTCGCAGTATCGGCGACCGACATTCGCGGACGCGCACTTCTGCGCTGTTCAATCCGCTGAACATCAGATTACTATTCATGCCCCTGAACCACTTGTTCAGGCGCGAGTTGGCACTGATCCAGAAATTCAAGGAACACCAAGAGCATGAAGCTCCGTTCGACAAGTACGTCTGTTACCGCCCTTCTGTTGATCCCATTGATGGTGACAAGTACCTGTTGGGTCCCTGTCGCTTCTGCGAGGAAGGCAACTCACGTCTATCTCCAGAATAACAATGGCAGTTCCGACGCCAAGGACATGGACAGGATCACCGTCACCCATACACGTGGCCCGGCGATCGGATCATCGGGTGTAATCTCCATCGGCCGAGGCGTCACCTACCACTCCGATATCTCCATGCCTGCCAAAACGGCGCTGGAACAGCAAACGGATGATCGCCGTGACGACTGCAGTGAGCGCAAGGGCAATCCTGTCGTGCTCTATACCGGCAACAAGGTAGAGATCGAGCGCGACTTCACCGTCAATGGGGAAATGGGCCTGTTCCTCGAGCGCACCTACAATCACCACTGGAGCGCTGCGGGCCTGTTCGGCAATCACTGGATCAGCAACTTCGACTACAGCCTGGCGTTCTCCAACGCGCAGAAGACGGCGTGGGCACAGCGCCCGGATGGCCGACGCATCAAGCTGATCTGGAATGAGGCCCAAGCGCGATGGAACGAGGATCGTGCCAAGCCGATCGCGTACCTGGTGAAGAACAGCGATGGAAGTTTCACGCTGAACAACGAAGAGCTTGGAATCGAGCGCTACAACACAGACGGCTACATAACCGAACTCCGTAACGAGCAAGGTGTGTACTGGAGCTTTGCCTACATCAACAAGTATCTGCAGACGGTCACCCACTCGTCAGGTCGCAGCATCCAGTTCACGTGGAACAATGGTCTGCTGACTCAGGCCAAGGACCCGGCTGGGAATGTCTACCAGTATGGCTATACCGCCGACGTGTTCGGAGCGGGCCGCGCCCGCCTTGCCAGCGTAACGTTGCCAGGTGCGCCGCAGACGACCATTACCTATCACTATGAAGACGCGCGCTATCTGGGGGGATTCACCGGAAAATCCTATAACGGCGTGCGGTACTCCACCTTCGCATACGATGCCAACAAGCGAGCGACGCTGTCGGAGCATGCCGGTGGGATAGAGCGGCATACCTTCAGCTACCTGGTCGAGAGCAGTGCGCCGGTGGCAGCACCTCCTGCGCCTGCCCGGCCGGGCGGTGTCCGCGGCAGCGAAGAGACCGGGTGGTGTGAGTACAACCCACGCCAGGGTCAGATCTGCATTCAACCCCGCTCGCTGCCGGGTGGTCCGATCCAACTTGCTGCACGTAGCGGGTCACAGAGCACGCTTCTGGCGGCAACGGATGACCGGACACGTCCGGTCAAGCTGAAAGTCAGCGAGACCAACCCACTGGGACGTACCACCACGTATGCCTACGAGGATGGTCGTCAGGTGTCGGTGACCGGAAGCCGGTCATCGACCTGCCCTGCGAGCTACAAGGAGCGAACGTACGATGCCAACGGAAACCCGGACATCGTTCATGACTTCGTCGACAACATCACCGACTTCGACTACAGCCCCGAAGGCAACCTGTTGAAGAAAAGCGAGGCCGTTGGAAGCTCGGCCGAACGCGCCACGCTCTATCAATGGGACGCGGCAGGACGTCATTTGCTGAAAGAAACGCTTGTCGGCGATGGCGAAACCACCTTCACCTACGATGGCAGAGGCAACGTCAGCTCTGCGACGATACGAAATTTGACGGCGGTGGGTGTAAACGGCCAAGCAAGAACCACACATTACACCTACACCTATCACGCTAACGGGCTGACGGCTTCCATCAAAGAGGATGGTCCTCTGGCACAGGACGACATCACGTCCACATTCGATGCGAAGGGAGATCTGTCCAGCGTCACCAATGCATTGGGACACAAGGTGACGTACTCGGCCTACAACGAACTGGGCTTGCCGGGTCGCATTACCGGTATCAATGGTGACGTCCGTGAAATTACCTATGACGCTCGTGGGCGTGTGTTGACGGATCGAATCAATACGGGCTCGGGTTGGGCCACGACGACGACGACCTACAACGCGACCGGCGACATCGCCAGCGTAACCACACCTGTTGGAATCAGGACCCAGTACAGCTACGACGCAGGACGTCGACTGCTGACCGAAGTGTATCCACTGGGCAATGGCACCTGGTCATGGACGCGCCATAGCTACGATACGGCTTCAAACCGCACCCGCACTGAGAAAGCCTTCACCGACTATGCCGGTGACAGCATGGTCAAGGGCGTCGTCGATGGCGTCATCCACGATACACAGTGGAACTGGTTCGTCAGCGGTTGGGCGTGTTCAACGGGTTCACGGAGCTCCATTCTGGTAGACGCGTATGCAGATGGTGGTGTGTACCTTGGAGGTTCGCAGGCAAACCTGGCGAGTGAGCCTGGCGTCGCAGCGGAGTGCGGTACCAGTGGAACGAGCTATCGGTTCGAGATTCCACTGACGCTGGCCAACCGGCAGAAGCTGGGGGATCGCAAGATCGTGGTGTACGGCGTCTCGCCGCTTGGCAGCAGCAGCAATCGTTCGCTGGGCAACTCGGGAGTATTTGCAATACCCAGCGCAAACATCACCGGAGATATCGGAGGTGTTGTGCAGGATGCCGGTTGGAACTACACCGTCGAAGGCTGGGCATGTTCGATCGGTGTGGATGCGTCGATCGACGTGCACGTATACGCGGGTGGAGCAGCGGGCGGCGGTACCTACGTGGCGAGTGCACGCGCGAATCATGCCTCTGATGCGAACATTGCCAACGCGTGTCAAGCGCAGGGCCGTGCTTACTACTTCCGTGTACCCCTGGATGCAGGCATGCGCGCTTCCCATGGGGGAAAGAGCATCTACATCCATGGCATCTCCCCCGTCGGCGGCCACAATCTCACCATCAATCGATCAGGTGCCTTCTCCATTCCGGCCATCACACGGACCGCCGACCTCGTCACTGCTTCTGCTGCGCCCACGCATATCTTCAATGGCCAGTCATCGAGCGTGACCTTCCAGTTCCGCAATACCGGCAATGTCATCTGGACTCCTGGCGACACCTACATGGTGCTCAAGACTCTGCGCACCAGCGATGCCATCGGGCTTTCAGGTCCGGTAGCGCCTGGCGCGGTCGCAACGTTCACCGTGAATGTTGCGCCGGTGAACAGTGGTAGTGGCGTGGCTCAGTTCCAGTACCTGGGTCAGCTGGCGTCGGGGCCTACTGCCTGGGGCCCACAAGGCCAGGTAACCGTGAGAGCAGAGAACGACAAGGGCAGTTGCAACCCGAAATTCTGTGAAGAACCGCGCTAAGGAAAGCCCAGGAACATGTCGAGCATCGCTTTGGCCCTGATAGGGCTCAATACCATTGTTTCCGCAGTGAACTACGAGTATGACGAGCTGGGACGGCTTGTAGCCGAGCGAACCGATCAAGGGCGGAACATCCGTTACGCCTACGATCTGGAGGACCGTCTGATCCAGACGACCGATTCACAGAATCGTGTGACGAAGTTTTCCTATGATCCTCGTGGACGCCTTCTGGTTCAGATCGACGCCAATGGTGGAACGACGCGCCTTGCCTATGACAAGGGAGATCATCTCACCTCCGTCACCGATCCTCGTGGACTGACAACGACCTATCAAACGGACGGCTTCGGGCAACTGTGGGCGCAGAACAGCCCCGATACGGGGCGAACCGACCATGAGTACAACGCGGTCGGTCAGCGGATCGCGACAGTGCGCAGCGATGGTAGTTCGATTGGCTATGGCTATGATGGTCTCGGCCGTTTGATTTCCCAGAATGCGGAAGGTCAGCAACAGACCTACGCCTACGACAATTGCCTCAATGGCAAGGGGCGGCTGTGCTCGCATGCCGCACCGGGTGCCAGTGCTCGATTCACTTACTCCCCGCAGGGACAACTGGTGAGCCGAACGGATCAGACCGGGCTGGCAGGCAAGGTCAGCGAAGGTACGGTCAGCTATACGTACGACGGCATCGGAAGGAACAGCACCATTACCTATCCCGATGGAGCCGTTGCCAAGTACGCCTACAGCAGCCTTGGCTACCCGTACGCACTTTCACTGACCAAGGGCGCCGTGACCCAGGAGATCATCGGTGCGAGCGAATACACCGCACTCGGCACGCTTCAACGCATGCCCTATGGCAACGGACTGGTGCAGAGTTACGCACTGGATGCGTCCGGCAGGTTGGAGGCCAAGGCCGTGCGCAACCATCAGACCACCGCGTTGAGCCGCACTTCGTATCGCTACAACGGTGACAATGAGATTGTTGGGATCAGTGACGATGTGACCGCGAACCTCAGCCAGACACTGGGATACGACCGCCTGGGGCGGTTGAATACGTTGGCGCGCTCCGGTGTTACCTATACGCTCAGCCACGACGCGGGTGGGAACTACACTGCGCTCAATGCCGCGACGGAAGCAACGCGCTACGCCATTGATGCGAAGAGCAACCGCATGCTGGAGTTCACCAACCAGGATGGAACCCGCACCTATCAGTACGACGCGCTCGGAAACCGCATCAGCGAAACGTCCGGTAGTCGCGTCTCCACCTTCACCTATGGTCCATTCAACCGCATGGTGCAGAGCAGTGTTGGTGGGCAGCGTACGGACTATCTGCTCAATGCGCAGGGCCAGCGCGTGGGTAAGAGCGGCGCAAGCTCAGCCACTCGCTTTTTCTACGCTGGACAGAACCAGCTGCTGTCCGAGCAGACGGGAACAACCTGGACGAACTATCTGTGGTTCGGGGGCGAGCTGGTCGGTATCGACCGCAATGGCGCGGTCAGTTTCGTGCACAACGACCACCTTGGCCGACCTGAGTATGCGACCAACAAGGCCCAGCAGGTGGTGTGGAAGGCGTACAACTACGCATACGGTCGCAGCGTTCTGAAGGACGAAATCGGCGGCCTGAACATCGGTTTCCCGGGGCAGTACTACGATGGTGAAAGTGGGCTCTGGTACAACGGATTCCGCGACTACGACGCGAGTGCGGGACGGTATGTGCAGAGTGATCCGATTGGGTTGGCGGGGGGGATGAATACGTACTCCTACGTTGCGGGAAATCCAGTTAGCTACATTGATCCGCTCGGATTGGCCCCTGCTTCGGGTGCGATGGCGGATTGCTTGGAGATGATATTTGGCCAGTCAGTTGCAAAGGTAAATATCCGCAACAAGGCTGTTGTTAAGAATGACTTCGTCACAACTCGTAAGAACTCGATTAGGCTTCCATCGTCTGTTTCTACAGAGGATTTCTTCGCCGACCATAGTTTGGTTCTACATGAGTACTATCATGTGCTTCAGCAGTGGAACACTGGTGAGTTGACGCGAGCCGGCTATCTTGCTGAGGTAGCGCGCTCCAGATCGTGGGAGCAAGGCAACAGGTTTGAGGATGCAGCGATAGCTTTTTCCAAGAGCCATGCCCAGGCTCTGAAGGAATGCCTGCAGCAGCAGACCGAGGAATGTGCCGAATGAAAATGAATCTTTCAGCCGCATTGAGTGTGCTGATTATGTCGGGTTGCTCGACTATCGGTGGAGATATGGTCATCCGAGTGTCGGGGTCGATACCATCATCTTCGACCACATCCCAGCAGGAGAAAGAATGTCAGTTGGAAATGATCTCTGCTGAGACCGGAGACATTCTGAGCTCCAAAGGTGTACGAAGCGAGTTCTCCACGATAATGATGGTTGTCTCAGGACAAAAACCGAAGAATTATTATTTCTCTGCTAAATGCAGTGATGGCAGGCTCTTCCGTTCAGAAGATGTTGCCGTTAGTAGTCGTCGTTCGTACAGCAGGGCGTTCGATCTTGGATCCCTTACCGAAGAATCGCCTTGATCGCATAATCTCATCGACCCAATAAATGGACTGACAGGGGCTTGCGCGGCGCGAAGGCACCAAACAACTGGGACAGGATCCGGTCGGTGGCGATGAACTTGTCGCGACCCTGCGGACGGTTGCCGCGATGAGCGAGGGTGAATGCAGCCGGCGCGGTTAGTTGGCTGCCGGTGCGCGGTGCGATCCTGCGGCCTTGGAACCGGATATCTCTGGGAAGTGGACTGTGCCAACAAGGCTGGTAATCACGCTTTTCCTCGGATTGATTTGCAGCGCGTGCGCATCGCTTTCTGGAAGCCAGAGATCAAGCAGCTTCTTTGTCTGGAATGCCAATTCTGATGTGGCTTGCTGTGAAAGGCCTGACTACAGGGAAGTTTCACTTGCGTGCCACCGGATTGTTGATGGTGACAATGTCGTAGTGGCGTTGCGCGAGTACACAGCGGCCAAGGTTGAGAATGAAAGATACAGGAAGCTGACATTGATCCTTCCCCCGAATCTGGCGGAGGGCGATGTCTTCAGTTTGTCGGAGGGTGATACCAGAGCGTTCTACAGCACTGGTCTTAGCCTGAGACCTGGCAGCACTGGATGCTACGGAAAGGCTGTTTCAGGTAGCGTCGAGATCGTCAGGAAATCCAACCAAAGATCTGATGCGGGTTCGCATCAACGCACGCTTTGATCTCGATAGCCCAGCAGGCTGGAAGGACCACTGCAAGATGCGCGAGTTCAGTTACGAATTGAATGCCATTCAGAGATCGCTGGGTCAGCTGGATGCATGGGAGGGAGTGCAAGCACCTGGGGATTCTCTTATCAGCGAGGGCAGCCCGGGTAGCGGTCTGCCTTAAGGGATAGCACCAACCGCTCGCGCCACGGCACAGGGTCTGGCCGGCGTGCTCCATGATTCAAACGCGGGTGCTGAGATCATCGAGTGACCAGCTTGTATCAACCACCCCCAAACAGCTTCTGCGCACTCTGGAACAGGATCCAGCTGGTCGCGATGAACTTGTCGCCGCCCTGTGGCCGATTGCCACGATGGGTATGAGTAAACGCAGTCGGCGCAATCAGCAGACTGCCGGTGCGCGGCGCGATCTTTCGGCCCTGGAACAGGAACTCGGTTTCGCCCTCTTCGAAGTCGTCGTTGAGGTATAGCGTCCATAGCATGTGCCGGTGCAGGGTCTCGGCCTGCGCGTCCTTCGGGTACAGCTCGCAGTGCCAGTACGGGTAGCCGCCCTCGCCTGCCGCATACCACTGCAGGTTGATCGCGCCCGGGCGCAGGCAGGTGCGGGCCAGATCGGCCAGCTGCTGCGGCGGCATGTCGGGAAAGTCCTCGGCAGACAGGCGTCGCGGTTGGCCGTTGCTGTCCTGGATCTGCAACATCAGCGGCGCAATCAACGCCTGTGGATAACGGCGTAGATAAGTCAGCAGGCCGTTGAACACCGCGATCTGCAGCTGCTGGTCGACATCCTGCCAGCCGTCCAGGCCACTGATGCGCAGATCCTTGCTGTGCTTGAGTTCCGGGAACACGCCACTGCCCACCGCACCGGGCTGCAGGCCACGCGTGGCGCGCAGGCGTTCAACGATCGCCACGCAGACCTCGCTGGGGACGGCGTTGTGGATGACTTCGATGAAATCGACCGGGCCCTGCTGGTGCATGCGTGCATTCCTTAGGCGGCAACGGCTTGATGGTGCCGTTTGCCGCCCTCGGTGTCACCCCACGGTCATGTCATCGAACGGCCATGACCGCTGTCAGGCGATCGGCCGTCAGCCCTGCGCGTCGTCGTGTGCGTGGTGGTAGCGCACGGCTTCGGCCACTTCCTCGCGCGAACCCAGGAACACCGGCACGCGCTGGTGCAGCTGGTCGGGCTGGATGTCGAGGATGCGCTCGCGGCCGGTCCAGGCGGCGCCGCCGGCCTGTTCGACCAGCAGGCCCATCGGGTTGGCCTCGTACATCAGGCGCAGCTTGCCGGCCTTGGACGGATCCTTCTTGTCCCACGGGTAGATGAAGATGCCGCCGCGGGTCAGGATGCGGTGCACGTCGGCGACCATGCTGGCGATCCAGCGCATGTTGAAGTTCTTGCCGCGCGCGCCTTCCTTGCCCGCCAGCAGGTCGCCGACGTACGCCTGCATCGGCGCTTCCCAGTGGCGCTGGTTGGACATGTTGATGGCGAACTCCTGGGTGGCCGCCGGAATCTGCATGTTCTCGGTGGTGAGCACGAACTCGCCCTTCTCGCGGTCCAGGGTAAAGGCGTGGGTGCCATGGCCGACGGTCAGCACCAGCTGGGTGCTGGGCCCATAGATGCAGTAGCCGGCGGCGATCTGCTTGCTGCCCGGCTGCAGGAACGCGTCATCGCCCGGCAGTTCGACGTTGGTCGGGCAGCGCAGCACGGAGAAGATGGTGCCGACGGAGACGTTGACGTCGATGTTGGAGCTGCCATCGAGGGGATCGAACAGCAGCAGGAAATCACCGCGCGGATAGATGTCCGGCACCGGCTGGCTGTGGTCCATTTCTTCCGAGGCGCAGGCGGCGAGGTGGCCGCCCCAGGCGTTGGCTTCGAGCAGGATCTCGTTGCTGATGACGTCCAGCTTCTTCTGCGCTTCACCCTGCACGTTGCCGGTACCGGCGTCGCCGAGCACGCCACCGAGGGCGCCCTTGCTGACGGCGATGGAGATGCTGGTGCAGGCGCGGGCGACGACCGCGATCAGCTGGCGCAGGTCGGCATTGATGCGGCCGGCGTGCTGTTCCTGGATCAGGAAGCGGGTCAACGAAGTACGGGACATGAGCGGGCAGGTCTCGGCAGCGGGAAAACGCCTATTGTCGCCCGTATGGTGGGGCCGTGCGTGAGCGCGGGAAGGCGTAATCGTTTCCAGATGCGTTGCGCTGTAGAAATGGGGCACTCTGCCTCTGTAGAGCCGAGCCCGCGCTCGGCTGCGCTTCGTCCGTCATACCGCGCAAGCCGAGCGCAGGCTCGGCTCTACAGGAACCAGGATCCAAAAACAAAGGCGCCTTTCGGCGCCTTTGTCTTCAAGCGACTGGAGCGTTGCTTCAGCCCTTGGCGACGGTGGCCACGGCCTTGGCGACGTATTCCAGGTTGTTCTGGTTCAGCGCGGCCACGCAGATGCGGCCGGTGCCGACGGCGTAGATGCCGAACTCGTCGCGCAGGCGTTCGACCTGCTCACGGCTCAGGCCGGAGTAGGAGAACATGCCGGCCTGTTCGTTGATGAAACCGAACTGCGGGGCACCGGCAGCGGCCAGCTTCTCCACCAGACCCTGGCGCAGGGCGTGGATGCGCTCGCGCATCTCGGTCAGCTCCTGCTCCCACATCGCGCGCAGTTCCGGGTTGGTCAGCACGCCGGCCACCAGCGCGGCACCGTGGGTGGACGGGCTGGAGTAGATGGTGCGGATCACGCGCTTGACCTGCGACTGCACGGCCTTGGCGTCAGCGGCGGTCGGCGCCACCATCGACAGCGCACCCACGCGCTCGCCATACAGCGAGAACGACTTGGAGTACGAGTTGGCGACGATGAAGCTGTCGATGCCGGCTTCGGCGATGATGCGCACGGCGGCGCCGTCCTGCTCGATGCCCTTGTCGAAGCCCTGGTAGGCCATGTCGATGAAGGGGAACAGCTGCTTCTCCTTCAGCAGCTGCGCGACCTGCTTCCACTGGGTGACCGTGAGGTCGGCGCCGGTGGGGTTATGGCAGCAGGCGTGCAGCAGCACCACGGTGCCGGCGTCCAGCTTGCCCAGGTCGGCCAGCAGGCCGTCGAAGTTGACGCCATGGGTGGTCGGGTCGAAGTAGGTGTAGTCCACCACCTCGAAGCCGGCCGCGCTGAACACGGCGCGGTGGTTTTCCCAGCTGGGGTTGCTCAGCGCAACGGTGGCGTGCGGCAGCAGCTTCTTCAGCACGTCGGCGCCGACGCGCAGCGCACCGCTGCCACCGACGGTCTGTGCGGTGGTGACGCGGCCGGCGGCCAGCAGCGGCGAGTCCTTGCCGAACACCAGCTCGCGCGTGGCCTGCGTATACGCCGGCAGGCCATCGATCGGCAGGTAGCCGCGCGGTTTGGCTTCAGCGGCGAGCTGCTGCTCGATCTGCTTGACGGCGCGCAGCAGCGGAATGCGGCCGCTCTCGTCGTAGTAGATGCCCACACCCAGGTTGACCTTGGTCGGGCGGCTGTCGGCGTTGTACGCCTCGGTCAGGCCCAGGATCGGGTCGCCTGGGACCAGTTCCACGTTTGCAAAGAAGGACACGGCGGTACTCGTTCGGTAGACGGAAAGGGGGAGGAATTGCGCCACGCGGCTTACGGCTTTGGGGCCGGAAACAGCCCATCGTAACAAAGCCTGCCGGGGCTGGCCGCCGCCATCGTCATCTGCCGCCCCGTACCATGGCGTGCGTTGCCGCCCGATCCATCAACCTGAATCATGAATCCTGCCGCACGCCGCCGTTGCCTGCCGTTGTCCGCTCTGCTGCTGTCGCCATTGGCGGCCATGGCCGAGCCTGCGCCCACCGCCCTGCCCGCCGTGCAGGTGCAGGCTGCGCGGGTGCCGGGCATCGACCCGTTCGCGCTGCCGGCCAGCCAGGACACGGTCTGGATCGACGCCAGCCGTGCTGGCACCGGCGCACAGCTGTCCGAGGCACTGGCCGGTGTACCGGGATTACTGGCGCGCGACCGGCAGAACTTCGCCCAGGATACGCAGCTGTCGATCCGTGGCTTCGGCGCGCGCTCGACCTTTGGGGTGCGCGGGGTGCGGGTGTTGATCGACGGGGTGCCGGCGACCATGCCCGATGGCCAGGGCCAGCTGTCGCACGCCAGCTTGTTGGGCGCCGAACGCATCGAGGTGCTGCGCGGGCCGTTCTCGGCGCTGTACGGCAATTCCTCCGGCGGCGTGCTGCAGGTGTGGAGCGCGCAGGGCCAGGCCGGCGACCCGTGGCGGTTGCGCGTGAACGCCGGCGCCGACACCACGCTCAGTGTCGGCGCGCAGCTGAAGGGTGCCGGCCAAGCGTTGGACTACAACATCGCCGCCAACCACTTCCGCACCGATGGCTGGCGCGACCACAGCCGTGCGCGCCGCGAATCGCTCAATGCGCGCATCGGTGGTGATCTGGGCGGTGGGCGGTTGGAGCTGCTGCTCAATGCGCTGGATGCCCCCGATGCGCAGGACCCGCTGGGCCTGAGCCGCGCCCAGGTGGCGGCGGATCCGCGCCAGGCCACCGCCGTGGCGCACCAGTACAACACCCGCAAATCGGTGCGCCAGCAGCAGGCCGGTCTGCGCTGGACCCGGGAGACAGGGGCGCAGCGCTGGCAGCTGATGGGCTATGCCGGCCAGCGCAAGGTGACCCAGTACCTGCCGATTCCGCCGACTGCTCAGGCGAACCCGCTGCACGCTGGCGGAGTGATCGATCTGGAGGGCGGCTATGGCGGCCTGGACGCGCGCTGGGGCTGGCACGGTGACCTCGCCGGCCGACCGTTGGACCTGGTGGCCGGGCTCAGCGCAGACCGCCAGCGCCAGCACCGCACCGGCTACGAGAACTTCATCGGCAGCGCCCTCGGCGTGCGCGGGCGCCTGCGCCGCGACCAGGTCGACACGGTGCAGAACGTGGACCAGTTCGCCCAGGCCTGGTGGCAGTGGAGCCCGCGCTGGTCGTTGCTGGCGGGCGTGCGCCACAGCGCGGTGCGCTTCGCGTCCGACGACCGCTACATCGTCGGTGCGAACCCCGACGACAGTGGCCGCCGCCGCTACCAGGCGACCACGCCGGTGGCAGGCGTCAGCTTCGAGGCCAACCCGCAGTGGCGGCTGCACGCCGCCGTGGGACGTGGTTTCGAGACCCCCACCTTCAACGAACTGGGCTATCGCGCCGACGGCCAGGCGGGATTGGCACTGGATCTGGCGGCGGCACGCAGCCGCAGCCTCGAGGTAGGCAGCAAGTGGCACGCACAGGATGGAACCCAGCTTGATATCAGCCTGTTCCGCGCAGATACCGACGATGAGCTGGCAGTTGCCAGCAATTCTGGTGGGCGCAGCACCTATCGCAACATCGGCCGCACCCGCCGCCAGGGTGTGGAACTGCAGTACCGACAGCCGCTGGCCGAGCAGCTGGAGCTGCAGCTGGCGTGGACCTGGCTGCAGGCGGAGGTGCGTTCGCCGTACCTGACCTCGAACACCCTGGTTGCTGCCGGCAGCCGCCTTCCCGGGGTACCGCGCCAGCAGGCCTTCGCCAGGCTGCAGTGGTCCCCCGCCGACTGGCAGTGGGCGCTGGAGGCCTCGGCCAGTAGCGATACCATGGTCAACGACGTGGCGACCGAACGTGCGCCCGGCTTTGCCCTGCTGCATCTGGAGGCCGGCCGTCGCTGGAACCTGCCGGGTGGCGAGCTGCGGGCCTTCGCACGGTTGGAGAACGTGCTGGACCAGGCCTACATCGGCTCGGTGATCGTCAATGACGGCAATGGCCGCTTCTACGAGCCGGGACCCGGACGGCGGGCCAATGTCGGCCTGCAGTGGTCGTGGCGCTGAAGTGGTAGTGCCGGCCGCTGGCCGGCATCGCGCGGTGCAGGACGTCAGGAGGTTGCCGGCCAGCGGCCGGCACTACCCGTCAGTCGGGGGCCTTGGCCGGCACGAACGGCGAGGTCGGGTCGCTGGCCGGGAACGTCTCCTCCAGCGCCTCGTCCTGATTGTCGCTGGCGCGCTGCTTGCGCTCACGCCGCTTGAGCGGGCTTTCCTGGCCGCCACGATGGCGGTCACCGCCGTCCTTGCGGTCCTGGGCGGCCTGTTCAGCCACATGCTTCACCGGCAGGTGGTCGTCACCGTGCTCGGCGTCGAAGAACGGTGCGCCGGTGCCGCGGTAGTCGGCGTTGTCGGCATCGCGCTTGCCGCGCTGCTCGCCGGGAATGGGCGGATGGTTCGCGCGCAGCGGGTCGCGGGAGGTCTCTCGGCTCATGGTCTGGCTACCTGCGCTCGGGGCTCCCACTACACCGCCCTGCAGGTAAAGCCGCCGCGAACCTGGCGTCATGAACATCTCGCTCACCCGCTGGTAACGCCACCGCGCGTATTCCTGCCCACCCGCCCCCGCTGCAGGAGCCGGCCATGCCCCGTCTTGAACGACCCGCACCGTCCGTGTTCAACGCCCTGCTCGATCCGCTCGGCCAGCGCACCGCGCAGCGCCGCACGCGCCGCCATGAGGATCCGCAGGCGGTGGCGCAGGACTACCTGCAGTACATGCTCAGCGACTACGAAGAGCGTCGCGGGCAGAACCACCGCAACTGGCGTGACCTGTGCCCGGTGTATGCCTTCGCGCTGACCACGCACGCCGCTGACTGGCCGCGTGGCGACGCTGCCGATACCTGCGAGGAACTGGCCGAGCACTGGGAACAGATGCGTGGGCAGTCGCGGCTGAGCTGGTCGCAGGCGCGGCCGGTGGTGGAAGACGCCTGGCGCGCGCTGGACCATATTCCGGCGGCGGCGGTGAGGCCGTTGCTGCAGTAGTGCCGGCCGCTGGCCGGCAACCCCAGGAAACTTCAGGCCGCGAGCCTCGGCCGGCCAGCGGCCGGCACTACCGCTTTCCGTAGAACCCACGTGCACGGCACGGACACGGCTGGTTTACGCTCTCCGGCCCACGCTGGGCACCCTGCCCCGCCAAAGGTGCGCCCATGGCCCGCCCGATCTGGACCGGCACGTTGTCGTTTGGCCTGCTCAACGTGCCGGTGTCACTGATGTCCGGCGAACGCAAGGTCGATCTGCAGTTCCGCATGCTCGACTCCCGCGACCGCAAGCCGATCCGTTTCGAACGGGTCAACGCCGACACCGGCGAGGAAGTGCCCTGGAGGGACATCGTCAAAGCCTATGAGTACGACAAGGGCAGTTATGTCGTGCTGGAGGAAGGTGATATCCGTTCGGCGGCGCCGGAAAGCCACGAAGCGGTGGAGGTGGAATCGTTCGTGGATGCGGCGCAGATCGACCCACGCTACTACGAGAAACCGTATCTGCTGGTGCCCGGCAAGAAGGCCGAAAAGGGCTATGTGCTGTTGCGCGAAACGCTGCGCAGTACCGGCAAGGTGGGCATCGCGCGGGTGGTGGTGCGCACGCGCGAATACCTGTGCGCGGTGATGCCGCATGAGGACGCGCTGGTGCTGATGATCCTGCGCTATCCGCAGGAGCTGGTGGATCCCGAGGACTACAAGCTGCCCACCGGAAAACTGTCCGACTATCGCATCACCAGCAAGGAAACGGCGATGGCCGAACAGCTGATCGAATCAATGGCCGGTGACTGGGATCCTTCGGATTATCACGATGAGTTCCGCGAGCGTCTGCAGCTGGTATTGAACAAGCGCATCAAATCCAAGGGCGGCACTACCCGGGTGGAAGACGAGCCCGCACCGCGTGAAGATGCCACCACCAATGTGGTGGATTTCATGGCGTTGCTTCAGAAGAGCCTGGACGCCAACAAGCGCACGCCGGCGAAGAAGACGGCAATGCGCAAGGCACCGGCGAAGAAGGCTGCGAAGAAGGCCGCCAAAAAGGCCGTAAAGAAGACCACGCGGCGCAAGGCAGGTTGAACCATGTCGCTGCACCAGTACCGGCGCAAGCGCAGACTGGGTGGTGGCGCCGGGCAGACGCCGGAGCCTGACGACACGCCCGCACGCGGCGATCCGAAGCGGCGGCCGACCTTCGTCATCCAGCTGCATCACGCAAGCTCGCGTCACTATGACTTCCGCCTGGAAATGGACGGCGTACTGAAGAGCTGGGCCGTGCCCAAGGGGCCTTCGCTGCGCGTCGGTGAGAAGCGGCTGGCCGTGGAGGTGGAAGATCACCCGTTGTCCTACGCCGGTTTCGAAGGAGACATTCCTGAAGGCCACTATGGCGCTGGCCACGTGGATGTCTTCGATCACGGCACCTGGGCCTGTGAAGTTGATCCACAGCAGGCGCTGGCGGCTGGAAAGATCGACTTCGTGCTGCACGGGCAACGCCTGGCCGGTGGCTGGAAGCTGGTGCGTACGGCAATGAAAGGGCGTCAGGTGCAGTGGCTGCTGATCAAGCGCGATGATGGCGAAGCGCGCGACGCGGAGGCGGATGACCTGCTGACGGCACCCACGCCGAAACGAGCACCTGCGGCGAAGAAGCGTTCCACAGCAAAGGCGGCGCGTGCTGCACCCGTCGCACGCACGACCACGCGCAAGGCCGATGCGCGTTGGCATGCACGCGCGCTGCAACTGCACGGCGCACGTGATACGCCCTATCCCCTTGGGTTCAAACCGCAGTTGACCGATCATCGCGACAGTGCCCCCGACGGCGAGCGCTGGCTGCATGAGATCAAGTGGGACGGCTATCGTCTGCTGGCCGATCTGCACGATGGCGAGGTGAAGCTCCGCTCGCGCAACGGCCTGGACTGGACGGCCGATTTTCCCGAGGTCGCGCAGGCCGTGCTGGCGCTGCCGGTGCGCGATGCGCGCCTGGATGGCGAGCTGGTGGTTCTGGACAAGGAAGGACGCAGCGATTTCGCAGCACTGCAGCGCGTGATCGATGGAAGCTCGAAGCAACCGTTGCGTTACATCGTGTTCGATCTTCCGGGTGTGGCCGGCGTGGACATCAGTCGTGCGCCGTTGCTGGAACGCAAGGCGCTGCTGAAGGATCTCATCGGGCCGGCGCCCGGCACACTGGCCTTCAGCGAACACGTGGTCGACCATGGGCCGCAGGTGTTCGATGCCAGCGGCGATGCCGGCTTCGAAGGCATCGTCAGCAAGCAGGTGGATGCGCCGTACGTAAACACCCGCGCGCGCAGCTGGGTGAAGGTGAAGCACGAAGACACCGACGAGTTCGTGATCGTCGGCTATACGGCACCCAAGGGTTCCCGGGTGGGATTCGGCTCGCTGCTTCTGGCCACGCCGGACAAGGCCGGGCTGCGCTATGTGGGCCGCGTGGGTACCGGCTTCGACGACGAGCGCCTGCGCGCGCTGCTCAAGGCACTGCAGCCTTTGGCAGTGAAGACGCCGGTGCTGCAGCTGCCGGCGCATGTGCCGTTCCGCGCCGCCAGCGTACGCTGGGTGAAACCGGTGACGGTGGCGGAGGTGGCGTTCCGTGGCTGGGGCAAGGAAGGCCTGCTGCGCCAGGCCAGTTTCAAGCGGCTGCGCAGCGACAAGCAGGAGGAGGACCTGGGAATGAGCACCGCAGATGCCGAACCCGGAGGTGAGGTCCAGATCACCCATCCTGAGCGGGTGGTGTTTCCAAAGCAGAAACTGAGCAAGGGCGACGTGGCCGACTACTACCAGCGCATGGCGCGCTGGATCCTGCCCGAACTTGGCGGACGTCCGCTGTCATTGCTGCGCTGCCCGGACGGCGTGGGCAAGGCCTGCTTCTTCCAGAAGCATCATGGCCCCGGCCTGGGCGATGCGGTACATGCGGTGCCCCTCCTGCAGAAGAGCGGCCGCGAGGATTACGTCTACATCGACGATGCGCGGGGCCTGCTGCAACTGGTGCAGATGAACACGCTGGAGCTGCATCCCTGGGGTGCGACCGTGGCCGACCCGGAGCATCCGGATCGACTGGTGTTCGATCTCGACCCTGGTGACGGCGTCAGCTGGGCACAGGTGAAAGCCGGTGCACGCGATGTGCGTGACCGCCTGCAGCAGGTGGGTCTGGAGAGCTTCGTACGCCTGTCTGGCGGCAAGGGGGTGCACGTGGTGGTGCCACTGCAGCCCAAGGCTGGCTGGGACGAAGCCAAGGCATTCTGCGAGGCGTTCGCACAGGCGATGGCGGAGCAGGCGCCGGACCGCTACGTGGCGACGATGAGCAAGGCCAAGCGCAATGGCGTCATCTTCATCGACTGGCTGCGCAACACCCGAGGCGCCACCAGCGTGTGCTCGTGGTCGCTGCGTGCACGCGATTCTGGCGGCGTGGCGGTGCCGCTGCGCTGGGAAGAACTGGCGCGGGTGAGCGCGGCTGACGCGTTTCCGATGGCCAAGGCGCTGGCGCGTGCGAAGCGGCTGAAGGGTGACCCATGGCAGGGCATCGCGCGATTGAAGCAGACGCTGCCGTCGCTGAAGCGGTAGTGCCGGCCGCTGGCCGGCACCTGTAGCGTGGCCGGGGTTGCCGGCCAGCGGCCGGCACTACCTGGATGCGCTCAGCGCGGATCGCGCGACGCGCGGCGGCCGAACCACCAGCCGGCCAGCAGCTGCAGCGGCAGTGACGCCAGCAGCGAAATGACGAACCACAGCGGGAAATCCGCGCCTGCGGTCCACATCGCGTAGCCGCAGCCGAGCGTGATCAGTGACCAGATCGAGAACCCATGCGAACGCGGCCAGCACGGTGCGTAGTAGGTGGCGAAGGAAATGCCGGCGATGCCGCCCAGCACACTGAAGGCCAGGTCCCATCCCAACTGCACGCTGTTGTCGCCCGGCGACATGCCCAGCAGCGGGGGCAGCCAGCTGGCGACGCTGCTGACCAGCGCAAGCGACAGCACGCCGCCGATCAGGGCGACGATGGACAGGAACAGGGTCTTGAGCAGGCCGGGCATGCGCGCATTGTACGGCTGCGCGAAGCGCCTGGCGTTGCCGGCCAGCGGTCGGCACAACCGGGGGATAGGCATGGCCGCCGCGTCCGTGGGAGAGGGGGACGGAGCGACGGCGGCCATGCACAGGCGGTCAGGCGGCGAAGTCGAGCACCACGCGGCCTTCGATCGTGCCCGCATGCATGCGCGCGAACACGTCGTTGATGTTTTCCAGGCGGTCGGTGCTGACCGTGGCCGCGACCTTGCCTTCGGCGGCGAACTGCAGCGACTCCTGCAGGTCCAGCCGGGTGCCGACGATCGAGCCGCGCACGGTGATGCCGTTGAGCACCATGCCGAAGATGTCCAGCGGGAAGTTGCCCGGCGGCAGGCCGTTGAGCGAGACCGTGCCGCCACGGCGCACCATGCCCAGTGCCTGCTCGAACGCCTTCGGTGACACCGCAGTGACCAGCGCACCGTGCGCGCCGCCGATCTCCTTCTTCAGGAATGCGGCCGGGTCGGTGGTGCGCGCGTTGACGGTGATCTGCGCGCCGAGCTGCCGGGCCAACGCCAGCTTGTTGTCGTCCACGTCCACCGCGGCTACGTTCAGGCCCATCGCGCGTGCGTACTGCACGGCCATGTGGCCGAGGCCACCGATGCCGGAAATCACCACCCAGTCACCGGGTCTGGTGTCGGTGACCTTCAGGCCCTTGTAGACGGTCACGCCGGCGCACAGCACCGGCGCGATCTCGACGAAGCCTACGTCCTTCGGAAGCAGGCCGACATAGTTGGCATCGGCCAGTGCGTACTCGGCGAAGCCGCCGTTGACCGAGTAACCGGTGTTGCGCTGCGTTTCGCACAGCGTTTCCCACCCACCCAGGCAGTGTTCGCAATGGCCACAGGCCGAGTACAACCAGGGGATGCCGACCCTGTCGCCTTCCTTGACGTGCCCTACCCCGCCTCCCACGGCCACGACGTGCCCCACGCCCTCGTGGCCGGGGATGAACGGCGGGTTCGGTTTCACCGGCCAGTCGCCCTCGGCGGCGTGCAGGTCGGTGTGGCAGACGCCACAGGCCTCGATCTTGACCAGCACCTCGCCCGCCCCCGGGCGCGGTACCGAGACTTCCTCGATCACCAGTGGCTTGCCGAACTCGCGCACGACAGCGGCCTTCATGGTCGAATTCATGTTCGGATCTCCGTAGTGCGCTTGCCCACAGAATGACGCCGGCACGAGGCCGGCGCTTTGATCACGATCAAACCTCTGACGATTCGTGCAGCAGGTTCAGCTGGCCAGCACTGACGCCTCGCGGGCCAGGCGCTCGATCGCATCCCAGTCGCGGGTCTGCAGCAGCGCCGGGGTGGTCAGCCACGAGCCGCCCACGCACAGCACGTTGGGCAGGTGCAGGAACTGCGGCGCAGTCTGCGCGCTGATGCCGCCGGTCGGGCAGAAGCGCACATCGGCGAACGGGCCGTGCCAGGCCGCCAGCAGCGCAGCGCCACCGGCCTGCACCGCCGGGAAGAACTTGAAGGTGTCGTGGCCGTGCTCCACGCCCAGGATCAGGTCCGAGGCGGTGGCGGCACCGGGCAGGTACGGCAGGTCGGCATCGCGTGCGGCGGCATACAGCGCCGGTGTCGCACCCGGGGATACGGCGAAACGCGCACCGGCCTGCTTCGCTGCCTGCATCTGCGCGGCATTGAGTACCGTGCCGGCGCCGATCACGGCATCGGGCACGGCCTCGACCATCGCCTTGATCGCATCCAGCGCCTGCGGCGTGCGCAGCGTCACTTCGATCACCGGCAGGCCACCGCGGAACAGCGCCTGGGCCACTTCGACCGCTTCATTCACATCTTCGGGGGTGTACACCGGAATCACCGGTGCCAGCTTCAACAGCGCGCGCAGGCGCGGATCAGCGCTGGACATCGTCTTGCTCCTTGCCCGACCGGGCATCGCGGATCGCCGCCGGGTCCGGCAGCGCAGCGGCGCATGATGCCACGTGGCTCACGACGGTGCTGGTGGTGCCCCGCCCTGCCCCCGGCTCAGGCCGGGTCGGCCTGCAATGCCTGGATGCGACGCTGGTACCAGTCACCACCGAGCGGATCGAACACCGCCGAGCGCTCCATCTGTGCCTCGTACACGTGTACCGAAATCGCCAGTGCTTCGTCGCTGGCGTTGCGCAGGGTGTGGTACTCGTGCGGCGGAATCAGGCTGCCGGCACTGCCGCAGCCCCCGCGCAGCACGGCGTGGCGGCGGAAACGCCAGCGCTCGCCGGCGCACTCCAGCAGTTCATAGCGGGTGATCTCCAGCTCGCCTGACCACACTCCCTCCACACACCACATGGCATCGTGGTCGTGCAGCGGCGTGCCCTGCCCTGGGCCCCAGCTCATGGCAATCACGCTGTAGCCGTGTTCGCGGCTGTGGTACAGCGGGCGTCGCGCGTAATGATCACTGACCGGACGGTGCACGCACTCGGGCAATTCGATGCGGCTGTCCGCGATGGCTTCCTGCAGCGCCAGCTGCAGGTCGGCGGTGATGCGTTCGGCATCACCGGAGGTCATCGCCGCGTCGACTGCGGCGATCAACCGGTCGCGGCCACGGAACGCCGGAAACGGAGAGGTCTGCAGGTCCATGCCCCGACTGTAGCGGAGCCTGGTTAAGGGAATGTTGGCGTTCGCGCGCGTCGCGTCCGCATTCAGGGTGAACACGCGCGGAAGAACGGTTCAGATGCACATCCAGTAGAGCGATCACAATGGAACCTCACGCAGCCGGGTCGGTCGAACACGACACGATCCACATCCGCTGCGACATTCCGCAACTTCGCGCCCACCGGGCGCAAGGCTAGACTTCTCCGACTTACCTGGTTCTATACATGTCAGTGCGAATTATTAGCGATGCCGCGTTGCCGGCATCGAAGGGCAAGGCTGCCACGATCAACGACATCGCACGACTGTCGGGAGTTTCCAAGAAAACGGTTTCAAGAATCATCAACAACTCGCCGCTGGTGCGCAAAGACACCCGCGACAAGGTCGAGGCGTTGATGCGCGAGGTCGGTTACGTGCCCGACCCGCTGGCGCGCGGCCTCGCGTTCCGCCGCTCCTTCCTGATCGGCCTGGTGTATGACGACCCGGGCGCCCAATGCATCGTCGATCTGCAGCATGGCGCGCTGGAAGCGCTGCGCGGCACCGGCTATGAGCTGGTGGTGCATCCCTGCGACAGCCAGTCTCCGGACTGTGCGCACGGTGTGCGGCGCTTCGTGCAGCAGCAGAAGCTGCACGGCGTGATCCTTGGCCCGCGTGCCTCCGAGTCGGCCGCGTTGACGGAGATGCTCGACGGCATCGAATGCCGCTACGTCCGCATCAACGCGCATGTGTCGGATGACGAGGCACAGGCCGTGGTCACCCACGATCGCGACGGTGCAGCCGCGGCAGCGGGCTACCTGCTCTCGCTCGGCCACCGCGATATCGCGGTGATTGCCGGTCCGGGCGATCGCCGTACCGCACGCGAGCGCACTCATGGCTTCCTCGACCGGCTGGCCCAGGTGGGCCTGACCCTGCCGGGTGAGCGCGTGCTGGAAGCGGGCGATACGTTCGAGTCGGGCGTGCATGCCGCCGAACGGCTGCTGATGGGCGGACAACGGCCCAGTGCGATCTTTGCCGGCAACGACGAAATGGCCGCCGGCGTGTACCAGGTGGCGTTGCGTGCGGGTATCGCGGTGCCGCAGCAGTTGTCGATCGTCAGCTACGACGACAGCCCGCTGGCGTCGCGGCTGTGGCCGCCGCTGACCTCGGTGCGTCGCCATGTGTCCGACATCGGCCGCGTGGCGGCGGCGATGCTGGTGCAGGCCGACGTGCCGGATGCGCCGACCGCAACCAGCGTGCATCCGCAATTGATGGTGCGCGGTTCCTGCCGGGCCGTGGACGCCTGATCGCCCTGCCCTCGCCTGTACTGCCGTGACGGTGCAGGCAGGCAGCAACGAAAACGGCGCATCCAGGTGCGCCGTTTTCTTTTCAGTGCGAAGTGCTGTGCGCCGTGGGCTTACACGTCGCCGCCGTCGGCCCAGCCTTCGCCGGTGCCCTTCTGGAACACGCGGTCATCGCCCTGCACATCGCCTGCCGGCAGATGCGCCTGGTCAGACAGTGCCGCGTAGATCGGGGTGAAGTCCGGTGACGTCGCCTGCATCAGCTGTTCGAAGCTGTCGATGACGAAGTAGGTCTTCTGGAAGGTGTCGATGCGGTACTTCGTGCGCATGATCCGCTGCAGGTCGAAACCGATGCGGTTGGGCGCGGCCGATTCCAGCGAGTACAGCGATTCGCCCTTCGACGACACGATGCCGGCGCCGTAGATGCGCAGGCCGTCGGGTGTATCGATCAGGCCGAACTCCACCGTGTACCAGTACAGGCGGGTCAGGTTCTGCAGGGCGTCCGGGCCGATCGCGTGGGCTTTGACGCCGCCACGGCCGTACGCCTCCATGTAGTCGGCGAACACCGGGTTCATCAGCAGCGGCACATGGCCGAAAAGATCGTGGAACAGGTCCGGTTCGGCGATGTAATCGATCTGGTCCGGGCGACGGATCCACCAGGTCACCGGGAATCGGCGGTTGGCCAGGTGGTCGAAGAAATCCAGTTCCGGCAGCAGGCCTTCGACGCCGACCAGGGTCCAGCCGGTGGCCGCGCCCAGTACTTCGTTGAGCTGGTCGAAGCGCGGAATCATGTGCGCGTTCATGCCCATCTCGTCCTGTGCATCCAGGAATTCCTGGCAGGCGCGGCCGACCAGCAGTTCGCGCTGGCGCTGGTACAGCGTGCTCCAGGTGGCGTGGTCGTCGGCGCTGTAGGTGTCCCACGGTTGCTCGACGAGCGCGGTGGTATACACCGGCACGTAGCCCTTGTCGGTCTGCTGGTGTTCGACGCGGCGGGGCTGGGCGAGGTCCATGGGGCACTCCTTGACGGGATACCCACGATGCTAGGGCAGGGCGCGCGCAACAGGGTTGCAAAAGTTGCGCCGATTGGCCTTGTTGGCGCAATATCCTTGCGTACTCACCATGTTGCGGGGCAACAATGGCCGGAGAAGTCCAGTTCGATCGCACGGATATACGTCTGCTGGCTGAAATCCAGCGGGATGGGCGCGCCACCAACGCCGAGCTGGCGACACGGGTGAACCTCTCGCCCTCGGCCTGCCTGCGTCGCCTGCAGCGGTTGGAAAGCGAGGGCGTGATCGTCGGCTATGGCGCGCGGCTGGAACCGCGCCAGCTGCGCCTGGGCCTGCAGGCCTTCGTGCGCGTGCAGCTGGAAAAGCACGACCAGGCCGCCATCGGCCACTTCGTGGACAGCGTGCAGGGCTGGGATGAAGTGGTGGCCTGCCATGCACTGACCGGCGACATGGACTACCTGCTGCACGTCTACGTGCGCGACCTGGAGCACTTCTCGCACTTCCTGCTGGACCGGCTGCTCAACGCCGGTGGCGTGGCCGATGCCAATTCCAGCTTCGTGCTGCGCACGGTGAAGGGCTTCCAGGCATTGCCGCTGTCGCAGCTGGAATGAACGCGCCGCTGCGATTTGACGGCGCCGGGCGGGTAGCCGAGCATCTCCGCCCTGCGCGCGTCGCAGCGTTCCTTTCCGGTTCCACGCATGTCCGAACTCCAGCACCCGCTGCCCACCACCACGTTCCTGCCGCTGCAGCGCAAGTCGCTGGCGCGCTACGTTGCCCATGGCACGCCACCGCAGACCGCAGTGGAGCAGGCCGGGCTGATGGCCGCGCAGCTGTGCCGGACGCGCCTGCATCCGGCGGCCGAGATCGAGCGCCTGCTGCATGATGCCTGCGCGTTGTTTGCCGGCAACGAAGGCGCGGCTGCACAGCTGGCCGGGCCCGGTGGCGGTGGCCAACCGGAGCTGGATGCCTGGCTGACCGCATTGGCTGCCCACGGCGTGCTGCTGGCGCCGGCGGAGATCCTGCAGGACGTCATCGCGCAGTCGCCACGGGAGTACCCGGGCCTGGCCCTGCAGCAGGCCTGCCAGGAAACCCTGGTCGAACATGAGATCCGCTTTCCCGCCACCTTTTCCAGTGACGATGACGAGGCCACGCAGGATGACGTCTCCGCCGCGGATGCGCGGTCGGTCGAGCACCATGGCCTGTACACCTCCGAGCAGGCCCGCGTGCTGCGCGCCATCGCCGCCAACCCCGATGAGCTGATCGACCTCGATGGCTATGCCGGCACCGGCAAGGGCCACCTGGTGCTGGCGCTGATGGATGCGCGGCCGGGCCGCTACACCTACGTGGCGCCCTCGCGTGGGCAGGTGGAAGCCTTCCGCGCCCGCGTGCCGACCAGCACTGCGGTGCGCCTGCTGACCCAGATCGAGTTCGCCAACCGCGTGGCCCAGCACGCCGCGCGCAGCGGCCAGACCGGTGGCTTCGTTGCCAGCTACCGGCGCAGCACCCGTACTCCGCGCGAGATTGCCGGCCGCATCGGACTGCAGGGCATCGGTGGGCGCAGCCCGGAGCAGGTGCTGCTGACCGCGTTCGAGGCCATCAACCGTTGGTGCGCGTCGTCGGCCCCGGGCTTGGCGTTCCAGCATTTCGACCGTTCGGTGCCCGCTGCGATGCTCGATGTGTCGCCGTACATGGCGGCCGCCGAGCACGTCTGGCGCTGCATGTTCGACGCCGAACTGCAGCGGGGCACGCTGCTGAGCCTCAGCCCGGCGCACATCGGCAAGTGGTTGGCCCTGCGCGGCGTCACCCCGCCGCTGGACATGGGCATGCTGCTGGTGGACGAGGCGCACGACCTGAGCCCGTCGTGGAAGCAGTTGCTGGCCGGCCATGCGCCTGGCGTGGTCAGCCTGGGTGATCCGCACCAGTGCCTGACCGGTACGGTGCCGCGCTGGGCCGCGTCGAAGGTGCTGGAAATGCACCAGTCGGTGCGCCAGGGCAACCAGGTCGAGGGCCTGGTCAACCAGACCCTGGCACTGGATGGACTGGGCCAGGAAAGTGGGCCGTTCGTCGGTGCCACCGACCGCGCCACCGGTGTGCTGCATTACCGCGACTGGGCGCAGGTGCCGAGCGAGGGCCTGCGCATCCATGGCAGCGTCGCCGATCTGGCCCTGGACGCGGCACAGCTGCACGCACTCGGGCTGCGGCCCTACCTGCATCCGGCATCGCTGCGCGCGCTGCGCGCGCTGCGCAGCGTGCTGCAGCGGCCACTGGATGCGTGGCGCCGGCGCCGCGACAGCGCATCGGACCAGGAATGGGAGCGCTTCCTGGCCACGCAGGCCGACGAAGGGCAGGGCGCGCTGGTCGAACTGTTCGGGTCTGCCGATCGGGTGCAGTCACTGCTGCTGGCGCTTGATGACCAGGACACGCCCGCTGAAGGGCGGGTGGCGCTGTGCCTGGCCGAACACGCGAAGAACCTGCAGTTCGACGTGGTCTCGCTGTCGCCCGGTTGCTTCAGTGCGGGGCAGGGCAGGCACATCTGGCACAACCCGGTGCGCGCGGTCTATCTGGCGCTGACCCGTGCGCGACGCCAGCTGCATGTGCCGGCCGATGGCATGGAACAACTGCAGCATACGGCGGCACTGCAGGAGCAGGCCCGCCAGATGCGCAGGCGCGAGCGGCAGCAGGCCAGCGGTTACCGGCCCGCGCGCTAGCACGCGCGTCGCTGTCTGGCAGCGACACGCCGGCTCAGGTCAGCACTTGTCCTTGCGGCCCATCAGCTTGCCCAGGCGCGAGGCTTCCTCGCACTTCGGCGCGGCCACCGGTGCCGGTGCGGCCGCCGCGGCACGTGCGCGCTGCAGCTGCTGGATCTTCGCGCGGATCTGCGGCATGGCTGCCATCGCGGCCTTTTCGCCTTCCAGGATTGCGGTGCCACGCTGGCTGAAATCGGCGGCGCCGATGTCCAGCACCTTCGGGCGGATGACGATGTCGGCGCGTGCCAGTTCCTGCTCGCCCAGGCGTTGGCCCATGATCGAGATGGACTGGTTGACGATGCCCAGCATGTCGGTCGGCGCCTTGCCGCTGGCCTTGCTGGAGATGTCCACGGCGATCACGAAGTCGGCGCCGAGCTGGCGCGCGGCATCCACCGGCACCGGGCTGACCACGCCGCCATCGATGTAGTTGCGGCCGCCGATCTTCACTGGCTCGAACACACCGGGAATGCTGCTCGACGCGCGCACCGCCTGGCCGACGTTGCCGCGCACGAAGATCGCACGCTCGCCGGTCTCCAGCTGGGTGGCGACGGCGGCGAACGGCTTCTTCAGGCGCTCGGCAGGACGGTTGGCAACCTGCTCGTTGACGTAGTCCTGCAGCTTCTGGCCCTGCACCAGGCCGCCGGAGAACAGGCGCACGTCGCGGATGCTGGCTTCGTCCAGCGCGACCGCCTTGCTCTGCATCTGGAACGCGTCCATGCCGCTGGCATACAGCGCACCGACCACGCTGCCGGCACTGGTGCCGGACACCACGGCCGGCTCGAAGCCATTGGCCTCCAGCATCTTGATCACGCCGATGTGGGCGAAGCCCTTGGCCGCGCCGCCTCCGAGGGCGATGCCGATCTTCACCGGCTTGGCCTGCGGCACCACGGTGGGTGCCGGCGGCGGCGTGGGACGGACCGGATCGCCACCGCAGCCGGCCAGCAGGCCGATCAGGGCGACGGACAGCAGCATGCGGGGGCGGAACAGGCTCATCGGCAGTGCGCTCGCGGCGCCGGATTCAGGAAAGGGCGCCAGCATACCGAAGCCGTGGCGGGGCGGGCAGGGTGGGAAACATCGCCCATTCATAAAGGTAGTGCCGGCCGCTGGCCGGCAATCATTGGGAACCTGGCAACGGTCCATGGGGCTGCCGGCCAGCGGCCGGCACTACCGGGACGCTCGCCAAGGTCCATGGGGCTGCCGGCCAGCGGCCGGCACGACCGGGATGCGCGCCAAGGTCCATGGGGCTGCCGGCCAGCGGCCGGCACGACCGGGATGCGCGCCAAGGTCCATGGGCTGCCGGCCAGCGGCCAGCACGACCGGGGGCGGTCAGAACCGGTTGTCGCCGTCCAGCATCCGGCCCAGGCCGCCCAGTACCGAGCCTTCGCCGCGGTTCTGGCCACCGCCCTGCGGCGCGGCCATCCACATGCGGCCGGCCAGACGCGAGAACGGCAGCGACTGCAGCCAGACCTTGCCCGGACCGGTGAGCGTGGCCAGGAACACGCCTTCGCCACCGAACAGCATGCTCTTGATGCCGGTGACCCGGCGTACGTCCATGTCCACGGTCGGGTGGTAGGCCACCACACAGCCGGTATCCACATCCAGCCGCTCGCCGGCCGCCAGCTCGCGCTCCACCACGCAACCGCCGGCATGGATGAACACCCAGCCGTCGCCTTCCAGCTTCTGCATGATGAAACCTTCGCCGCCGAACAGGCCGGTCATGATCTTGCGCTGGAACTGCACGCCGATCTGCACGCCGCGCGCGCCGGCCAGGAAGCTGTCCTTCTGGCAGATCAGGCGGCCGCCATGCTGGTCCAGCTTCATTGCCAGCACGGTGCCGGGGTAGGGCGCGGCGAAGGCGACCTTGCCCTTGCCGTGGCCGCTCTGGGTGTAGACGGTGGCGAACAGGCTCTCGCCGGTCAGCACGCGCTTGCCGGCGGCCATCACCTTGCCCATGAAGCCGCCGCCCTGGTCGCCGTTGGCGGCGCCGAACACCGTGTCCATCTGCACCGTGGCGTCCTTGAACATCAGCGCCCCCGCCTCGGCGATTGCGCTTTCGCCGGGGTCGAGCTCGATCTCCACGAACTGCATTTCATGGCCGACGATGCGGAACTCGATGTCGTCGGCGCGGCCGCTGGCCGCGGCGGGGACCGGCGGCGGGGTGTTCGGCATGCCCGGGGCCGCGGACTGCAGTTCGGGCACCTCGGCAATCGAGGTCCACCCGCTCATGCCCTGGCACCAGGCCAGGGCGCGCGGGTTGGCCTGCGCATAACGGCGCGCGGCCTCGTCATCAAGCGGGCCGATACGCTCGGCCTGGGCGGAGGCATGGAAGTACCACTGGGTCATCGCGGCGGCTCTGCAGGGCTGGAAAACCCCGAGTCTAGCGAGTGCACCGGGCGCCGGGAGGCGCGGCCATGAACGGCCGGCATTTGCGGGGCAGGTGCTGTATTGCAACAATTATCTGGTAGCGCCGTTTTACCACCCCTCCAAACACAGCCTACCGCCATGTCCCCGACCCGCACTTCCCGTGGCCGATTTCCGGTCGCGCGCCCCCTCGTTGCCGCTCTTTCCGCCCTGCTGCCGCTGGTAGCAGCCGCCCAGGAAACCCCCGCTGCCAAGGATCCGGTTGCCCTCGACGCCCTGCAGGTGACCGCGCAGCGCCGCGTCGAGAACGCCAAGGACGTGCCGGTCGCGGTCTCCGCGATCCAGGGCGAGAAGCTGGATGTGCTCGGCTCGGCCGGCGATGACATCCGCTTCCTGGCCGCACGCGTGCCCAGCCTCAACATCGAGTCGTCCTACGGTCGTGCCTTCCCGCGCTTCTACATCCGCGGCCTGGGCAACACCGACTTCGACCTCAATGCCTCGCAGCCGGTGTCGCTGGTGTACGACGACGTGGTGCAGGAAAGCCCGCTGCTGAAGGGCTTCCCGCTGTTCGACCTGGCCAACGTGGAAGTGCTGCGCGGTCCGCAGGGCACGCTGTTCGGCCGCAACACGCCGGCCGGCGTGGTGAAGTTCGATTCGGCACGTCCGTCGCAGGATGCCGATGGCTACATCCGCGTCGGCTACGGCAGCTACAACAGCTGGAATGTGCAGGGCGCCTACGGCGGTCCGTTGACCGACCGCTGGTCGGCACGTGTCTCGGCGATCTACCAGCGCCGCGACGACTGGGTCGACAACACCCGCGTCGGTGCCCCCAACAGCGGCTTCGAAGGCTATGACGAAGCCGCCGGCCGCGTGCAGTTCCTGTACGAAGGCGACGACTTCGAAGCGCTGTTCAACCTGCACAAGCGCAAGCTCAACGGCACTGCGCGCCTGTTCCGCGCCAACATCATCCAGAAGGGTGGCAATTCGCTGGTCGAGAACTTCGATCGCGACAAGGTGGCCAACGATGGCGTCAACTTCTCCGACCTGAAGACCTGGGGCGGCAGCGCGCGCCTGCAGTGGAACCTCGGCTCGGTGACGCTGCACTCGATCACCGGTTATGAAACCGCCGAATCGCTCAACCGTGGCGACATCGACGGTGGCTACGGTGCGGCGTTCCTTGGCGCCGGCAACTACGGCCCGGGCCTGATTCCATTCTCCTCGGAGTCGGCTGACGGCCTGCCGCACCATCGCCAGTGGACGCAGGAATTCCGCATCGAGTCCAACGAGTGGGGCCGCTTCGACTGGCAGGCCGGCGTCTTCTATTTCGATGAAGACGTGACCATCAACAACTTCAACTACGACTCGCTGACCCCGGGCAACCCGCAGACCGGCCACGTGGTGCAGAACCAGCGCAACAAGGCGTGGGCGGTGTTCGCCTCGGGTGACTTCGACGTCACCGACCGCTTCAAGCTGCGTGCCGGCGTGCGCTACACCCAGGACAAGAAGGACTTCAGCGCCAGCGTGCTGCAGGCCGTTCCGTTCGGCACCCCGGTCAGCGGGCCGTACCTGGCCAACACCGACGTCAACGACGTCAGCTGGGATGTCAGTGGCGTGTACAAGCTGACCGACAACGTGAATGCTTACGCCCGCGTGGCCAAGGGCTTCCGCGCGCCGTCGATCCAGGGCCGCCTGGCCTTCGCGCCGGGCCTGTCGCAGGCCGATTCGGAGAAGGTGATCTCGTACGAAGCCGGCATCAAGGCCGACCTGTTCGAGCGCCGCGCGCGCCTGGGCCTGAGCGTGTTCCGCTACAACGTTGACGGCCAGCAGTTGATCGCGGTGGGCGGCACCAACAACACCGCCACCCTGCTCAACGCTGACAAGACCATCGGCCAGGGCGTGGAGCTGGACCTGGAAGCCTATCTGGCTGACAACGTGCTGCTGACCTTCGGCAGCAGCTACAACGACACCGAGATCAAGGACAAGGATCTGGCGGTAGCGATCTGCGGCGGTGGCTGCACCATCAACGACCCGACCACCGTCATCAACGGTGGCACCTATGCGCTGGTGAACGGCAACCCGCTGCCGCAGGCGCCGAAGTGGATCCACAACGCGACCCTGCGCGTGGGCTTCCCGCTCAGCGATGGCAGCGAGCTGTATGCCTACACCGACTGGGCCTACCGCAGCGCGGTGAACTTCTTCATCTACGAGTCGCCGGAATTCCGCGGCCGTAGTTCGCTGGAAGGCGGCCTGCGCCTGGGCTACAACTGGGATTACGGCCAGTACGACGTGGCCGTGTTCGGCCGCAACCTGACCAACCAGACCCGCGTGGTCGGCGCGATCGACTTCAACAACCTGACCGGCTTCCTCAACGAGCCGCGTACCTGGGGCGTGGAGTTCACCGCGAAGTTCTGATGCGGTTGCTGCGTTGATGCAATGAAGAAGGGCCGGCGCAATGCCGGCCCTTCTGCTTCACACCCACCGGTTGCCGAATGGGGTCAGAGCCCTTTCCAGCGGAAAGGGATCCGACCCCGATGGCATCGGCATTCCGCGCTGGGGTCAGATCCCTTTCCGAAGGGAAGGGCTCTGACCCCGGATCACCGCTTACAGCGCGCTCTGCGGGCGCACCTTCAGCACCGCTTCCTCGGCCGCGCAGTCGCGGCTGGAGTGCAGGCCGGCCTTGCGCGCGGCAGCGATCTCCTTGCGTGCGGCCAGCAGGTCCTTGTTGAACGCGGCGTTGTCATGCAGGCGGGCCACGGCGGCGGCGCCCATGAAGCGGCCTTCGAGGATGTCGCTCTGCCAGTGCACGTTGCAGACCAGGCGGCTCTCGCCGTAGTTGCGGCCGCGGGCCTGGATGGCATCGGCGCGATCCGGTGCGATCTCCGACAGGATCAGGGCCCAGGCCCAGCCGATCGAGGTGTGGCCGGACGGATACGAGCCGTTCTTGCGCAGGCCTTCTTCGTCCTTCGGCGAGCAGGTCGGTTCACCATTGACCATGAACGGGCGCGGGCGCTGGTAGTGGTTCTTGGCGGCCTTGGTGGCGGCGCTGGCGTCGATCCGGCTGCGCTCCAGCAGGCGGTACAGCGCCGGGGTCTTCACCGCATCGACGTCGATGTCGGCGGCGCAGGAGAAGTGGTTGGCGCCTTCTGGGAAGCCGAGTTCCGCATCGACACCGGCCTGGGCGAAGCGCGGGCTGCCACGCAGCGCGCGGGCTTCACGGCTGACCTGTTCGTCGAGGGCGAGGGCGGCCGAACCGGCCACCGGCGGCGCCGGCACCAGGTCGAGGCTGGCCGGTACCGCGCTCTTGTCCAGATAGCCCACCGCCTTGGTGGTGATGTTGGCTTCGACGGCGGTCGGCTTGGTGGCGGTGGCGGTGGCGGCACAACCGGCCAGGGCCGCGATGACGGCGAGGCCGAGCAGCGGGCGGGCAGGGTGGGAAAGCAGCGACATGGACGGGCTCCGGAGGAAAAACATCGCGTCATGATCGCAGCCCGTATGCGGCACCGCAGTGGCCATCGGTCATACGGCCAGACCCGGCATGGTCATCCCGGCGATATGAAAAGCGTCATCGATTGACGTCAGTCTCCTGAATCCGGGCGCAGCGCACGGACTTTCACGCGACTGCACCGCGAGCATCGGCACAACAGCCAGCGCCAGGGCCGTCCAGTTCCAGCCGGGTCGGGGGGATCCGCTGACAGAGGGAGAGAAGCGATGCGCAGCACCGCAACAGGAAGTACCGTCCTGGCCCTGCTCCTCGGGCTGGCAATCGCGCCGACGCAGGCCGCCGATGTGGTCGGCGTGGCCTTCGTGCACGGCACTGGCGCGCAGACCAATGCGACCCAGGACTACTGGCAGCCGGCGATCATCGACACCGTGCGCCAGGGCCTGCCGAACAGCAGCAACTACGTCGTCATCAACTGCGACTTCACCCAGTACATGTGGAAGCCGGAAGCCGCCGGTTGCCTGGCCAACCAGCTGACCAGCTTCATCGACAGCCGTGGCATCACCCAGCTGGTGGTGATCACCCATTCCAACGGCGGCAACGTGATGCGCTGGATCCTGTCCAACCCGACCTACGACAGCCGCTATCCGAAGATCATCCGCACGGTGCGCAAGGTCAACGCGCTGGCACCGTCCTCGGCCGGCACGCCGCTGGCCGATGCGGTGCTCAGCGGCAACACCTTCGAAACCTCGCTGGGCTGGCTGCTGGGCTACAAGAACGACGCGGTGCGCCAGCAGCAGGTGGCGAGCATGGCCACCTACAACGCGCAGAACCTGTACGGCACCGCCGGTCGTCCTGCGCTGCCCAAGCCGTTCCGCGCCGTGGTCGGCAGCGACGTGGAATCGGCGGTGTGGGACAGCAACAGCTACTGCGGTGGCTACGCCGCCAATGTCGGCCTGGAGTTCACCCAGAACTGGCTGTCGTCCTGCTCCGATGGCTTCCTGGAGTGCAGCAGCCAGAAGGCCGCCGGCACCACCTGGTTCACCGACAAACAGCGCACCAAGGATGCCGAGCCGCTCAGCCACAACCAGAGCCGCCGCGAGTGCTTCGGCCTCGGCACGATCCTGCGCAACGACCTGGCCCAGTGAGGGAGATGACCATGACGATCCATTCCACCCTGCTGGCCAGCGCCGTGCTGGCAGTGCTGTCCCTTTCCGCCGCGCAGGCCGCGCAGCCGCTGCAGGCCGCCCGTGCGGGCGATCAGGTGCCTGCCGCCCTGGTGGCCGCACCGCTGCCCACCGATGAAAGCGAACACGCGCCACTGGCCTTTGCCTGGGCGCTGGACCCGGGACAGCCGCTGCAGGCGACCACGCCGTATGCCTCGGTCAGCCGCAGCTACTGGCAGCAGGTCGATGGCACGCAGCTGCAGCGCGGCCTGGACCTGCCGCTGACGGCACCGGATGCGGTGATCCAGCTGAGCCCGGCCGACGGTGCCCGCGCGCTGCCGGCCAACACCCTGCAGGTGCGCGACCCGGCCGGCCGTAGCAGCGTGGCGCGCAGTGTCGATGCGCGCGCACTGCAGGAGGCCGGCATGCCGGTGGGTGATGGCAGCAGCATGCTGCGTACCGGCGCGACCAGTGCAGTCGGTGCGTACACGCTGCAGAGCGCGCAGGCACAGGGCCGCTACGTGGTGCAGGTGCTGGAGCCGAACAGTCCGCTGCGGCTGGAAGTGCAGGCCAACCAGGCGCAGGTGCTGGCCGGTGGCAACGTGCAGCTGCAGGCACGGTTGCTGGAAGATGGCGCCACCACCGCGCAGCTGGCATCGCGTCGTGGCGGCCTCGGCGGTGAAGCCCTGCTCGTCGCACCGGATGGCCGCAGCTGGCCGCAGCGGCTGCTGCGCACCACCGATGGCAGCCTGCGCGCGCAGGTGCGGATCCCGGCCGATGTCGGCAGCGTGCAGGGTCTGTGGGAGCTGCAGGTGTTCGCCCAGGCCGATGGCGTGCTGCGCGATGGCAAGGTCGCCTTTGCGGTCGCACGGCCGACTGCCCGTTTCAGTGGCCAAGCGGCACCGGACCCGGCCAGCCGCCAGGTGGCGCTGCCGCTGCAGGTGGCAGCGGCCGGACGCTATGAGGCGCGGGGCACGCTGTATGCCACCGCCCGCGATGGCCAGTTGAAGCCGGTCGCACAGGCACATGCGGCCGCGTGGTTCGATGGCCCGGGCGCAGGCCAGCTGGTGCTGCCGTTCGACCAGGCCGCGTTGCCAGCCGGCTTCGGCGCACCGTACGAGCTGCGCGACCTGCAGCTGCAGGACCAGAGCCGGATGGCACCGATCGAGTCACGCGCGCTGGCGTTGCGGTTCTGAGGTTGCGTACAGCGGGCCGGGGTTCCGGCCCGCTGCATTGGATCCTGTAGAGCCGAGCCCATGCTCGGCTGCTTCTGCTCGCGGCGAACGGCAGTCGAGCATGGCTCGACTCTACAGACGGTTACGGAGAGCGATGCATCTGTCTATCCCGCGTACGCAGTCAGCCGCCCTTCCTGCTCGACCACCGTGATCGCGCCACCGAATACCGCGGACAGCGGTTCATTGCGCAGCAGTTCGGCGCGGGTGCCATCGGCCAGTACGCGGCCGTCGCGCAGCAGCACCACCCGCTCGATCTCGGGAATGATCTCTTCGATGTGGTGGGTCACCAGCACCAGGGTGATGCCCTGCTGTGCCAGCACCCGCATGGTCGCCACCAGCTGCTCGCGGGCGACCAGGTCCAGCCCGGTGGAGGGTTCATCCAGCAGCAGGGCCTGCGGCCGGTTGACCAGCGCGCGGGCGATCAGCACGCGGCGGGTCTCGCCGGCCGACAACTCGGCATAGGCGCGTTCGCGCAGCGACAGCGCGCCGGTCATCGCCAGTGTCTCGCCAACGCGTGCACGCATGTCGGCGGTTACCTCGCGGAACGCCGGCACCACGTAGCTGGCGAAGAAGCCGGACAGCACGGCCTGTTCCACGGTCAGCCCGGGCATGTCGGAGAGGTTGCTGCTGAGGTCGCCGGTGACGATGCCCAGCTGTGAGCGCAGGCGATCCACCTGCCAGCGGTTCTGGCCCAGCACCTTCACCGCCACCGAGCCGTCGCCCTGGGCCAGCGGGTACAGCTCGCGGGTGATCAGCTTGATGAAGGTGGACTTGCCGCAGCCGTTGGGGCCGAGCAGGGCGGTGTGCTGGCCCTGTGCGATGCGCAGGCTGAGCCCGTGCAGCACCTTCACCTGGCCGCGTACCACGGTGGCGCGGTCCAGTTCGATCAAGGGGGGCAGCTCCGCCAGGGGCGGGGCGGCGGTCATGGCGCTGGCGCGTGGATCAAGGCTCGACAACTCAGGTCCCCAACTGTGAACGGTGCCACGGAAGGCGGTGGCAATCACCGCCGCAGGGATGCAGTTTGCAACGCAAGCGCCCATCATGTCTGCCATCCCCGCGTCGATCCGGAGAGCCGCCATGCCAGATGCCCTGATGTCCCTGTTGACCGGTGGTGTGCTCGGCCTGGGCTGGTGGGCCATGCTGGGCGTGCTGCTGGTCTTCACCCAGATCACCATCTTCGCGGTGACCCTGTACCTGCACCGCAGCCAGGCCCATCGCGGGGTCGATTTCCACCCGGCGCTGGCCCACGTGTTCCGTTTCTGGTTGTGGCTGACCACCTCGATGATCACCCGCGAGTGGGTGGCCATCCACCGCAAGCACCATGCCAAGGTAGAGACCGAAGATGACCCGCACAGCCCGGTCACCCGCGGCATCGGCACGGTGTTCTGGCATGGCGTGGAGCTGTACCGGGAAGCGCGCGGCATGCGCGCGGACATCGAGCAGTACGGGCGCGGCACCCCGGACGATGTGATCGAGCGCCACCTGTATACCCCGCACGCCACGCTCGGCCCGGTGCTGCTGCTGGTGATCAACAGCGTGCTGTTCGGCCTGCCCGGCGTGGCCCTGTGGGCGATCCAGATGGCGTGGATTCCGTTCTGGGCCGCGGGCGTGGTCAATGGCCTGGGTCACTGGTGGGGCTACCGCAACTACGAGTCGGCCGATACCTCCACCAACCTCACGCCGTGGGGGTTCTGGATCGGTGGCGAGGAGCTGCACAACAACCATCATGCCTTCCCCAGTTCGGCGCGCTTCGCGATGCGGCGCTGGGAATTCGACATTGGCTGGAGCGCGATCCGCCTGCTGCAGGCGCTGCGCCTGGCCAAGGTGCTGCGGGTGGCGCCGGCCATGGATGTGCGCCCGAACATCGCGGTGCCCGATGCCGAAACCCTGAAGGCGCTGCTGTCGCACCGCTTCCAGGCGATGACCGATTACCAGCGCAATGTGTTCATGCCGGCTCTGCGCGAGGAAGCCGTGCAGGCTGGGGCCAAGCTGCGCCGCCTGCTGCCGCGCCGCCTGCGCCGTGGCCTGGTCAACGATGGCCGCTGGCTGAAGCCGGACAGTCGTGCCCAGCTCAGCGAATGGGTGGCCCAGCGCCCGCGCATCCGCACACTGGTCGAGTACCGCGCGCGGCTGGCGGTGCTGCTCGAGGCCCGCGGCCACGATGCCGCCGAGCGCCTGCATCAGCTGCAGGCGTGGTGCCGCGAGGCCGAGGAAAGCGGGATCGCTGCGTTGCAGGCCTACGCCGCACGGTTGAAGGGCTACAGCCTGGTGGGCGCGTGAGGGCAGGGTACGGGCTTGTGCTGGCGGTGCTGCTGCCGGGCGCGGCGCTGGCCCAGGTCACCGATACCACCAGCTACCTGCAGCGGATGGACAGCGATGGCGACGGCAAGGTCAGCGAGGCCGAGTACGTGCAGTGGATGCTGTATGCCTTCGACCGCATGGACCGCAATGGTGATGGTGTGCTGAGCGCCGATGAGCTGCCCGGTGGCAAGGGCAGGGCGATCAGCCGCGAGCAGCAGCGGCAGGTGATCGTGCAGCGCTTCCATAAGCAGGATGCCAACGGTGATGGCTATCTGGATGCACGCGAGCTGTCGGCGCCACCGCGCTGAGTGCAGGCTGGCCCACGCGCGGCCCGCCGGGCGATCATCGCGGCCACATGTTTCCGCAGGAGCCCCCCATGGATGATCGGATCGACGAGGAGCTGTTCGCCGAATGGCTTGAATTCTGCGCTGGCCGCAGCGAGCAGGAGGACTGGTACTTTTCCGGCCTGCTGCAGGGTGTGACTGACCCGGACACGCTGGCGGCGGTATTCGCCCGTTTCCCGCATGCCGATGCGCTGCAGTCGCGCGCGCTGGACGTGCTTGGCGCAGGCCACTGGGGCGAGCACCTGTACCTGCAGCCGGCCATCGCCGGCGATGCGCAGGCCGTGGCGGCCGCCGCGCGGACCTGGCTGGATGAGCTGGCGAGGGTGGCCGGGAGGGCCGGTGAGCCCGGGCTGCAGGCGACCTTGCGCGACGTACCCGTGGTGGCAGCCACCGCCGGTCAGCTGCAGGCGGCCTGGCGCGAATCGGGCCCCGCCGCCTATCTGCATGATGTCGTCTGTGATGTGGTGCGCGAGGCGCGCACGCTGGATACCCCACAGGTTGCCGCGCTGGACGAGGCGCTGTACCACATCGCTTCGGACCTCTACCTGGGCTGGTATATCGCCCAGCCGCTCTCCCCGGCAGCCGTCGACTTCGCGCCCTATCTGGCGTTCTGGCGCCTGGGCGGACGTGGCGCACTGGTCGAGGGCGCCTTCCTGGTGGAAGCGGCCGGCCTGGTGCCGTAGCTCGCCCCGGCCCCACCCGGCGGCTTCGTCTGGCCCCGCGTAGAATCAACCCATGCCTGAACTGCCCGAAGTAGAAACCACCCGCCGCGGCCTGGCGCCGCACCTGCAGGGCCGTCGCGTGCATGGCGTGATCCTGCGCCGCGCCGATCTGCGCTGGCCGATCCCGCCGGAAGTGGCCGAGCTGCTGCCGGGACAGCGCATCGAGGAGATCCGCCGGCGCGCCAAGTACCTGCTGCTGGATACCGCCATCGGCAGCGCGGTGCTGCACCTGGGCATGTCCGGCAGCCTGCGTGTGCTGCCCGGTGATACGCCGGTGCGCGCCCACGACCACGTCGACATCAGCCTGGACAACGGCCGCCTGCTGCGCTTCAACGACCCGCGCCGCTTCGGCAGCCTGCTCTGGCAGCCGGCCGGCGAGATCCACCCGCTGTTGCAGGGGCTGGGCCCGGAGCCACTGGACGACGCGTTCGACGGCGACTACCTGTTCGCCCGCAGCCGTGGCCGCAGCGCGCCGGTGAAGACGTTCCTGATGGACCAGGCGGTGGTGGTGGGGGTGGGCAACATCTACGCCGCCGAGAGCCTGTTCAAGGCCGGCATCAGCCCGCTGCGCGAGGCCGGGAAGATCTCGCGCGGGCGCTACCAGCGGCTGGCCGATGCGGTGAAGGAGATCCTGGGCTACGCCATCACCCGTGGCGGCACCACGCTGCGCGATTTCATCAGCCCTGACGGCGCGCCGGGCTACTTCGAACAGGAACTGCTGGTGTACGGCCGCGACGGCCTGCCCTGCCCGAACTGTGGCCGCGCGCTGAAGCACGCCACCATCGGCCAGCGTGCCAGCGTCTGGTGCAGCCACTGCCAGCGCTGAGCCGGCGGCCAGCGGCAGCTGAACGGGCAGGGCACGTCTCCGCTGCCCGTTAACGTTTGTCTGCCTATGATGGCCGACCTTCCCTCTGTGCCTGACGCGCCTGCATGCAACGACGCGACTTCATCCGCAATGCCTCCCTCGCCCTGGCTGCATTCGGCCTGCCGTCCCTGCCCGCATGCGCGGCCAGCAAGAGCGGCCAGATGGGCCTGCGCCGCCTCGGCCAGCCACAGCCGTTCGACTTCGCCACCCTGAAGGGCCAGGCGCGCGCGCTGGCCCAGGCGCCCTACAAGAGCCACAAGCGGGTGCTGCCGGGCCGCCTGGAGGGACTGGACTGGGACCAGTACCAGTCGATCGGCTATCGCCAGGACCATGCGCTGTGGGCTGACCAGCCGGGCAAGTTCCAGGCCAAGTTCTTCCATCTGGGCCTGTACTTCCATTCGCCGGTGCGCATGTTCGACGTAGTCGACGGCAAGGCGCAGGAGCTGGCGTATGACGGCGCGGCGTTCAACTACGGCAAGAGCGGCATCAAGGACGGCGAGCTGCCGGCCGACCTCGGCTTCGCCGGTTTCCGCCTGAACACCCGCAAGGACACCGACCGCGACTTCGCCGCCTTCCTCGGCGCCAGCTACTTCCGCGCGGTCGGCAAGGAGGGCCAGTACGGCCAGTCCGCGCGCGGCCTGGCGATCGACACCGGCATGGGCAAGCCGGAGGAATTCCCGGACTTCATCGCCTACTACCTGGAACAGCCGTCGGCCGATTCGGAGACGATCGTGGTCTACGGCCTGCTGGATTCGCCCAGCGTGGCCGGTGCCTACCGCTTCGCCATCACCAATGGCGACGTGCTGCTGATGGACATCGACAGCGCGCTGTACCCGCGCAAGGCGATCGAGCGGCTGGGCATCGCCCCGTGCACCAGCATGTACCAGGTGGGCGAGAACGACCGCCGCATGGCATGGGACTGGCGCCCGGAGATCCACGACACCGACGGCCTGTCGCTGTGGACCGGTGCCGGCGAGTGGATCTGGCGGCCGCTGCTGAACCCGCGCAACCTGCGCTTCAACATGTTCGTCGACCGCAACCCGCGTGGTTTCGGCCTGCTGCAGCGCGACCGCAACTTCGACCATTACCAGGACGACGGCGTGTTCTACGAGAAGCGCCCCTGCCTGTGGGTGGAGCCGAAGGGCGAATGGGGCGAAGGCTCGGTGCAGCTGGTGGAGATTCCCACCGTGGACGAGACCTTCGACAACATCGTGGCGTTCTGGAACCCGAAGGAAAAGCCGCAGCCGGGCCAGGAGCTGCTGGTCGGCTACCGTCTGTACTGGGGCGCCGAACCGCCGGCACGGCCGCCGCTGGCGCACTGCGTGGCCAGCCGCACCGGCCTGGGGGGCGTGGTCGGCAAGAAGCGCGAGTACTTCAGCTGGCGCTTCGCGGTGGACTTCGAAGGCGGCGAACTGGCCGGGCTGATCGACAAGGGCGAGGTCGAAGCGGTGGTGGAAGCCAGCCGCGGCCGGGTCGAGATCGTGTCGGCACGCCCGTTGCGCGAGATCAACGGTTACCGCGCGATGTTCGACCTGGTGCCGCCGGAAGGCAGTACCGAGCAGATCGACATCCGCCTGTTCCTGCGCAGTGGCGGCAAGACCCTCACCGAGACCTGGCTGTACCAGTACACGCCGCCGCCGGCGGGCGCGCCGGAGCGCACGCTGTACTAAGAGGGGTGTTGGGTTTGCAGGGCTTGCAGCCCTGCACCTGCTCAACGCAACAGCAACAGCGAAAGCTGGTATCCCGTGGAATGGCGGGGTGGGTCCGGTGGCGGGAGACGCCGTAAACCCATCCCTGGGGGCTTGGCCGCGGCATCCATGCCGCGGACACTCCCGCCACCGGACCCACCCCGCCTTCGACAGATCTCCGCGATCTGTGGGAATTGCTCTTGGGGTCAGATCCGTTTTCCGAAGGAAAACGGATCTGACCCTAGATCTATTTCGATATCTGACAGATGTGTCGACCAAGGTCGACACCTACCAACAGCCGTGGGGACCTGTCGAAGGTGGGGCGGTGTGGGTGGGCAGGACCGTTGGCGCCATGGATGGCGCCATCGAGCCCCCATGGACGGGTTTACGGCGTGTCCTGCCCACCCACACCGCCCCGCCATCCCACGGAATGCCGCTTTGGCTTTGGCCGTTGCCGTTGCGTTGAGCAGGTGCAGGGCTGCAAGCCCTGCAAAAGAACACCCTTTACAGCGGCAGGGGCGCCTGCGCCGGATCGATCCGGCCTTCGCCGCGGGTGATCTTCTTGAACTCGGCGCGGCTGACCGACACGTAGCGGTCGTTGCCACCGATCTCCACCTGCGGGCCGTCCTGTACCGCGTGCCCATGCTCGTCCACGCGCACCGTCATCGTCGCCTTCTTGCCGCTGTGGCAGATGGTCTTGATCTCCTGCATCTCGTCGGCCCAGGCCAGCAGGTACTGGCTGCCTTCGAACAGCTCGCCGCGGAAGTCGGTGCGCAGGCCGTAGCACAACACCGGAATGCGCAGCTGGTCGACCACTTCGCTGAGCTGCCAGACCTGGGCGCGGGTCAGGAACTGCGCCTCGTCCACCAGCACGCAGCCCATCGGGCCGTTGGCTGCCAGATCCTGCTCGACCCAGCGCTGCAGGTCGGTATCGCGGTCGAAGGCCATGCCGTCCGCACGCAGGCCGATCCGCGAGGCGACCACGCCGGCGCCGGCACGATCGTCCAGGCGCGGGGTCAGGATCGCCACCCGCATGCCGCGCTCGCGGTAGTTGTGGGCGCTCTGCAGCAGGGTGGTGGTCTTGCCGGCATTCATTGCCGAATAGTAGAAGTAGAGCTTGGCCATCGACGGATTGTACGCCGCAGCCCCGCTTCGCCGAAGCCGTTCAGCAACCCCACCGGCGACCGGCTGTGGTCGTCACCCGGCCCCGCTACAATCCCCATCCCATGCACGGTCTCAATCCCCCCCAAGCCGCCGCCGTCCTGCACATCGAAGGTCCGTTGCTGGTGCTCGCCGGCGCGGGCAGCGGCAAGACGCGCGTGATCGTGGAAAAGATCGCCCACCTGATCGGCTGCGGCCGCTATCCGGCGCGCCGCATCGCGGCGATCACCTTCACCAACAAGTCGGCCAAGGAAATGCGCGAGCGCGTGGCCAAGCGCCTGCGCCAGCAGGACGCCGACGAGGTGACCATCTGTACCTTCCATGCGCTGGGCCTGAAGTTCCTGCAGATCGAGCACGCCGCGGTGGGCCTCAAGCGCGGCTTCTCGATCTTCGATGCCGACGATGCCGCCGCGCAGATCAAGGACCTGATGTACGGGGCCAAGCCCGATGACATCGAGGACATGAAGAACCTGGTGTCGCGCGCGAAGAACGCCGGCCTGTCGCCCGAACAGGCGATGGCCGCCGCGCGCAGCAATCGCGAGAAGGAAGCGGCCAGTGTCTACGAGCGTTACCAGCTGCGGTTGACCGCGTTCAATGCAGTCGACTTCGACGACCTGATCCGTTTGCCCGTGCAGATCCTGGAGGAGAACCCGGAGATCGCGCTGGCCTGGCGTGAGCGCATCGGCTACCTGCTGGTGGACGAATGCCAGGACACCAACGATGCGCAGTACCGGCTGCTCAAGCAGCTGGCCGGCGACAAGGGCAACTTCACCTGCGTGGGTGACGATGACCAGTCGATCTATGCCTGGCGCGGCGCCAATCCGGAAAACCTGCAGCAGATGGGGCGCGACTATCCCACGCTGGAGATCATCAAGCTGGAGCAGAACTACCGCTGCTCCAACCGCGTGCTGCGCGCGGCCAATGCGCTGATCGCCAACAATCCGCACGAGCATCTGAAGAAGCTGTGGAGCGACCAGGCCGACGGCGAGCGCATCCGCGTGTGGGAGTGCCGCAACAGCGAGCACGAAGCGGAAAAGGTCGCTGCCGAGATCGCCTTCGTGGCGCAGTCGCGCAATGTGCCGTGGAGTGATTTCTGCATCCTGTTCCGCGGCAACTTCCAGTCGCGCCCGCTGGAAAAGGCGATGCAGCTGCTGCGCATCCCGTATCACCTGACCGGCGGCACCATGTTCCTGGAACGCCAGGAAGTGAAGGACACGCTGGCCTGGTTGCGGCTGCTGGTGAACCCCGACGACGACACCGCGTTCATGCGTGCGGTGCAGTCGCCCAAGCGCGACGTCGGTGCCGGCACGCTGGCCAAGCTGGCCGAGCTGGCGCAGGAAAAGGACATGCCGATGGCACAGGCCGCCGAGGCGATCGGCGCCCTGCAGCAGTTGCCGCCGCGCGCGGCCAACAGCCTGGCGCGCTTCACCGACATCCTGCGTGACCTGCGTGCACAGACCCGGCAGGTCACTTCCGGCGACATGATCCGCAAGGTCGCCAAGGAATCCGGCCTGCTCAGCGAGCTGCGCCAGCAGGCCAAGGAAGAGGCCAGCTACCAGCGTCGCGCCAACAACATCGAGGAACTGGCGCAGTGGTTCGAGGGTGGCCCACGTGGTGCTACCGCCGCCGACCTGGCCGGCCAGCTGGCGCTGCTGTCGCGCAGCGACAAGGACGAGGGCGGCAACCAGGTGCGCATGATGACCATGCATGCTTCCAAGGGCCTGGAATTCCCGTACGTGTTCATCGTCGGCTGCGAGGATGGCGTGCTGCCGCACCAGGTCAGCCTGGACGAGGGCAACCTGCAGGAAGAGCGGCGCCTGCTGTACGTGGGCATCACCCGCGCCAAGATCCAGCTGTGGATGAGCTACAGCAAGCTGACCCGCAAGTTCGGCGAGCACGTGCGGCTGAAGCCGAGCCGGTTCTTCGAGGAGATTCCGGCCGAGGAGATCCAGCGTGATGGCGCCGATCCGGTGGCGGATGCGGTGCGCAAGAAGGAACGGGCGAGTGCGGGGCTGGCGGCGATCGAGGCGCTGTTCGATTGACCGGCGAACGGCGCAGCCCCTCGTGGCTGGCGTCGTCCGCAGTGCATTCGTGAGCGGGCCAGGCGGGTGGGCTGGGCGGGACACGCCGTAAACCCGTCCTTGGGGGCTCGGCCGCGGCTTGCTCGTGTGCGCTGTCCTGCGCACACGGCAAGACCGGGGTTGGGCGTCCTGCCCAACCCGCCCGAGGCATGCCTCGGGCCCATGCCGCGGACGGTCCCGCCCAGCCCACCCGCCCGGCCTCTGACAGGTTCCGTGCGCGCCAGCCACGGAAAAGAAAAAAGAAAATCAAAAGCAACAGCAGCAGCCGGGGGCTGAGGCAGAATCGGGGTTTCGGCTGGAGGTCTGCGCGTGCATCCCATCGAAAGTGAACGCCTGCGCCTGCGTGCGATTGAACCTGATCGCGATGCGGCGCCGATGCTGGCGCTGTTGAATGATCCGGGCTTCGTGCGCTTCATCGGTGATCGAGGCGTGCGTACGCAGCAGGAGGCGCGCGACTACGCGGCGATGCGGGTACTGCCGGCCTATGCGCTGCATGGCTATGGCATGTATGCCATCGAGCGGCTGGCCGATGGTGCCTGGCTGGGCAATGCCGGGCTGGTGCGGCGGGATGGCCTGCCGGGGCCGGATATCGGCTATGCGGTGCTGTCGGAATTCGCCGGGCAGGGCTACGCCGGTGAGGCGGCGCGGGCGGTGTTTGCCTATGCGCGCGCGGAGCTGGGCCTGCACGATCTGTATGGCATTACCGATTTGGACAATGTGGTGTCCGGGAAGATCCTGCTGGGGCTGGGCATGGAGGAGCGTGGGGTGATCCAGCTGCCGGGCGTGGACAGCCCGAGCCGGCTGTATGCCACGCCGGGTGCGGTGGCGGTACCCATCGGGGGGGCATGACGCATCTGGACAAGCCGAATGAGGATTCTTGCATTTGGCGATAAACCGGCGAGTCGTCCGGTTCGCCGCCGATGCTTCCGGGTTTCATGAGGATGACCCACCTGCTGCGTTGGGCAGCGCTGTGGTCATTCCCGAAACCCGGAAACTCCAGGAGTTCTCATGAAGCTCATGCCTTTGGTCACGACGATGCTGTTGAGCGTGGTATCCGCGTCTGCATCTGCGTTCACGCTTCCCCAGATGAGTGACCTTTCACCGCACTCGAGCACGCAGGCCTGCCAGGGCGCGTGGAACGCGTCATCAGCCAGCCGCAGTTGCCATGTCAACCGTATTGATGGACGACCCGGCACGCAGTGCTACGTCGATGTCAGGTGTGTGCGCAACAACGGCAGCCAGCTGACCAATCAGTACACGATGGAGGAATGGGGCGTGCGCGCGCTTGCGAACTGCGATGGCTTCCTGAGAGTGGGAGGCTGCTGAACCGCCGATCGGTCCCGGGCGGATTGGTCCCGAGGGGGTGCCGGCCGGTGGCCGGCACTACCCTGCGGCTGCGCCTCAGTTACCGCGCAGTTCGGCCAGCTGCGCCTGCAGCTCGGCCACGGCCGCTTCCAGCTGGGCCACGCGCTCGGCCAGGCCTGGATCGGCCGCATCGCTGCCACCGCCGCTGCTGGCGTACCTGGCCGCAAGCGCCGCGCCATCCACTTCACCGCACAGCAGGTGCATGTAGCGGTCTTCGCGCTGGCCGCTGGCGCGCGGCAACACCACCAGCAGCGCGCGCTGCTGCAGGCGCTCGATGGCGTGGCGGGCTTCGTCGGCGTCGGCGAAGCGGTGCAGGCGCTCG
Organism: Stenotrophomonas riyadhensis; assembly: GCF_040256885.1. NCBI lineage: Bacteria > Pseudomonadati > Pseudomonadota > Gammaproteobacteria > Lysobacterales > Lysobacteraceae > Stenotrophomonas > Stenotrophomonas riyadhensis. The sequence goes on from NZ_CP155568.1 coordinate 61,147, forward strand.
CTGCGCGTGACCAGTTCGCCCAGGGTCTGCGGCCCACGCAGCAGCAGCATCGCCAGCAGCACGGTCTGCTGCCGGGTCAGGTCCAGCGCGGCCTGCAGGCGGTGCTCGTAGCGGTCGGCACGCGAAGAGAAGTGCTGGCGGGCCAGGCCCAGTGTCTCCAGTTGGCGCAGCGCGTGCTGCACGCTCCCGGCATCGACGTTCATCACCGGCTCGCGGGCGGTCTTCTGGTTGGCGGCCGACTGGGCGGCGTTGACCGTCAGCGGGTAGGTGTCCGGGGTGGTCGCCTCCTTCTCCACCAGACAGCCCAGCAGGCGGGCCTGCACCGCGTCGAGCAGGGGGACGTCGGGGGTCTGGACGGAATCGGTCATGGCGGCCTCCGGAAGGGCAACGGGTCAACCGCCAAGCATAGCCGTCCCCGGGCCGGCTTTGCCGGTAAAATGCGCCGGTATATCTGATTGCCGGTGAATCCATGCGTCGTCCCGTTTCCCTGTCCCTGACCCTGCTCGCCACCGCGGCGCTGGGCCTGTCCGCCTGCAAGCGCGTGGATGTGCCTGCCGCCGAAGCCACTGCGCCGGAGGCCCCGGCCGCCGCTGCCAAGGCCGATGGCGCGCTCGATGCCACTGCCAACGACAACCTCAATGCGGTGCTGTGGATGCAGCGTGCGCAGGAGTACAAGGCAATCACCGAGCAGACCTACCGTGCCGCCGCCGACCACCTGGATGCCGCGCTGAAGGAAGCCCACTGGGATGCGCTGGTGCCCGAAGAACGCGGCAACGAGGCCAAGGGCCTGAAGCCGGCCGTGGTGCTGGACGTGGATGAGACCGTGCTGGACAACTCGCCCTACCAGGCGCGCCTGGTCCGCGACGGCAAGGAATACGACGAGCTGACCTGGGACCAGTGGGTGGCCGAAAAGAAGGCCAAGGCCATTCCGGGCGTGGTTGATTTCGCCAAGGCCGCCAACGCCAAGGGCGTGACCCTGCTGTACATCTCCAACCGTGCCGTGCACCTGAAGGACGCGACCCTGGCCAACCTGCGCGAGCAGGGCCTGCCGGTGGCCGATGACAGCGTGTTCCTGGGCCTGGGTACCGTGGTCGAAGGCTGTGAGCAGGCCGGCAGCGAGAAGAACTGCCGCCGCCGCCTGGCCGGGCAGAAGTACCGCGTGCTGATGCAGTTCGGTGACCAGCTGGGCGACTTCGTGGAAGTGACCGCCAACACCAATGAAGGCCGTGACGCCCTGCTGCAGCAGTACCACGACTGGTTCGGCGAGCGCTGGTGGATGCTGCCGAACCCGACCTACGGCGGCTTCGAGCCGGCGCAGTTCAACAACGACTACAGCCAGTCGCGCCAGGCCCGCCACGACGCCAAGCGCGCCGCCCTGGACTACGCACCGTGAGCCGCGCGCCGCTGCCGCTGCGCGATGACGAGCGCCTGATCTTCGCGCTGGACGTGCCTGATCGCGTGCAGGCGCTGGAGTGGGTCGATCGCCTCGGCGACAGCGTGGCGTTCTACAAGATCGGCATGGAACTGCTCGCCTCCGGCGAGTACTTCCAGGTGCTGGACGAGCTGGCCCGCCGCGACAAGCGCGTGTTCGTCGACCTGAAGTTCTTCGACATCCCGGCCACTGCCGCGGCGGTGATCAAGCGCCTGTCGCAGTGGCCGGTCAGCTACGCCACCATCCACGGCTGGCACCCGACGATGATGGAAGCCTGCGCCGCCGCCAACAGCGGTGACATGCGCCTGCTGGCGGTGACCGTGCTGACCTCGATGGGCCGTCCGGACCTGGCGCAGATGGGCATCGATCGTGAACCGGTCGACGTTGTGGTTGAGCGCGCGCTGGCTGCCCAGGCCGCAGGCATCGATGGCGTGATCGCCTCGGGGCAGGAAGCCGGCCCGATCCGCGCCGCTACCGGCGCCGGGTTCTCGATCGTCTGTCCGGGCATCCGCCCCGGCGGCCCGGTCGGCGATGACCAGAAGCGTACCGTTGGCGTAGCCCAGGCCTTTGCCGATGGCGCCGATGCCATCGTGGTCGGCCGCCCGATCCGCCTGGCCGCTGATCCGCAGGCTGCGGCGCGGGCCATCCAGCAGGAAATCGCCTCCGCGCTGGCTGCGCGCTGAGATTCCGCTGCCAGGGCTGCAGGCTCGAACGCCATCCCGACCCGCGCGGGATGGCGTTTCTGCATCTGACCCGGGGAGCGGTTGTGCCCGAATCGCCGCAAAACCTGCCGTAGATGTCATGGACATCACTATCAGATGCCATGTAAATCAATAAAATCAATAATTTATACAATACTACGTGAAGTGTTGCCTTAACTTGAGCGGCAGCGTAGGATCGCCGCCATCCGGTCCTCGGACCGGACATGTGCCACAACACTGTCCTCCGGCCTCGTGCCGGCTTGAAGAGCCTGAGATCCCCGTGATCCCGGCTCTTTTTTTATGCCGGTGGCGGTTCTGGGGTCAGATCCCTTCTGCCTGCGGCAGAAGGGATCTGACCCCATTGGTTGGAAACCGTGACCGCGCGGCTTGCCGCTGTCACGTCGCAGGCCGCAAGATGCGGACCGGTCCGGGGAGTCCGAGTGAATGAGCGTGGCAGTGCGAGGAAGGTCTGCGCGTGGATGGGGGCTGGCAGCCATGCTGTTGCTGGCCGTGGCCGCCTGCCGTGAATCGGTCAACGATCCGGCCAAGCCGGCGGCCGAGCCGGTTGCGGCGGTGCAGGCGATGGCCCTGCGCCTGGCCGAAGACGATCTGGTCGGCTACGCGAAGCTGTCGGTACCGCCGAACCAGTACCAGCGCCTGCAGCAGGCCTGGGCCGAGGGCCACAGCCAGTGGCCGCTGACCGAACTGCCACTGGGCGACCAGCTGCTGCCGATGCTGGCCGCACTGCGCAAGCCCAATGCCGGTGCCGAACTGCAGCGCAGCTTCGATCGCCAGCTGGCTGGCCAGGCCAGCGCCGTACGCCAGGCCGCGCAGTCGATGGGCAACTTCGGCGTGCAGTACCTGCGCCACCAGAAGGGCTATACGCCCGGCCAGCAGGCCCATTACATCGCCCTGGTCGAAACCCTCGCCAGCTGGGCGCAGGGCGCGCCGATCAGTGACCGTGCGCGTGCACGCAGCACGATCGCCGCGCTGGTGGGCGCCGCCGGCAAGGTCGGCTTCGATGACGAGGCCGGCCTGCAGGCCGCGGGCATGGAAGGCAGCCTGCAGCAGCTGGCGCCGTTCATCCACACCCTCAAGGCGGTGCTGGGCAGCTACGGGTTGGGCGTGGATGACGCGCTGCGCAGCGTGCGGGGCGAGCTGCTGTCGGTGGAAGGCGACAACGCGCTGGTGCGCCTGCACTACGATCTGGCGGGGCGCGAGATGAGCCTGCAGCTGCCGCTGAGCCGGCGCGAGGGCCATTGGTACCTGACCCGCACCCTGGCCGACACCGATGCCCTGCTGCGCAAGGCCGACGCGGCCCGTGCCGCAGCGGCGCCGGCACCGGCCGAGACCCCGCCCGAGGGTGGGGAAGCGGCAACACTGCCGCCTAAGCCATAATGGCGCCGATGTCGAAACAGAACCCGCTGCCGTTCCCCGGCGAAGAATCCCAGTCGACGCCCGCCGATACGGTGCCGGCGTCCCCCTCGACCGGTACCGGCCCGAACCCGGTACCGCCGCCCGCGCACGCGCGTCCGGCCGGCCGCCGCCCGCTGTGGGCTCGGCTGCTCGGCCGCCTGGTCGAGCCGTGGCTGTCGCTGAAGATCGAGCCGGAAGACCCGGGCCAGTACAACGATGGCCGCCCGGTCATGTACGTGCTGGAAGACTACGGCCTGTCCAATGCGCTGATCCTGGACAAGGCCTGCCGCCAGGCCGGCCTGCCGTCGCCGCTGGTGCCGCTGGCCGGTGACCCGACCGGCCGCAAGCGCGCCTACCTGGCGCTGTCGCGGCGCAGCTCCAGCAACTCGCTGATTCCCGAGCAGCGCGGCGCCAAGACCCACTCCGATTCGCTGGCGAAGGTGCTGCAGGCCCATCGCGTGCGCGATGACCTGGACGTGCACCTGGTGCCGGTGTCGATCTTCGTCGGTCGCGCGCCGGACAAGCAGAGCGGCTGGTTCGCCGTGCTGTTCTCGGAAAACTGGGCGCTGGTCGGCCGCTTCCGCCGCCTGCTGGCGGTGCTGCTCAACGGCCGCAGCACCATCGTCCGCTTTGCCCCGCCGATCTCGCTGCGCAGCACCGTGGACGAAGGCCTGGAGCCGGAGCGCACGGTGCGCAAGCTGCAGCGCGTGCTGCGTACCCATTTCCGCCGCATCCGTGAATCGGTGATCGGCCCCGACCTGTCGACGCGGCGCCTGCTGGTCGACCAGGTGCTGGCGGCCGAACCGGTGCGCGAAGCGATCGCCGCACAGGCCAAGCGCGACAATTCGAAGCCGGCCGATGCCTGGAAGAAGGCGCACGCCTACGCCTGGGAAATCGCCGCGGACTATTCCAGCCCGGTGGTGCGTTCGGCCAGCTTCATGCTCAGCCACGTGTGGAACCGCATCTATGCGGGCGTGCTGGTGCACCACCTGGACAAGTTCAAGGCCGCCGCGCCGGGCCATGAAGTGGTCTACGTGCCCAGCCACCGCAGCCACATGGACTACCTGCTGCTGTCGTACCTGCTGTACGACCGTGGCATCGTGCCGCCGCACATCGTGGCGGGCATCAACCTGAACCTGCCGGTGGTCGGCACCCTGCTGCGCAAGGGCGGTGCGTTCTTCATCCGCCGCTCGATCCGTGGCAACGCGCTGTACTCGGCGGTGCTCAGCGAATACGTCGCGCAGCTGGTGGCCGGTGGCTACTCGCTGGAGTACTTCGTCGAAGGCGGCCGCTCGCGTACCGGCCGATTGCTGCAGCCCAAGGGCGGCATGATCTCGATGACGCTGCGCGCGTTCCTGCGCCAGCCGCGCAAGCCGGTGCTGTTCCAGCCCATCTACATCGGCTACGAGAAGCTGATGGAGGGCGGCAGCTACCTGGACGAACTGTCCGGCCGGCCGAAGGAAAAGGAATCGATCTGGTCGCTGCTGTGGGGCATCCCCAAGGTGCTCAAGCAGAACTACGGCCAGGTGGTGGTGAACTTCGGCGAACCGATCGCACTGAACGACGTGCTGGCCGAGAAGGCGCCGGAGTGGAAGGGCGAGGCGGTCTCCGAGGACGAGAAGCCGGCGTGGCTGTCGACCACGGTGGATACGTTGGCCGAACGCATCCAGGTGCGCATCAACGGCGCCGCCGACGTCAACCCGATCAACCTGCTGGCGCTGGCCCTGCTGTCCACGCCGAAGCACGCGATGGGCGAGGCCGACCTGATCGCGCAGATCGAGCTGTGCAAGACCCTGCTGGTCGAGATGCCGTATTCGGACCGGGTGACGGTGACCCCGCACTCGCCGGAGCGGATCATCGCCCACGCCGAGGAAATCAACGTCCTCACCCGCATCAAGCACCCGCTGGGCGACGTGCTCAGCGTCAGCGGCGATACCGCGGTGCTGCTCAGCTACTTCCGCAACAACGTGGTGCACCTGTTCACCGCCTCGTCGTGGGTGGCCTGCTGCTTCCAGAACAACCGCCGCATGAGCCGCACCGGCCTGGTCCAGCTGGGCCGTACGGTGTACCCGTTCCTGCAGGCCGAGCTGTTCCTGCCGTGGAGCGAGGACGAGTTCGCCCAGCGCATCGACCGGACCATCGATGTGTTCGTGCGCGAAGGCCTGCTGCAGAACGTCAACGATGACGACGGCGGCATCCTGGCGCGCAATACCGGGCAGACCGACGAGGTGTTCCGCCTGCGTGCGATCGGCCATTCGCTGCAGCAGGCGTTCGAGCGCTATTACATCGCCATCTCGGTGCTGGTGAAGAACGGCCCCGGCGTGCTCGGCGCTGCCGAGCTGGAAAGCCTGTGCCAGCAGGCGGCGCAGCGGCTGAGCCTGCTGTATGCACCGGCGGCACCGGAGTTCTTCGACAAGTCCCTGTTCCGCGGCTTCATCCACAAGCTGCGCGAGCTGCGCCTGGTGTGGCCGGACGAGAACAGCAAGCTGCTGTTCGACGAACGCCTGGATGCCTGGGCCAAGGACGCCAAGTTCATCCTCGGCCGCGAGCTGCGCCACACCATCGAACGGGTCAGCCCGGAAGCGGCACGCCCGGACGAGCCTGCGCCGCAGGATTGAAAGCAGCGCCGGGCGATGCGGTGGGTGTGGACCTTGGTCCACACCTTCCAGCCGTGCCAACCAAGGTTGGCACCTACCAGAGCAGTAGGCCAACCAAGGAGGGCACCCACGAGGGCCGTCTTTAGGCCGGTTCGTCGGGAATCTGCAGGCTTTCCAGCCTGGCGATGCAGTCCTTCAGCTGCAGCTTGCGCCGCTTCAGGCGCTTGGACTCCAGCTCATCCTCGCCATTGGCCGCCATGCGGGTGATCTGTTCATCCAGCAGGCGGTGCTCGGCGCGCAGGGCGGCGAGGTGCTCGACGATCTCGGCGGGGCTGTAGGTGTCCACAGCCTCCGAGCATACACAGCGTTGATGACTGCCGGGAGAGGGGAATCCCGACCCCCGGCCGGGGCGGCTCCGAGCCGTTAGAATGGAACCCATGAGTGCCGTGATTTCTCTTCCCGATCCCCAGCCGCGTGCCGTCCGCGATCCGCGCGTGGCCGAGCGCGAGCAGCACAAGCTGGCCAAGCGCCTGCGCCGCCAGGTCGGCGAGGCGATTGCCGACTTCGGCATGATCGAGGCCGGCGACAAGGTCATGGTCTGCCTGTCCGGCGGCAAGGACAGCTACACCCTGCTGGACGTGCTGCTGCAGCTGCAGAAGAAGGCGCCGGTGCCGTTCGAGCTGGTGGCGGTGAACCTGGACCAGAAGCAGCCGGACTTCCCCGAGCACGTACTGCCGGAATACCTGGCAGGCCTGGGCGTGCCGTACCACATCATCGAGCAGGACACCTATTCGGTGGTCAGCCGGGTCATTCCGGAAGGCAAGACCATGTGTTCGCTGTGCTCGCGGCTGCGTCGTGGCGCGCTGTACAACTACGCCGAGACCCACGGCTTCACCAAGATCGCGCTGGGCCACCACCGCGACGACATGGTGGCCACGTTCTTCATGAACCTGTTCCACCACGCCAAGCTGTCGGGCATGCCGCCGAAGCTGCGCAGCGATGATGGCAAACACGTGGTGATCCGGCCGCTGGCCTACGTGCGCGAAAGCGACATCGTCGAGTACGCACAGGCACGCCAGTTCCCGATCATTCCCTGCAACCTGTGCGGCAGCCAGGAGAACCTGCAGCGCCGCCAGGTCGGCCTGATGCTGAAGCAGTGGGAAAAGGACCACCCGGGCCGCATCGAGCAGATCGCGCGTGCCATGGGCGAAGTTCGGCCCTCGCAGCTGGCCGACACCACCCTGTTCGACTTCATGGCGCTGGGCCGTCGCGACGACGCGCCGCTGCCCGATGCCCATGCCTGGCTGGCCGGCTCCCCGGCCGACGCCGACGCAGATCCCGAGACGCCCACCGTCTAAGGTCCGTCGCCCTTCCTCTTTGCCATCCGGAATTCCATGTTCTTTCGCAACCTGACGTTCTTCCGTTTCCCGACCACCACCGATTTTTCCGAAGTCGATACCCTGCTGCCGCACGCCCTGCTGAAGCCGGTCGGCGCGCTGGAAATGAACTCGCGCGGCTTCATCTCGCCGTTCGGCCGCGAGGAGAAGGAACTGCTCTCCCACCGCATCGCCGAACACCTGTGGCTGACTGTGGGCGGCGAGGACAAGATCCTGCCGGCGGCCGTGGTCAACGACCTGCTTGAGCGCAAGCTGGAGGAGATCGAGGAGAAGGAAGGCCGCCGCCCGGGTGGCCGCGAACGCAAGCGCATGAAGGACGACCTGCTGCATGAACTGCTGCCGCGTGCCTTCGTGAAGTCCTCGCGCAACGACGCCTTCATCGACCTGCAGCACGGCTACGTCGCGGTGGATACCTCCAGCCGCAAGACCGGCGAGTACTTCATGTCCGACATCCGCGGCCTGCTCGGCAGCTTCCCGGCGATGCCGCTGAACGCCGAAGTCGCACCGCGTTCGATCCTGACCGGCTGGATCGCCGGCGAGCCGCTGCCGACCGGGCTGAGCCTGGGCGAAGAGTGCGAGATGAAGGACCCGGTGGAAGGCGGTGCGGTGGTCAAGTGCCAGCACCAGGAACTGCGCTGCGACGAGATCGACAAGCACCTGGACGCCGGCAAGCAGGTGACCAAGCTGGCGCTGATCTTCGAAGACAACCTGTCCTTCGTGATCGGCGACGACCTGATCGTGCGCAAGCTGAAGTTCCTCGACGGCGCCCTGGACCAGCTGGAGCATGCCGACGAAGACGGCCGCCGCGCCGAGTTCGATGCCCGCTTCGCCCTGCAGAGCGCCGAGATCCGCCGCCTGTTCCTGTTGCTGGAAGAAGCCTTCAAGCTCAGCAAGGCTGACTGAACAGGCAGCCCGACGGCCGCCGGTCATCCGGCGGCCCGAAGCGGCGCTATGCTGGGCGCATGAGCCGTCTGCTGCGCCGCCTGATCAGCCCGACCCCGCCCGCCACCGTACAGCGCGACACCGTTCGCCTGCGCCTGGAGGATGCCGAGATCGAGGTACTGCGCGTGCGCGATCCACGTGCGCGCCGCATCAAGCTGAGCGTGGACGAACGCGGCGCACGCTTGACCCTGCCACCGCGCGCAAGCCTGGTGATGGGCGAACGCTTCCTGGAACAGCACCGCGACTGGCTGGCATTGCAGCTGCGCCAGTACCAGGGCCAGGGCCTGCCGGCACCGCTGCGGCCGGGCGAAGACGGCGTGCTGCCACTGCGCGGCGAACTGTTGCCGCTGCGCTGGCAGGAAGGCCGCTACGCGCGCCTGGAGATCGACGCGCATGGTGCCTGCGTGCAGTGGCCGACCCGTGGTGGTGACGCCACCCTGCGTCGCCTGCTGCGCGAGTTCTACGAAGCACAGACCCGCGCCGACGTCGGCCGCTGGCTGCCGAAGTACCTGCCCACCCTGCCGCGCGCACCCAGTCGCCTGCGCCTGAAGGTGATGTCCTCGCAATGGGGATCGCTGGCCCCGGATGGCAGCATGGCACTGGACCTGGCACTCGTGCTCGGCCGCTCGGCCGCGTTCGAGTACGTGCTGGTGCACGAACTCTGCCACCTGATCCAGCCGAATCACTCACCCGCGTTCTGGCACGAAGTGGAACAGCGCTTCCCCGCCTGGCGCGAACAGCGCGATTACTTCCAGCTCGAAGGGCGCCGCTTGAAAGCTATGCTCCGCCAGCTGTTGTAGAGCCGAGCCTATGCTCGGCTAACGCGCGTAGCGCGGATATTCAGCCCTCGCGATCAACAGCAGCCGAGCATGGCTCGGCTCTACAAAAGCGCGCGCAGCGCGCGGCCCGCTTTCGCTCCTGCTCTTCTTTCTTTCTTCCGTGGTGGGCACACCGGAAAGTGTCCGTGGCCGGGTGGGGTGGGTTGCGCAGGGGCGTGAGCCGCATGGATGCGGCGACCGAGCTTACAAGGACGTACTTGCAGCGACCCCTGCGCAATCCACCCCACCCGGCCGAGCACGGCTTCTGATCTGAACGACCCACCACGAGGGGCTCAGCCGTTGGCCGAAACCCTCACCCCGCCCGCAACGCCGCCGCCGTCGCCCACCGCGCCGCCACCCGCGGCGCCGTAATGCACACCGCCTGATCGGTCACCGTCGTCACCGCGCGCTCCAGCAGCTGGATATCCGCCTCATGCTGGCGCGCCACGTGTGGATCCTCGAAGAAGATCGCGCGCTGGCAACGCCCCTCCAGCACCCGGTCGGCAATCTGCGCATCACCCCCCATCGGGCCGCTCTGGTAGCGCGTCACCCACGGCGCATCACTGGGCCAGCCGCGGCCCCAGGCCAGTTCGTTCAAGCGCTGGCCAGTGGTGCCGGTCGCCACGCGCTCGCCGAACCGTGCCAGCACATCGAAGTGCTCGTCGGCGAAGGCCAGCATCGCCGGCTTCATCGCATCGTGCGCGATCAGCGCCAGCGTCTGCCCTTCGAACGCATGCAGGTCGTCGGCGCCAGCGTCGGCAGCCAGTCCGGCATGGACGCGCTCCACCTCCACCCAGTCGCGTGCGGTGGCCACGGTCGAAATGAACGGCTTGCCGTGGATCACGCACTGCCGTTTCAGAGCCGTGGCTTCCGGAAACACCGAGGACGGATCGACCGGATCGATCAGATAGATCGCACCATCCAGTGTCCGCTCCGGGCCCATCCCGACCACCTCGGCCACCAGTTTCATCAAGCCACCCTCGCGGCCATAGGGATAGCGGTGCAGGCCGCCATAGCCGGCCAGGAATCCCTGCCGTTCGATCGCATCGTGGGTGCGCCCGACCGCATGCAGTGACACCCCCAGTTCGCGCAGGCCGGGTTCGCTGACACGCAGCCAGCGGAACAGGGCGGCGCGCGCGTCGTGGTGGTGGAGACGGTTGGCAGCCAGGCCGATGCGCATCGAAAGCTCCGCAGATACGGGTGAAGGCGGCAGTGTATGTCGGCATTCCCCTCTCTGGATGCTTTTACAACTTTCTTCATTGCGGCCTGTCCACACGTCGCTAGCGTGGCAGGCAGCGGTACCGCTGCGCGGCCGTGTACTTCCGCCCGCGAAATGAGGATGCCCATCGTGAACGTCGCTGGCCTGCCTGCCGCCGTGGTCATGGCCTGCCTGCTGCTGCCTGCGACTGCCGCCGCCGCTGGCTGTGAGTCGCCACTGCGCATCGCGTGGCCTGCCGACCGCGCACCGTTGTCCTCCAGTGAGCAGGGCCAGGCGCGTGGGCTCAGCGCAGGGTACCTGGCACTGCTGGAAGCACAGCGTCCGCTGCAGATGCAGCCGTTGCCGGGCGTTGCGGTGGCCGAGGGGGCATTGCCCCACGGCACCCAGGCACTGCTGGGGTGGCCACGTTCACAGGTGCCCGCCGGCTGGGTGGCCAGCGCGCCCTACCTGCAGCTGCCGAAGGTGATCGTGCGGCGCCGGGATGCGCCACCGGTCATCGGACTTGAGGCGCTGCGCGGGCGCACCGTGGCCAGTCCCGACCCACTGCCGCTGGCTGCGGCGCTGGCCGAGCAGGCGCCCGGTGCGCAACTGCTGCCCCCCGCACCGATGGACCACGCGCTGTCGCTGCTGGGCACCGGCCTGGTCGACGCGGTGATCGCCAATCTCGGCGAGGTCGAGGCCGCGTTGCGCCGCTACCAGGGAGACCCGCTGGTGGTCGCGGCACCGGCGGGAATCGACGACGCGCTGGTGCTGGCCACCGTGCCCGCCTGTGCCGATGTCATCCGCGGGTTCGACCACGCCGTGTCGCAGCTGAGTGATTCGCAGCGCGAGGCGATCCGTGCAGCCTGGTTGCCGGCCGTGCCACGCAGCCAGTCGCCATCGTCACCCTTGCGCTGGCTGGTACCGGCCTCGCTGATCCTGCTGGCGCTCGCATTGGTATACGCCTTCGGCTATTGGCGCGTGCATCGTGAAAGCGCGCGCCGCCGCGTAGCCGCGCAACGCTTGCAGGAGGTAACCTCGAATCTGCCTGCCGTGGTCTACCAGGCACGACGCTCCGCCGCGGGCTATTACAGTTTTCCGCAGATTGCAGGTGACGTGCAGACCTTGTTCGGGATCAGCGTGGAAACCGCACTGATCGACCAGCAGCGCCTGCTGGCAGCGGTCCACCCTGATGATCGCAATCGGCTGATGGACGCGGTCGATGCCGCCGCGCTGGCGCGTGGCCCGATCGACGTCACCTTCCGCACGCGATCGCCACAGGGCTGGCGTTGGGTGCGCTCGCATGGGCGGCCGCTGTCCTGCGATGACGGCGATGTCGAATGGAGTGGCTACTGGATCGACGTCAGCGAAGCCCAGTCGCGCACCCGCGCACTGGCCGAAGCGCGCCGGGAGGCCGAGCAGGCAGCGCAGGCCAAGACCCACTTCCTGGCCACGATGAGCCACGAGATCCGCACGCCGATGAGCACCCTGCTGGGCATGCTCGAACGATTGGCCGGCAGCGCGCTGGACCCGGGCCAGCAGCAGGTGCTGGCGACGGTCGGTGATGCAGCGCGGATGCTGCGGCAGATTCTCGACGATGTGCTGCACAGCCAGCGATTGCAGGTTGCACCGCTGCAGCTGCGGCCCACGGATCTGGGGGCACTCGTGCGGGCGGTGCAGCAGCTGTTGATGCCGGTGGCGGCCAGCCGTGGTCTGTACCTGCGCGCCGAGCTGGATCCGGCGTTGCAGGTTGGATCGCTTGCCGACGGCCTGCGCCTGCGCCAGATCCTGTTCAACCTTGCCGGCAACGCGCTCAAGTTCACCGAGCACGGGGGCGTGGAACTGCGGGTGCAGGTGCTGCGGCCGTTCGATGGCGGCCAGCGCCTGCGCCTGCAGGTGAGTGACAGCGGTGTGGGCATCAGTCCGGAACGGCAGCAGGCGGTATTTGCCGCCTACACCCAGGCCGAGGCATCCACAACGCGCCGCTTCGGCGGCAGCGGCCTGGGCCTGGCGATCTGCCGCGAGCTGGCCGAGTCGATGGGCGCGGACCTGCAACTGTGCAGTACGCCAGGCGAGGGCACCACGGTAAGGATGGAGCTGGAGCTGGCTGCCTGTGCGTTGCCCGTGGAGCCACTGCCTCTGCCGATCGTGGCAACGCGGCGGCTGTCACCGGCCCGGGTACTGGTGGCCGATGACCATCCCACCAACCTGCTCCTGCTGGAGCAGCGCCTGTGCGACCTGGGACTGCAGGTGCATGCCTGCGAGGATGGACGGCAGGCCCTGGAGGCCTGGCGGGCGCAATCGTTCGACCTGGTCATCACCGACTGCCACATGCCGCACATGGACGGCTTCGCGCTGGCACGGGCGATCCGCGCCGACGCTTGCCCGACGCGTGCGCAGGTGCCGATCATCGCCCTCACTGCCAGCGTGCTGGATCGCACCCGCGAGGCCTGTCGTGCCGCCGGCATCGACCACTTCCTGGCCAAGCCGGTGGAAAACCAGGAACTGCGCGCGCTGTTGACCGTGCTGCTTGCGCCGGATTCAGCGGCTCAGTAGCCGCACGATGCTGGCGGCGGCATCGCGGCCTTCGGCCACGGCGGTCACCACCAGGTCGGCGCCGCGCACCGCATCACCACCGGCGAACAGGCGCGGATGCGCGGTCTGGAACGGCAGGCGGTCCTTGCCACCGGCCACGATGCGGCCGTTGGACTGGCCTTCCACTCCCAGTTCGGCCAGCCACGCCGGCACGCTGGGCGAGAAGCCGAAGGCGATGATCACCACATCCGCCTCCAGCAGCGATTCACTGCCGTCGATCGGCACCGCGTTCTGGCGGCCATTGGCATCGGGTTCGCCCAGCCGGGTTTCCACCACGGTCACGCCGATCACTTCATCGTCGGCGCCGGCTTCGATCGACAGCGGCTGGCGGTTGAACAGGAAGCGCACGCCTTCCTCGCGTGCATTGGCCACTTCGCGCGCGCTGCCAGGCATGTTGGCTTCGTCGCGGCGGTAGGCACAGGTGACCTTGGCCGCGCCCAGGCGCACTGCGCTGCGCACGCAGTCCATGCCGGTATCGCCACCACCGAGCACCACCACGCGCTTGCCGTTGAGGTCGGGCAGGGCAATGGTGTCTTCCCAGCCGGCAATCGGCCGACCCTTCGGGTCATCGCCGCCAACGATGCGGCTGTTCTGCACTAGGAACGGCAGGGCCGGCAGCACGCCCTTCAGGTCCTGGCCGTCGAGGCCACCGTCGGTGTAGCGGTAGGCGCCGGTGCCGACGAACACCGCATCGTGGGTCTCCAGCAGTTGCTGCACGCTGAGGTCGCGTCCGATCTCGACGCCAAGGCGGAACTGCACGCCCATGCCCTCCAGCACTTCGCGGCGGCGATGGATCACGTCCTTGTCCAGCTTGAAGCTGGGAATGCCGAACTGCAGCAGGCCGCCGATCTGCTCATAGCGGTCGTAGACCACGGCGGTAATGCCGGCGCGGGCGAGGCGATCGGCGCAGGCCAGGCCGGCCGGACCCGCGCCGATCACCGCCACGCTGTGGCCGCTGGGCTGCACCGCGCCCAGGTCAGGGCGCCAGCCGCTGGCCAGCGCGGTATCGACGATGTACTTCTCCACCGCACCGATGGTGACCGCCCCGAACTCTTCCAGCGTGCAGCTGCCTTCGCACAGGCGGTCCTGCGGGCAGACGCGGCCGCAGACTTCCGGCAGCGGGTTGGTGCTGTGGCACAGCGTGGCCGCTTCGTGGATGCGGTTCTCCTGCACCAGCTGCAGCCACTGCGGAATGGCGTTGTGCACCGGGCACTTCCAGCTGCAGTAGGGGTTGCCGCAATCCAGGCAGCGACCGGCCTGGTACTGGGCATCTTCCTTGCCGAACTTTCCGTACAGCTCGCCCCAGTCGCCGGACGTGCGCAGTTCCACCGGGATGCGCTGCGGCATGGTGCGGGGCAGGTCGAGGAACTGGAAGGCGTGCTTGCGGCTCATGGCGGGCTCTGGAATGCGAGGGGGAACGTTGCCGGCCAGCGGCCGGCACTACCGGAAAACATCACGCAGCGCGTCGCAGGGTTTCGGTCAGCGACTCGATGCTGGCGGCCTTGGGTTTGACCAGCCAGAACTTGCCGATGTAGTCGCGGAACTCGTCCAGGATCTGCTGCGCCCAGATGCTGCCGGTCAGCTCGCGGTGGCGGCCGATCAGGCGGTGCAGGTGCTGGCGGTAGTTCTCGAAGCCTTCGGCGGACACGCGATGGATGTCGATCAGCTCGTGGTTGTAGCGGTCGACGAAATCGCGGTCGACGTCCAGCACGTAGGCCAGCCCGCCGGTGAAACCGGCACCGAAGTTCAGGCCGACCTTGCCCAGCACCAGTACCACGCCATCAGTCATGTACTCGCAGCAGTGGTCACCGGCGCCTTCCACCACCGCCAGCGCGCCGGAATTGCGAACGGCGAAACGTTCGCCCGCGCGGCCGGCGGCAAACAGCTCGCCCCCGGTGGCGCCATACAGGCAGGTGTTGCCGATGATCGCGGTGCTGCGTGCCTCGAAGCGGGCGCCACGCGGTGGACGCACCACCAGTCGGCCGCCGGCCATGCCCTTGCCGACGTAGTCGTTGGCTTCGCCTTCCACTTCCAGGTGCAGGCCACCGACGTTGAACGCGCCGAAGCTCTGCCCGGCACTGCCGCGGAAACGCAGTTCCAGCGGCGCCTCGGCCATGCCCTGGTTACCGTGTGCGCGTGCCACCGCACCGGCCAGGCGGGTGCCGATGCTGCGGTCGGTGTTGTGGATCAGGAAGCGATGTTCGCCACCGCGCTTGTGTTCGATGGCCGGGGCCAGCAGGCCGTCCATCTGCGTGGCCAGGCTGTCCGGCGATTCGTACAGGCGCTGCGCGGCACAGTGACTGCCCTCGTAGCGGGCATCGGCCAGCAGGCGTGACAGGTCCACGCGCACGCCGTCGCGCGGCGCGGCGTCGATCTGCCGTAGCAGGTCGGTACGGCCGACGATCTCTTCCAGCGAACGCGCGCCCAGGTACGACAGCCAGCCACGTACTTCCTCGGCCAGCAGGCGGAAGAAGTTCTCCACGCGCTCGGGCTGGCCGGTGAAGTGGTTCTCGCGCAGGCGCTCGTCCTGGGTGGCCACGCCGGTGGCGCAGTTGTTGAGGTGGCAGATGCGCAGGTACTTGCAGCCCAGCACGATCATCGGTGCGGTGCCGAAGCCGAAACTGTCCGCACCCAGCAGCGCGGCCTTGACCACGTCCAGGCCGGTCTTCAGGCCGCCGTCGGTCTGCAGCAGGGTACGCCCGCGCAGGTCGTTGGCCAGCAGCGCCTGGTGCGCTTCGGCCACGCCCAGTTCCCACGGTACGCCGGCATAGCGGATCGAGCTGACCGGCGACGCGCCGGTGCCGCCGTCATGGCCGGAGATGGTGATCAGGTCCGCACCGGCCTTGACCACGCCCGCGGCAATCGTGCCGACGCCGGCATGGCTGACCAGCTTCACCGACACCAGCGCGGTCGGGTTGACCTGCTTGAGGTCGTAGATCAGCTGCGCCAGGTCCTCGATCGAATAGATGTCGTGGTGCGGCGGCGGCGAAATCAGGCCGATGCCCGGACGCGCATAGCGCAGCCGCGCGATCAGTTCGTTGACCTTGTGGCCGGGCAGCTGGCCACCTTCGCCGGGCTTGGCACCCTGCGCGACCTTGATCTGCAGTACCTCGGCATTGACCAGGTATTCGGCGGTGACGCCGAAGCGGCCCGAGGCCACCTGCTTGATCTTGCTGCGCTTGGCGGTGCCATAGCGTGCGGGGTCTTCGCCGCCTTCGCCGGAATTGCTGCGGCCACCGAGGCGGTTCATCGCAATCGCCAGTGCCTCGTGTGCTTCCGGTGACAGCGCACCGAGACTGATCGCCGCGGTATCGAAGCGCGGAAACAGTTCGCTGGCCGGTGCCACGTCATCGATCGGCGTCGGCGAGGCGGCCGGTACCAGCTGCAGCAGGTCGCGCAGTGCAGACGGCGGACGCGCGTGCACGGCATCGCAGTACTGCTGCCAGGCACGCGGGTCACCGCTGCGCGCCGCGCGCTGCAGGGTGGTGACCACGTCCGGGTTGTACATGTGGTACTCGCCGCCGTGCACGTACTTCAGCAGGCCGCCGACATCCACGTCCTGCTGTGCGTCCCAGGCCTGCGCGCACAGCTCGCGTGCGTCGGCATCCAGGCGCGCGAAACCGGCACCACCGATGCGCGAAGCGGTATCCGGGAAGCACAGGTCCACGACCTCCGGTTCGAGGCCGATGATCTCGAACAGCTGCGCGCCGCGATAGCTGGCCACGGTACAGATGCCCATCTTCGAGATGATCTTGGACAGGCCCTTGTACACGCCCTTGCGATAGCGGCGGCCGATCTGCGACTGCTCCCCCCCCTTGCTCAGCTTGAGGATGCCGCGGCGGCCCAGGTCGAACAGGGTCTGGTAGGCCAGGTACGGATACACCGCGGTGGCGCCGAAGCCGAGCAGGCAGGCCATGTGGTGCGGGTCGCGCGCGGTGCCGGTCTCGACGATGAGATTCACGTCGCAGCGCAGGCCCAGCCGCGAGAGGTGGTGGTGGACGGCACTGGTGGCCAGCAGCGCATGCACCATCGGCCGCCCGGCCACCGGGTAGCGGTCGGACAACAGCAGCATCACCATGCCCTCGCGCGCGGCCTGTTCGGCCTCGGCACAGATACGCTCGATGCCGGCGCGCAGGCCCTCGTCTTCGCTGTAGGACAGGTCCAGCAGGCGGTTGGCCTGCACGTACTGGTCCATCTTCAGCAGCTGGCGCAGCTTGCGCTGGCTCAGTACCGGCGAGTTGAGGATGACGTGGTTCACCGTCTCCGGGCCGGCATGGAAGATATTGGTCTCCCTGCCGAGCTGGGTGGACAGCGACATCGCGCAGTCTTCGCGCAGCGGATCGATCGGCGGGTTGGTGACCTGCGCGAAGGCCTGGCGGAAATAGTCGTACAGCGGGCGGCTGCGCTGGCTCAGCACTGCCATCGGCGTGTCGTCGCCCATCGACCCGGTGGCTTCCTGCTCGGTTTCGGCCAGCGGCCGCAGCACCTGTTCCACTTCCTCGCTGCTGAGCTGGTACAGCTTGTGGTAGCTGCGCAGGGTGCCTTCGTCGAAGGGCTCTTCCACCAGCGATGGATCGATCAGTTCGGTCTGCAGGTAGGTCACGCCCTGTTGCAGCCACTGCTTGTACGGCGCGCGGCCACGGTTGATGCGGTCCACCGCATCGGAGTCGAGCAGGTCGCCGCGCTTGAGATCGATGGCGATCATCTCGCCTGGGCCGAGCTTGCCCTTGCGCACCACGCGCTCGGTCGGCACTTCCCACACGCCCGCTTCGGAGGCGACCAGGAAGTGGCGGTCGGCGGTCAGCATCCAGCGCGCCGGGCGCAGGCCGTTGCGGTCCAGCGTACACACCGCATAGCGGCTGTCGCAGGCGACGATGCCGGCCGGGCCATCCCACGGTTCGCTGTTCAGGCCGTGGAATTCGTAGAACGCGGCCAGGTCCGGATCCTTGAATTCCAGTGATTGCGTGGCCGGCGGCACCAGGATGCGCAGCGCCTGGATCAGCTCCATGCCTCCGGCGACCATCAGCTCCAGCATGTTGTCCAGGCTCTGCGAGTCCGAGCCATGCATGGAGATGACCGGGTCGAACTCGGCGATGTCGAAGCGCGGCGTCTTCCACACCTTGCTGCGCGCCTGCGCCCAACGCCGGTTGCCTTCGATGGTGTTGATCTCGCCGTTGTGGGCGAGCATGCGGAACGGGTGCGCCAGCGGCCAGCGCGGCAGCGTGTTGGTGGAGAAGCGCTGGTGGAACACGATCGCGCTGG
Organism: Stenotrophomonas riyadhensis; assembly: GCF_040256885.1. Classification (NCBI taxonomy): domain Bacteria; kingdom Pseudomonadati; phylum Pseudomonadota; class Gammaproteobacteria; order Lysobacterales; family Lysobacteraceae; genus Stenotrophomonas; species Stenotrophomonas riyadhensis. The sequence goes on from NZ_CP155568.1 coordinate 79,505, forward strand.
AGGCCAGCTCGCGGCGCTGCAGGTCCGGGAAGAAGCGGCTGAGCTTGTCCGGCAGCACCATGCCCTTGTAGCTGATCGCATCCGGGGTGAGGGTGGTGACGTAGAAGTCGGCGTGTTCGCGCAGCTGCTGTTCGCTGCGGCGGCGGGCCAGGAACAGCGCCAGCGCAAAGCCGGCATCATCCTGGCCGATGCCCGCGTCCACGAACACCTGCTCGATGCGCGGCAGCGTGTCGCGCGCGAGCTGGCCGCAGACGCTGTCATCGGTGGGCACCTCGCGCCAGCCGGCGACCTTGCAACCTACGGCTTCCACCTGCGCCTGCAGCTGCGCGCGGCATGCCTGCGCGGCATCGGCGTCGTGCGGCAGGAACACCACGCCGGCGGCGAAACGTGCGGCGACGCTGATGCCGGCTTCACTGGCCAGCAGTTTCAGGAACGCATCCGGGCGGCGCAGCAGCAGGCCGCAGCCATCACCGGTCAGGCCATCGGCGGCGACACCGCCACGGTGGGTCATGCGCGAAAGCGCGGCGATGGCGGTATCAACCAACAGGCGCGATGGTTGATCGTCGAGCTGGGCGACCATGCCAAATCCACAGGCATCGCGCTCGGAGCGCGGGTCGTAAAGCCCTTGGCGGTTGCGGGGGGCCATCTCTACCTCGATGCGGAATGAATTGAACGGGGACACTCAAGCCCGCTCAATCCCTGGAGCGCATCGTGAGGCCACCGGATGCCTCGACTAGATCACAGGTTGCTGCAACGCCGCAATACACGGTTGCAGGTGCAACAGAAAGCGCCGGCACCCGTGTGCCGGCGCGGGGTCTGACTCAGCCGCAGCGCGCGCCACTGACGGCGCCCTTGTCGTCCACTTCGATGTTCAGGCGGTCGCCGAGGAACTCCATCGTGGCCACGTCGTTGGGCTTGAGCACGCGCACCTGGTTGGCGCCGGCGTCTTCCTGCGCCTGCTTGCCGAGCGCGTCGGTGTAGGCCTGGCCGACCAGGCTCTGCACCTGGCTGGCGTCGCAGGTGCCGACCGGCGGTGCCTCGGTGGCCTTGCCGGTGTCGTCGGCCGGTGCCTTGGCGGCCTCGGCCGCCTGCTGGGCATGGGCCGTGGCCGAATCCTGTTCATCCAGCGCCGGTGCCTGGCAGGCGGTCAGCGCCAGCACGGCCGGCAGCAACAGGGCGGAGAGCGAACGGGCGCGAATCGGGAACGACATCATGACTCCGGAAGGGGTTGTGAAGACCCGAGCATAGCGGCGAACCGGCCCTCACGTGTTTGTCTTGTGTTATCGACAGGATCGCGGCATGGCGACGGCGACACTACCGACATGCCAACCCCCTCTACTCCCGAACGACAGGCCGCACGCGCGGCCGGCCTGCGCTATGTCGACGATACCCAGCCGGGCATCAGCCGGCGCCGCGCCGGCAAGGGTTTCAGCTACCGCGATGCCGATGGTCACGCGATACGCGACGCCACCACTCTGCAACGCATCCGTGCGCTGGCGATCCCGCCGGCCTATACCGCGGTGTGGATCTGTACCCACGCCAACGGCCACCTGCAGGCCACCGGCCGCGATGCACGCGGACGCAAGCAGTACCGCTACCACGCCGACTGGGCCAAGGAGCGCGACGCCGGCAAGTTCGACCGCATCATCGCCTTTGGCGAGGCCTTGCCCACGCTGCGGCGGCGGTTGTCGCGGGATCTCAAGCGACCTGGGTTTCCGCAGGAAAAGGTGCTGGCCATGGTGGTGGCGCTGTTGGCGGACACCCTGGTGCGGGTCGGCAATGAAACCTATGCACAACAGAACCGTTCGTTCGGACTGACCACGCTGCGCAACCGCCATCTGGAGCTGCTGCGCGGCGGCCGGGTGCGCATGCGCTTCCGCGGCAAGTCCGGGCAGCTGCAGGAGGTGACCGTGGGCGACCGCAAGCTGGGGCTGCTGGTGCGGCGCCTGCAGCAGCTGCCGGGGCAGGCGCTGTTCCAGTACCGCGATGACGACGGTGCGCTGCAGCCGGTGGATTCCGGCGCGGTGAACGACTACCTGCGCGAGGTGATGGGCGAGGACTTCACCGCCAAGGATTTCCGCACCTGGGGCGGCACCGTCGCGGCGGTGCAGGCGTTCGCCGCCACCGAGCTGCCGGAACCGGCCAGCCAGCGCGCGCTGGCCCAGGCGCAGCGCGCGGTGGTGTGCGAAGTGGCATCGCTGCTGGGCAACACTCCGGCGGTGTGCCGCAAGGCCTACATCGACCCGTGCGTGTTCGCCGGCTGGGAGCGCGGTGAACTGGCAAAGCTGGCCGGCCTGCGTGGGCCGCGCCAGTGGGAACAGGCCACCCTGCGCGTGCTGCGCAGGGCGCGGCGGCTCAGCCGCAGTAGATCGCGGTGATGTTGTTGGTGCGGCCCTTCTCGATGGTCAGGCGGTCACCGCCTTCGTGCGCCGGTGGCACCCGCGGACCGTCGTGACGCAGCACCCGTACATGCAGGCTGTCGCTGTCCACGCGGGCGCGGGCCACGGTGGCATCCGAGGCGGCCAGGCCGAGTGCGCCACGCACCATGTCGCTATGGCACTGGCCGGAAATCACGCCGTCGATCGGCTGCACCTGGGCCATCGGTGTGCTGCTGCAGGCGGCGAGGGCGAAGCAGACGGCGGCGGTGGCGATGGCATGTTTCATGGTGGTGTTCCTTGTGTGGTTGCGTGCAGCGTGCGACGGCGCACGTGGTGGCGGAATGAATACCGCCAACAGCATAGGTGGAGACACTGAAGAAGCGGCGTGTGCGGCCCCCGGTAGTGCCGGCCGCTGGCCGGCAGCGCTCAGAGCGCTGTTTCAGCAGTCGCGTAGAAGTCGGCAATGCGTGGAATGAACAGCTGCGGATTGGCGCCGACCAGATTGGTCAGCACCACCACCGCGACGTCGCGGTCGGGGTACACGACGAAGGCCGAGCGCGCGCCGCCGATACCGGCCACCTGCAGGTCGGGCGATGCGCGCAGCACCGGCCAGCCGCCCGCCCATGGTCCAGCACGGCCATCGGTGAGGCGCTCTGCGGTCCACATCCTCTTCCGAGGTGCATCCCGAAGCAGGCGCCCTTCGGTCAGCGCGACCAGCCAGCGCGCGGTGTCGTCGGCGGTGGTGAGGATGCCGCCGCCAGCCCACAGGCTCGGCGGCATGTCGTAGAACCAATGCGACAGGCGCGGCGGCATGTCGGCCGCATCGGTGGCGCGCGGAGCCAGGCTGTACATCGTCGCCACATCCGGAATCAGGTCATAGCTGTCGCCGAAGGTGGTGCGGGCCATGCGCGCGCTGCCGAACTGACCGCTGGCGAGGAAGCGTTCGTAGGACATGCCCGATTGCTGCGCGATGATCCGTGCCAGCAGCACATAGTTGGTCTGGTTGTAGGCAAAGCGCTGCCCGGGCGCTGCTTCGATGGGGCGCGCGGTGACTGCCGTCCATGCCTGCGCTTCGGAGCCCCCTCCCAGCAGTCCGCCTGCATCCAGGATGTCCGGCAGTCCCGAGGTGTGTGCCAGCAACTGACGCACGCGCACCTCCCTCCATGTGGCCGGAAGATCATCCAGGTAACGCGAGGCGGGCGCGTCCAGATCCAGTTGCCCCTGTTGTGCCAGCTGCGCGGCAGCCACGCCGGTGAACGCCTTGGTGGCCGAATTGAGCGGGAAGCGGGTGTCGCGCGAGGCAAGCACACCGTTCTCGACATTGGCCAGGCCATAGGCTTCGGAGAGCACGATCTGCCCTTGCTTGACCACGGCGACCTGCAGCCCGGGAATGCGCTGCTCCAGCATGATCTGGCGGATCAGGCGGCGGGTCTGGTCGTTGGCCTGGTCCTGGCTGGCGGAGATGGCGGCGAAGGGCAGGGCACTGATGAGCATGAGCACGACTCGAAGCGTTGGGCGGAACATGCGGAATTCCGGCGGGGGCGTCGAGGATCGGATGCAGCGGGTGCGTAAAAGGTTTAAGCAGTACCTGCGCTGCGAGGCAGGTACTGGTTGTGTGCGCGGGGCGTGCCTGCTGCGGCTAGCGGATCCGGGAAGGAGACCTTCCGAACTGCCGCTTGAACGCGGCACTGAAGCTGCTGGTATGGGCGTACCCGGCCAGGCTGGCCGCCACGTCCACTGACACCCGTCGTTGCAGCAGGGCATCGTGTGCCCGTTGCAGGCGCAGAGCACGCAGCCAGGCGGCGATGCTGCTGCCGTGCAGCTGCTGGAAGGTGCTTTGCAGGTCGACGGCGTTCGTACCCAGCCTGCGCGCCATCTGGTTGATGGTCAGGCCATCGGCCTCGCCGCTCTGCAGCCACTGTTGCAACTGGTCCACGCAACGCCGCAGATGCGCGCTGGGGGCAGGCGCCTCGCGTTCGGCGATCACGGATCGAACCACGCTGGCCGCGACTTCCAGCGCAAAGCTCTCGCGTTGCAGGCTGGCCAGCAGAGGCGGCTCCGCCGTTTCCGCCCCGAACAACGCTGCGGCCCGCCGCAGCAGTGGCGCAGGCGGTTGCCACGCCTGGTTGCGTGCGTGGCTCAGTCGCAGGCGGGTGAGTCCGGCCGATGCAATGCCATCGAGCTGGCGCGACAACCAGTCCTGGCCGAGGTGCAGGCTGACCTTGGTTTCCTCACGACCCGCCTGCCAATGGCGCTGGAACGCTTCCTCCTCACGAAGGTGGACCAGCATCGCCGGGCTCCCGTCCCGGCGGCTGTCCATCTGCAAGCGCTGGTTGGCGATGACCACTTCGGCCTGCCCCTGCAGCAGGAAACTGGCGGTGATACCCGCAGGCAGGCAGTTCTGGCTGCGGCCGCCGACCATGTCCTGGCTGCGGCTGAGGTAGAGCACCAGGCCGCTGTCCATCGACTGCACCTGCTGCCAGCCGGCCAGCACCGGCAGCGCATCGGGGAGGCCCGATTCAAAGTCGACCCGGCCGCCCAGCGCGTGGGCGGCGCTCATCAGTTCGGCGCAGGAATAGACCTGCATGCAAGGCACCCGCGAATGCTGTCGTGCCTAAATTTTCTTTTGTCGCGCCTAAACTTTCAATGGTATTGCAAATTATTCTCATTTGCGGGGGCTCGCTGCCCCTTTCCCCTGTTCAGCAAGAAGGTCGATGGCGATGGGTCTGGTGATCAACGAGGCGGTGGTGCTGCGTGCCGTCTTCCATGGCGCGGTGGATGCGCACCAGATCCGGTACTGGCTGGACCGCGTGCAGGCGCTGATCGATGCCCACCGCCCCTTCTACTTCGTTGCCAGCACCGCGCCCGGTGCCACCTTCTGCGACGACTACCGTGCCCTGCAGGCGGTCTGGTACAAGCGGTACAAGGCCGCCTTCCGGCAGTACTGCCGGGGCCTGGTGCGCATCGCCAGCGATGCCGCCGAGCAGCAGCGGCTGGACACTCCGGCGCTGCATGCGGCCTGGGCCGTGCCGTACTTCGTCACCGCCGATGCCGGCGCGGGCATGCGCTGGATTGGCGAGCACCTGGAGCAGGCTGATGCGCACTGAGCGCGCCGCCGCTTCGCCGTTCGGCCTGGGCGTGATCGTCGCGCTGTACATGGCGCATGCCTTGCCCCTGTATTTCTACAACGTGGCGGTGCCGGCCATCCTGCGCAGCCAGGGCGTGGATCTGCGCTGGATCGGCATGTTGTCGCTGCTTTACCTGCCGTGGGCGCTGAAGTTCCTGTGGGCGCCGCTGGTGGACCGCTGGCATCTGCCGGCCCTCGGTCGCCGCCGCAGCTGGCTGTGGCTGACCCAGCTGTTGCTGCTGGCCGGCATCCTGGTGCTGGCGTTCACCGGCCTGGATCATGGCCTGGTCGTGTTCGTGCTGGTCGGCATGTGGATCTCGACCATTGCCGCCACCCAGGACATCGCCATCGACGGCTATACCGTGGAGGCGCTGGCGCCGGCCGAGCACCGGCTGGGCAGCATGGCGCAGAGCGTGGGCGTGGCCCTGGGCAGCATGATCGGTGGCGCCGGTGTGCTGTGGCTGTATGAAACCCGCGGCTGGAGCGTGGCCCTGCTGAGCCTGGCGGCAATGAGCGCACTGACCCTGCTGGCAGTGCAGCAGATCAACGAAACGCCGGCCAGGCCCGACGCGCCGCAGCCGAGCATCCTGCGTGCGCTGCGTCGTCGCGAACTGCGCTGGGCGCTGCTGCTGATCGTGCTGTATCGGTTGGTGGAAGCACCCGCAATGGCGATGATCAATCCGCTGCTGGTCGACCAGCAGTTCAGCCTGACCGAGATCGGGCTGCTGATCTCGGTGGGTGGTGCCGGTACCGGCATGCTGGCTGCGGTGGCCGCCGCCTGGCTGCTCAAGCAGCGCCGGGCCGAGCAGTTGCTGATGCACGCTGGCTGGTGGCGCACCGTGTTGTATGTACTGCTGGCGTTGATGCTTTACAGCGGTGCGATGGCGACGTCACGGTGGGGCCTGGGCGCGCTGGTGATCGCGCTGCTGGCGCTGCGCTATGTGGCGATGACCAGCCTGTATGCCCTGTTCATGCGGGTCAGTTCGCGTGCCCAGGCCGGCACTGATTTCACCCTGCTCGTGTGCTTCGAACTGCTGGTCAATTTCATCGGCGGCGCGTTGTCCGGCTTCCTCGCCAAGGGCCTGGGCTACCCCATCTACTACATCGCGCTGGCGGCAGTTTCGGCGCTCGGGTTGCTGCTGTGCCGGCCGCTGATGCGCCGCTTCGCAGCGCCTATCGATTCCCCCTGATACGCAACGAGGACACCATGCGGCAGACCGCAGCAACCCTTCCGCTGGCGATGCTGGCGTTGGCCATCAGTGGCCAGCTGGCGGCGCAGAATACGTCCGCTACGGCTGGCACCCGGCAACTGGATGCGGTGAGTGTCACCGCCGTGCGAGGCGCACGCAGCGTAGCCGAGATCGCCGGCACCGTGTATGCCATCGAGCGTGAGCAGATTGCCCAGCAGATCACCGCCGGGCGCAGCACCGCCGACATCCTCGGCCAGCTGGTGCCGTCGCTGGCGCCGGCCAGCGGGACCACCAGCAACTACGGCATGACCATGCGTGGCCGCAGCGTGCAGGTGATGATCGATGGCGTGCCGTTGACCGGCGCACGCGATGGGTCGCGCCAGCTCAACAGCATCTCGCCGACCATGATCGAGCGCATCGAGGTGATCTCCGGCGCCACCGCGCTGTATGGCGCCGGTGCCAGTGGCGGCATCATCAACATCATCACCCTGCAGCCCGGCGATCAGCCGGTCCAGCTGGCAAGCCAGTTCGGCCTGCGCAGTCCCTCGCATCTGTCCAGTGACACGCTGGCCTGGAACGCAGCGCAGACCATGACCGTGCGCGGCGATCAGTTCAGTGGCGCGTTCGGCTTCGCCTATGGCCGGCAGGGCGCATCGCTGGATGCGCATGGCCGCCGTATCGGTCCGGAGATCGCGCAGACCGATCGGCAGGACACCGAGACCCGCGAACTCAATGCGCGCTTTGACTGGACCCCGACGGACAGCCAGCAGTTGAGCGTGGGCGTGCGCTGGTTCGACGATCAGCAGGACAGTGATCATGGCCCCGACTATGGCCCGCGCCTGACTGCGCTGTTCAACCCAGCATTCACGCCCAGCCACCAGGCGCTGCCCGGCCTGCTGCTGGAGGCGCAGCCGCGTACCCGGCACCAGGGAGTGAATGCGCAGTACCGCAACCGCGATGTACTGGGCGGGCAGGAACTGAGCGTGGAAGCCTATTACCGCAACGAGCAGGGCCGCTGGTTCCCGTCGGTGTCGACGCTGGTGCACCCGGCACTGCGCGGTGGCTTCGCCTATGTGGCGATGCAGTCCAATACCGATATCGATGTGTGGGGCCTGCGCACCGCGCTGCACAAGGGCTTCGACGTGGCGGGCCGCAGCCTGCAGCTGTCGTACGGCGTGGACCACGAGCGCGAGCAGGACAGCCAGCGCGGGCAGATGTATGACATCAACCGCTTCATCGCCAGCAACGGTCTCGATTACCAGCCCACCGCGCAGTACGCGATGGGGCCGGACGTGCGCGTGGATACCACCGGCCTGTTCCTGCAGGCCGACCATTCGCTGAGTGAGCGCTTCAGCATGCAGGCCGGCCTGCGCCACCAGATCCTGCGCAACCGCGTAGAAGACTCGCTTCCCTACACCGAAGCGATCACGGCCGACGCCGTTGCGGGGTACACGCCGCACCTGCTGCGGGGCGGCCGCGTGCGCCACTCGCAGACCCTGTTTAATGCCGGCGTGGTGTACCGGCTGGATGCATCGCAACAGCTGTTCGCCAACGTCTCGCAGGGCTTCAGCCTGCCGGACACCCAGCGCATGCTGCGCGATGTACCGGCAAGCTTCGTCATCGACAGCCGCAACGTCGGCCCGATCAAGGTCGACAGCTATGAGCTGGGCTGGCGCCGCAGCGATGCATCGCTGCAGAGCGCGGTGACCGCGTTCTACAACCGCTCGGACAAGACCGTGCAGTTCAACCGCGACTACAGCGTGTCGGTGGCCGACACTGATGAGCGCGTGTGGGGCGTGGAGGCCAACCTGCGCTACACGCCGACGGCGCAGCTGGAGCTGGGCGCAAGCCTTGCCAGCACCCGGGGCCAGTACCGCGATGCTGCCGGGCGTTGGCGTGAGCTCAATGCGTTCCGCGTTTCACCCTTGAAGGCGGGTGTGCATGGGCAGTGGCGCTTCGCCAATGACAGCCTGCTGCGCTTGCAGGGACAAGTGGTGGGCGGGACCGATCGTGCCTCGCGCGATGCGCCGCTCGCAGCGATCAGTCCCAGCATCCGCGCTACCCCGGCGGCGAAGATCCACGGCTATGCGGTGTTCGACCTGATCGGCGAACTGCCGCTGGCAGGCGGCCGCTTCAGCGCGGGCATCTACAACCTGGCTGATCGTGACTACCGCACGGTCTATGGCCAGCAGGCCGAGGCGACCTACGGAAAGATGTCCAGCCTGCCGGCGGCAGGGCGGACCTTCTCGATCGGGTATCGGGTGGAGTACTGAGCCGGGCGGCGTCCCCCGACCGTTCGTCGGCCCATGACTTCCGGGGGGTTGACTACAGTTGTCGTCACGCAGAAAGTGGCGACACGTGTAGTCAAGGGAGTGGTGTCATGCGTGGCAAGACGATCGGGGACCAGGAGCTGGCCCTGCTGCAGTACATCGATGAACATGCGCCGGCCAGCGTCGGCGAGGTTGCCAGCGGCTACGGCGAGGCCCGCGGCCTGGCCCGCTCCACCGTGCTGACGATGATGGAGCGGCTGCGGGCGAAGGGGTATCTTCAGCGCCAGCAGCAGGACGGCGTCTACCGCTACCAGGCCACCCGTGGCCCGGAGAGCGTGCTGCAGGGTGCCGTGGCCCAGTTCGTCGACAACACCCTGCAGGGCTCGGTGTCGCCGTTCGTGGCCTACCTGTCGCAGCGCCAGCAGGTCAGCGACAACGAGCTGGCCGAGCTGGAAGCGCTGGTCGCCCAACTCCAATCGCGTCGCCACGAGGGCTGAGCCATGGACACCACAATGCTGATCCCGTTGCTGGAACGGCTGGGCTGGACCAGCCTGCAGACCGTGCTGCTGGTGGCCCTGGTGTACGGCGTGTGCCGCGCGCTGCCGTCGCTGTCGGCGGCCACCCGCTGCCGCCTGTGGTGGCTGGTGTCGCTGCAGGCCGTGCTCGGCCTGTTCTGGAGCCAGCCTCTGCAGCTGGCCTGGCTGCCGGCACCGCAGGCGGTGGCGATGACCGCCACCGACGTTGCCGCAGATCTGGTCTACCCGCTGGCGCCGGAAGCCTCGGCGCAGCTGCTGGCGACGATGCCGATGCCTGCAGCGGAGGTGCCGGCAGTGGCGTGGTGGGCCGTTGCACTGGCCGCGCTGTGGATGTCTGGCGTGCTGCTGATGGCCCTGCGCACCTTCGGTGAATGGCGCCGCTGCCGCGCGCTGCTGGCCGCCGCCTATCCCTGCGAGGACGAGGCGCTGGTGCAGGCCCTGCAGCTGGCCTCCGATGCGCACGGCGTGCGTCCTGCGCCGCGGTTGTGGATGAGCACGCAGGTGGACGCACCGCAGCTGGTCGGGCCGTTCCGCCCGGTGCTGCTGCTGCCGGCCGGCGACAACGCCCTGCAGGGTGATGCGCTGGACCTGGCACTGACCCACGAACTGCAGCACCTGCAGCGGCGTGACCTGCAGTGGGGCCTGCTGCCCGCACTGGCCCAGCACCTGTTCTTCTTCCACCCGCTGCTGCGTCTGTCGGTGCGCGAATACGCACAGGCCCGCGAGGAAGCGGTGGATGCGGCCGTGGTTGGCCAGCATGGCGCCAGCCGTCAGGCCTATGGCCGGCTGCTGCTGCAGCTGGGCGTGGCACCGCAGCCGCATCTGGGCGTGGCGAGTGCTGCACCGAACACCACCAGCCTCAAGCGCCGCCTGCTCTCGCTGCAGCCGCGCCGGGCCTGCCCGCGCATTCTGGCAATGGCGCTGACCGCCGCCGTGGTGCTGGTGGGCGTGGCGCCGATGCGGCTGGTCGCTGCGCCAGTGCCACCGGCACCGCCTGCGCCTCCGGCGGCACCGAAGGCGGTGGTACCGCCGCCGCCGAAGGCTCCGAAAGCGCCGCCCGCACCGCCTTCGTCCGCGCGCATTCCGGCCGTGCCGGTGGCGCCCGCGCCGCCGGTCGAGCCGGCTGATGTGGAAGAACCGTCCGGTCCTGATGATGCCGACGTGGCCTACCTCGACGATGCCTCTGGCATGGATGAGGACCATGACGGCACGACCACCACCTCCATCACGACCTACGGTCGCCTCGATCTGGGCAAGTCGCCCCGGGAGGCCTTCGTGCTGGTCGATGGCGATTCGACCTTCGCCAACGGCGGCATGGACGACGTGACGGTGGCCCGCAGGCAGCTCGGCAAGGGTCCGGCGCTGTGGTTCCGCCAGGGCGACAAGCGCTACGTGGTGCGTGATCCGATGATGATCCAGACTCTGCAGCGTGCCTACAGCGGCGCGGCCGATCTGGGCCGCCAGCAGAGCGAACTGGGCCGCCAGCAGAGTGCGCTGGGTCGCGAGCAGGGCGAACTCGGCAGGCAGATGGGCGAGATGGGGCGTCTGCAGAGCGAGGAGGCACGCCGCATCGCACTGGCCGCTGCCGAGGCCGCGCGCAGCGCGATGGCCGCGCATGACATCAACCGCGAGGCGGCGGCGGAAGCGGCGAAGGCGGCGCGCGGCGCGACCAGCGATATGGCCGTGGCGCGAGAGGCTGCACGTGAGGCCGCCGCCGAGGCACGTCGTGCGATGCAGGAAGCCCGCAGCGAGGCCGCGCAGTCCGGCCGTACCCGTGACATGCAGCGCCTGGCCAGACAGCAGTCTGAACTGGCCAACCGACAGGCGGCACTGGGCAGCCAACAGGCCGCGTTGGGCGAGCGCCAGGCGCGCGTGCATGCGCAGGCATCGCAGCAGGCACAGCAGGTGATCGCGCGCGCACTGGCCAGCGGCAAGGCCGAGCGACTCTGAGCGGTAGTGCCGGCCGCTGGCTTGCAATGTGGGGTGCCGGCCAGCGGCCGGCACTCCCCTGAGGCGATCAACCGCAGCTGGCGCGTTCGATGCGGTTCTGCGCATCCACCTGCACGGTCACGCGGTCCTGGCGGAAGTCCATGGTCACCGCCATGCCGGGTTTGACCACCCGTGCACCGCGCGCGCCGCTGTCAGCCACCAGTTTCTTGATCGTGGCTTCGTCGGCGGTCTTGCCGGTGAAGGCTTCCAGCGCCTCCGGCCTGCATTCGTGCGCGGCATCGGCCACGGGTGCTGGCGCGGGATCGTGAGAGGTGCTGCTGCCAGCGTGACTGCAGGCGGCCAAGGGCAGGATGGCGAGCAGGACCAGGGGATTGAGGCGCATCGTCGGGCTCCAGGCGTGGATGGTGGCGGCAGTGTCACCGCTGCCACCGTCAGGCCGCGTCAACGCTTACTGCCCAACCAATGCCAGCGTCTCGCGCTCGCGTTGCTCCTCGCGTACCAACCGTTGCAGCAGCAGGGCCAGGGTCACTACGTCCTGGTGGTTGTGGTCGGCTACCCGGCGCAGGTTCACGGCGTCGCCGCCGCGCAGGAAACGCAGCCATGCGCCCGGCGCTTCAGAACCGGGCAGGTCGTCTTCGCGCACCACGCGCAGCAGCTGGCGTTCGATGGTGGACAGCTTGCAGTTCTCCCACGTGCCGCGATAGCGGCGGCGGGTCGGATAGAGCAGGTCGACGTGATCCAGCGCGCTGATCGGGCAACGCTGGCGGGCCAGCCGGTAGCGCGCCTTCAGCAGCGGCGCATCGTAGCTGCGGCCGTTGTAGCTGCAGAACACGGTGGAGGGCTGCAGCCAGCGGGCGAAGGTGGCCAGCATCGCGTCCTCGGCGGCCATCGTCGCCATCAGCAGCTGGCGGATGCGCAGGCCTTCGCCGCGTTGCGGGCACACATGCCAGTCGGCGGCGCCGATCATGAAGGCGCGGGTGCCGGTGCCGCCGGCCAGGCCGGTGGTTTCGGTATCGAAGAACAGCAGGTCGCGCGGGGATACGTGTTCGCCTTCGCGGCGGGCGAAATCCAGCGACAGCGGCTGTGCCGGAATGGGCTGCGGCTGCAGCGATTCGATCAGGAACAGGCCCGGTGCGATCTCCTCACCGGGCAGCTGGCGATCCTGCGCGCTGGCGCGTGCCGGCGCGGCTCCACCCCGCGAACGCAGGCCGAGCAGGCGATGCAGGCTGCCCACTTCCGGCCGACGCAGCGGTGCGGCGGCTGTCACGGGCGCAGCAGCGCCGGTCGGCTTGTGGCGGATCTCCTGCTCGACCCAGGCGAACACCGAACGCTCGGCCGGTGGCTGCTGTGCATCGTTGGCGGCTACCGGGGCCGGCGCTGGCGGCTCGGGCGTCACCGGCGTGACTGCTTTCGGGTCACCGGCCTGCTTCCGCAGCAGGCGCAGCTTGTCCAGGCTCAGGCTCACGGGGCCAGCAGCTCCATCGGGTCGCGCGCGGTCACCACCACGTCGCGTACGTGCTGGCAGGCCTCGGCATCGAACAGATCCAGCACGCGCAGCGCCAGCGCACGCGGCGAGGTGTCCTCCTCTTCCTGCGCGGCCAGCACCGGGCCGACACAGGCCGGGCAACCGGCCTTGCAGTCGCAGCGCTGCACCAGTTCGCGCGCGCGCTGCACCAGCTCGGCCTGGCGCTGCCACAGCGGTTCGCTCAGGCCGACGCCGCCGGGGAAGTTGTCGTACAGATACACGGTGGGCACGAATTCCTGCAGCAGCTCGACGACGCCGGGATCGCCCTCGCTGCCGCGCAGCTGGCCACGGCCGCTCTGGTCGGCGATCGCGAACCAGGAACCATCGCCGTTGCCGACCGACTTCTGCAGGTCGCGCGCATCGGCCATCACCGCCACGGTGGCGACGATGTGCAGCGCATAGGCGGCGCCAAGGAAGCCATCCAGCGCATCCTGCTTGCTGGCGAAGGCGCGCAGCAACAGTGCCTGCGGCAGCTGCCACCACACCGCAGTGGTATGCAGTTCCTGGTCGGGCAGGTTCACCGGCCCGTAGCCGATGTTCTCGTGGGTGTAGTAGCGGATCTTCTTGTAGCCAGCCACGCGGCGTACCACGTGTACTTCGCCATGATGCGAATCACCACGGCCGGCCACGCCGCCGTCGAAGCGGTCCAGTACCTTGAGCTTGGTGAAGTCGATGCTGTCGGTGTAGTAATCCACATGCGTGCGGGTGACATAGGCCTTGCGGCCGTCCCAGTCGAGCGTCTCCACCTGGTACGGGGTGGACTGCACCATGTGGATGGCGCCCTCGTACAGGGTGAGCGCGGCGGCGGAGTAATCCACTTCGGCGATGATCTGCTGGCGGCCATCGCTGCGATCGACCACCACGAAGTTGCCATCGGCCACCGCACGCAGACTGACCGCGTTGGCCGGATAACTGTCGGCGATCCATTCCCAGCGTTCGCCCTCGCGGTGGATCACCTCGGTTTCGGCCAGCGCTTCCAGGAACACTTCCGGGTCGATCGGGCCGAAGCCATCGCCGACCCGGAACGGCAGCTCGAAGGCTGCGCAGCGGATGTGGTCGAACAGGATCAGCGGCTGGTCCGGCGCAATGCGTGCGTGTTCGGGCGAGGCCTCGGCGAAGAAATCCGGATGGCGCACCACGTACTGGTCCAGTGGTTGCGAGCTGGCCACCATCACCCCCAGCGCCGGCTGCTGGCGGCGGCCGGCGCGGCCGAAGCGCTGCCAGGTGGCGGCCACGCTGCCCGGATAACCGTTGAGGATCACCACGTCCAGGCTGCCGATATCCACGCCCAGTTCCAGCGCCGAGGTGCTGACGATGCCGTCGATGGTGCCGGCGCGCATCGCACGCTCGGTCTCGCGGCGCTCGGTGGGCAGATAGCCGCCACGGTAGGCGCGGATGCGCGGCGGCTTGCGCGGGTCGTGGTCGAAGATGTCCTTCAGGTACTTGGTCAGCACCTCGACCATCAAGCGTGTCTGCGCGAACACCAGGGTCTTCAGCCCGGATTTGATCGCAATGCGTGCGATGCGGTTGCTCTGCGAGCGCGCCGAGGCGCGCAGGCCCAGGTCCGGATTGATCACCGGCGGGTTCCACAGCAGCACCTGCTTGGGGCCGCTGGGCGCGCCGGACTCGGTGATGGCGGTGACCGGTGCCTCGATCAGTGCCTCGGCATGCGCCTGCGGGTTGCCGATGGTGGCCGAGCACAGGATGAACTGCGGTTGCACGCCGTAGAACGCGCAGATGCGCTTGAGCCGGCGCAGCACGTTGGTGACGTGGCTGCCGAACACGCCGCGGTAGGTATGCACCTCGTCGATGACGATGTAGCGCAGGTTCTCGAAGAACTGCGCCCACTTGGTGTGATGCGGCAGGATCGCCTGGTGCAGCATGTCCGGGTTGGAGACCACGATGTCGCCGTGCAGGCGGATCGCCTGGCGTGCATCGCCGGGGGTATCGCCATCGAAGGTGAAGGCCTTCACCCCCAGATCGCCGGCGCGGTTGAGCTCCAGCAGCTCGGCCACCTGGTCCTGGGCCAGCGCCTTGGTCGGGAACAGGTACAGCGCCTTGGCCTTGTCCTGCATCGCCGCGCTGACCACCGGCAGGGTGTAGCACAGCGACTTGCCGCTGGCGGTGGGGGTGACGATGGCCACGTGCTCGCCGCGCTGGCTGGCCTCCCAGGCTTCGGCCTGGTGGCTGTAGAGCTGCTCGATGCCCCGCGCCTTCAGCGCGGCAGCCAGGGCCGGCGGAACCGAATCGGGAATGGGCGCATAGCGGCCTTCCCGGCCGGGAAGGGCAAAGCTGCCGGTAATGCGGTCCTGGTAGCGGCGCTGCAGGCGCGCGCTGAGCAGGGCGCCGTCACGGGCGGGCAGGCCATCGCGGGTGGCGAGCTTCTGCTCGGCATCGGCGGTGCGCTTGGCGAGTTCGTAAGCCATGGAAGATGGAGCCGGGACGTTTTACGAGGGGTCACATGGCACCACAAAGACGTCTCAGGATGTGAGACACGATCATGGGATGGAGTGAACCGTTCAGTGCGCGCAGGCCATGTCATCAAAGCATCTCCCCTGGCTGAACAGCCACCGACGCAGCAACGAAATCTGAAGCCTGCATCCGTATCCTTGGGTGCTGGACGCAACCAACAGGGTGGATGGCTGTGGCACGACGTGGAACGCAGGGAGCAGTCCTGGCCGGCATGCTGCTGGCTGGCATCGCGCAGGCACAGCAGTCCACGCCGGTAGTGGTGCCCGACCCGGCGCCCAAGCCTCCTGCAGATGCGCCGGCGGCAACCACCACGCCGGTTTCCACCGCACTGCCGCAGGACAACGTCACCACTCTCGGCGAAGTGCGTGCGCTCAAGCCTGAAGACGAGCCGCTGGACCTGTACCGCTTCAAGAACCCGGTGAAGTTCGGCGACAACCGTTTCAGCCGCGACTGGAGCGAACCGCCGTCGCCGGAGCAGGTCAGCATGAGTGGCGGCTACATCATGATGGGTGTGGTCAAGGGGGTCATGGCGGCCGCCAAGGGCGTGAACAAGCTCACGGGTGGACCTTCGCAGATCCAGGCCGCCGTGGCGCGGCCACCGCCGGAACTCAGTGCGGAGCAGCAGCGGCGCGCGCTGCTGTTCTCCCAGGAACAGAATGCTGGCGACGCGCCGCCGGTGAAGTAGCCGCGCCGCTCAGGCCGGTTGGCCCGGTGCCGGGCGTGACTGCAGGTCGGCGTCCAGCGCGCGTCGCCGGGCGCGGGCGCGCAGGATGCCCCGCGCCAGCAGGGCCGCCTGCACCACGATCAGCGTCAGTGACAGCAGCAGCATCAGGCTGCTGGCCACTGCACGCTGGATGCGGTCATCGGAGGCGCCGGGTTCCACACGCAGGCGCAGACCGCCTGCGTCCTGCCGGGTGGACAGCACGAGCCCCTGCAACGAGAACGGTACAGGGGTTGCGACCACCGCCCCTGCCTCCTGCCAGTGATCGAGCAGGGTGTCGGAACGCACGGGGTCCCGCGGTGCGTGCTGCGCTCCGTCACGCAGGTCATCGGGGGTTTCCAGCACCACGCCGCCGCGCTGCAGGCTGATCAACTGCGGTGTGAGCGCTGCCAATCGGGTGGCGATGGCGGCACCGGCATGCTCGCGGGCGATTCCACGCAGTGCGGCGAGGTCGCTGCCGGTCATGTACATACCGTCCTCGCCCTCCGTGGCCAGCCGGCGCATGTGCTGGGCCAGTTTCGGCCAGTCGTCCAGTGCAGTGTCCTGGCCGTCCACCTCCACCGATGCACCGAGCGCGCGAACGATGGACTGCTGCAACCCTGCGCAGTCACGCAGGCCGACCGCGCAGGCGGCTTCGACCGTATCGATCATGCGGCCGAGCGCCGTCACTATCTGCTGCTCGCCGCGCGCGGCCATCAGCGCCTGCTGATAGGGATCGCTGATCTGCTGCATCATCAGCATGCGCAGCATCGTCGAATAGCCGTCTTTCTGCGCATCGACGAAACTGCCGCGATACAGCGACAGCAGCGGGTCGGGCACCGCCAGCGCAGGCAGCACCACCGTGGTGGCGCCCCAGCGCATCCGCGCGCAGTCCGGAAGCACCACCTCCGTGCCGGTATCGGCCAGCGGGGTCAACGCGAGTTCGCATTGGCCTTCTCCACTGAGCCGCACGCGGTCACCGGGCTGCGGAGGATCCTGCAGCACGCTGTCGGCACGGCTGTCAGTCCGCGTCTGGGTGCCCTGCAGCCCATGCCAGGCCAGGCGGAGGTCGTCGCCGTCACCGGCCAGCAGTGCGGTCACCGCCCCCAGCAGCGCGATCACCAGGAGCAGCAGAGTGCCGCCCCAGCGGATCGGCGGGAAACGGCGCTGTTCATCCACCCGCGACCAGTGCGGGCCGATCGACAGGACGTCGCCGGTGTCCTGGGCGATGTCCAGCTGCACGGTCTGCTGCAGCGGAAGGCGCCCGCACTGCTGCCAGTGCACCGGGACCTGTACCTGCAGGCTGTCGCCGACGAAGAAGCGTTGCAGCCGCAGCGCGGCATTCATCGGATTGGGCATCTCCAGCCGATGCAGGACGCCCTCTACGCGACGGACCCGGCCAGGCCGGATCTTGCGCAGCGGCGGGCGGAGCTGGCACACGATACCGGCCAGGGCCGCCGCAATGGCCAGCAGCATGACCAGCGGCAACGCATCTCCCAGGTCGGCGATGGTGGCCGTCAACAGCAGTGAAAGCGCGACGATCCAGAAGCCAGCGGGCAGCCATCCGAACGCGGGCCGCCGCCGCAGCTGCGCTTCCTCGAAGGTCTCGGCACGCTCTTCCAGTGTCGTGACCGGCTGGGCGGCCAGCGACGGGGGCGCGGGCAGTGGCGGGGCACCAGGCGGGAGCCCGTCGCCGCGGCCGTCGTGCAGGCTGCGGCTGCGTCCTTCGACAACGGAAAAATCATTGAGCCGCACCACGATGGCCTGGCGCTCCGTCAGCACAACGTCGGCGTCGTTGTCCTCGGCCAGGAACAAGGGCGCATCGTAGGGCAGCAGCACGTCCACGCCCCCGAGGGTGTCGTGGAGTGTTTCGACGCCGTTGGCGATGATGCCGTGGCGGCTGAAGCGGCCACGCAGGCGACGCACACCGGTTTCCCACGCGAGGCCGTGGGCGACGCGGAGGGACTCCAGGGCCAGCGCTTCGTCGTCCTGCAGTTCACGGACGACCTGGGTGCGGCGCAGGGCGGCCAGCGCATTCTGGTTGTCCTTGCGCCGCGACTGGTAGTTCAGCCAAGCCACCAGCGCCACGAGCAGCAGGATGATCTTGACGATGATGAAGACGCTCATCGGCGCACCCCGGCCGAAGGCTGACGATACGCGATGGCAGGGGATGGGAATGGGAATGTGCGTGATGCACACGACATCGTGTCGATCATGGCTCCCTCCAATGGAGCTGTCCGTCCGCGTACCAGTCTGCCTTGGGTGGCCGGTACAGGGCAAACCCAGCGGTTCCGGCACTGCCCGATCCGGGCACGCCTGTTGTTGATATGCGCAGAGGCGGACTATCGAGGAGGGGGCTACCTGCCGTCGCCTGCCCTACGGTGCTGGTTGCGTCAATCGAGGGGCGTGCATGCGCCGCCGTTCCAGCCACCACAGCAGCGAGGCGCACAGCACGAACGCCAGCCACCACGGCCAGCGCGATCCTGGCACGGGTTGCATCACCAATGCGTTCGCCGGCGTGCTGGAGACCAACGCCTGAGTCGTCGCATCGATCATTGCCTGCCGATGCAGCACGGTCGCGGCTCTTGGGTCGAACACATAGCGCCAGACGATGCTGTCGCCATGCTGCAGGCGCTGCCAGCCTGCGTCACGTGGCCACCAGCCGGCGCAGCGCAGGGTCGAGGTCGCGCCATCGACGACCAGCGGTACTCCGTCGCCACCTTCGTTGAAGACCTGCAGCGGCGCCTGCACGCCGCACAGCGTCTGCCGTTCGCCTGCCCAGCTGATCGGCTGCGGTGACCACAGCGCATCAGCGCTGCCCTGTGCACGCGCCAGCGTGGCCACCACGCTGCTCCACAGTTCGCCGTGGCGGTCGTCGCGCCCGGCCAGCACCCAGCGCCAGCTGTCGGTCATCGGCAGCAGGCCGATGCGGCCCTTGCCAGCCGCGCGCCAGCCGCCGATGGCGTTGCCAGCACGATCCTGCAGCAGCGCGCTGCTGCCCGGCACCTGCAGCGCCAGGGCTTCCAGCGCGGGCAGGGTGGCACTGTGCGAACGGCGGTCGGCCTCCTCACCGTAGCCGGTCGGCAACGTGCCGGCGGCGAGCGGGCCGCGTCGTGCGGCGAGGATCGTGCTTTCGCCATCGCCGGGAAGTTCAAGGAGGTGGCTGCTGCCATCGCCCAGCACTGGCAGGCCCAGATCGCGCAGTCGCTGGCGCGCGCTGGCCGAAGGTGCGCCTGCACTGCGCACCAGCACGCCGAGTCCCTCGCGCAGCGCCTGGCGCACGGTAGCCAGCTGGCCTGCACTCAACGCTGCCAGGCTGCGTTCGTCCAGCAGCAGCAGGTCGCTGCGTGCCAGTGTTGCAGCATCGAGCGAAACCGCGCCATCACCCACGCTGAGCCCAGCGCCGGTATCGGCCTGCACCTGCACGCGGATGCCGGCATCGGCGGCCCAGCGGCGCAGGTACTTCAACTCCGGGCCCGGCGCACTGGCACGCACCAGCAGCCGTATGGGGGCGGCCGGCAGGGTCTGCTGCGGCACCGGCGCGCTGTCCACCACATGGCCTTCGGTATCGAGCAGGCGCAGCTGGAACACGCTGCGGCCTTCGGCGCGGGCGATGCCGCTGAGCTGCACGCGGCCGTCTTCGGCAACCGCCGTGCGATCAACCACGCTGCCCGCCGGGTCGAGCAGTTCGGCTTTCGCCTTTGCAGCACCACGCGCCTGTGCGTGCACGTCGAAACGAGCACCGGGTGCGGCATCGGCAGGGGGTTGCAGGACGATCCAGCCGCGCGGCTCCGGTGCGGCCTGCCAACGTACATCCGGTGGCAGCACCGCGTCGCGGTCACGCGCGACCAGGCCCGCACCGACCAGGGTCAGCGTGGACGCCGGATGCTGGCGCAGCGCGGTGGCCAGGTCGGGAACGCGCTGTGCGCCGGCCACATCGGCAGCTTCCGGCAACAGCAACAGCGGGCCTTCGCTGGCCGGGAGCGCGCCGGCCTTGCCGGCATCGGTTCCGAGCACCACCAGCCCGCCTGCAGGTTGCTGGCGGGTGGGCGGCACCAGGCAGAAATACAGCAGCGCGGCGACGATGATCTGCAGTGCGATCACGATCCACCGGCGGCCGGGGTGCGCGGTGTTTCCTCGCAGCTGGCGCACGCTGGCGATGACCACGATCAGGGCGAGGGCCAGCGCAATCCACAGGTTCACAGCGGAGGCGTTCATGGCTGCGCCTCCAGCGCGTCGAGGTAGCGCTGGCCCATCGCATCGGCGGCACTGCGCCGCATCGCCTGCGGCAGCGGACGCTGCAGCGCCCGCCACAACTGTGCGCGCAGGCGCTGGCGACAGTCGTGGCAACCGGGCTCGATGCGCAGCTGCTCGATGGCCGCAGCCAGATCGAGTGCATCGGGCAGGTAGGCGGCGTTGCGCTGCTGCCAGGCCGCGAGCGCATCCAGATCCGGCGCGTCGGTGTCATCGCCGAGGCGCTGCCAGGCTTCGACGATGGCTGGATCGGGCAGGGTGCGGGCGGCCAGCGGCAGTTCACGACTGGCCAGCCCGGCACGGTCACCGCCGAGGCGGCGGCCCTCATCGATCGGTGGCAGCTCCGGTCCGACACGGGCCAGATAGATGCGCTCGGCCTGCTGCACCTGCTTGATGAAGCCCAGTGCCTTGTAGGCGAAGGGCAACGCCTGCTCCGGTCGGCCCTGGCGCAGCTCGCCTTCGGCCGACCACATCTGGTCCAGCGCGGCCTTCAGCGTGGCGCGGGTCTGCGGATCGAGCAGGGTGGTCGCCTCGGCGTGGTCATGGGTGTGGCCGTATTCGGAGAGCACGTCGGTGTCGCTGCCGAACACCGGTGGCGTATCGGCATTGGACGCCTTGCCGCCGTGATCGTGGCCATGCTCATCGTGCGCTCCGGCCCCGGCCCCGGCGCCATGGTCGTGATCGTGATCGTGGTCGTCTGCGGCCGGCGTATCGCTGGTGGGCAGGTCGCTGGTCGGCGGTGGCTTCGGCGCACCTTCGCTTTCCTCGCCCAGGAACTGGCCATAGCGCAGGCGCAGGATGCGCTGGTCGACACCGATCGCATCGCTGCGCTTCACGAAGCCTTCCGCAGCCAGACTGCGACGCTGCCGGATCAAGGCTTCAGCATCGATGATGATCTGCCGCTGGCTGCGGAAGTACGCAGGCAGGGTCTTCTTGATGCGGCCTTCCAGCTCCGCACCGAGCGCGACCTCGGCGCTGGGCAGGCGCAGGATCACGCTGCTGCTGCGCCCGGTCTGCGGCGTGGGTGTGTGGTTGTCGCGCACTTCCAGCTGGGCGATCACATCGTTGCCCGGCTGCGCGCCCAATGCAGCCAGATCCAGCGTATGCGCGAAGCGCCGTGCGGTCGGCTCGCCATTGCCGGTGAGGCTGACGCTGCGGCGGACGAAGGTGATGTTCTCACCGCTGCCCTGGGTGGTGGTGATCGACAGCGTTGCCTGCACGGCCACGCCGTAATCGTCGCTGGCCTCGAAGCGCAATGCCCACTGCCGTTGCCCGGGCGTGCCCAGTACCAGGCTGGCCGCGGGCTCCAGCACGCGCACGCTGGGTGCGCGGTCAGCCACTACATCCAGCCGATGCAGGCGGGTCTCTGCCAGTGCCGGTTCGCTCACCACGCGGTACAGCACCGGCGTGCGTGCCACATCCTGCGCCTGCCACTGGCCATCGTGCTCGCTCAGTGGCAACCGGCGACCATCGTGGAACTGCAGCCATGCCTTGTCCGGTGCGCGGTCGAAGCGCAGGGACCAGGACAGCCGGCTGTCGGCGGCGACCTTGGCGTCCAAGGCATTCTGGGTGAGCGTGGCCTGGCCGGTATAGGCCGGCGCGTCGATGCGAAGGCGGGTGGACTGCAGGTGCAGCGGGCCCGCGGCGGCGGTGCTGCCAGGCGCCGACGTGCGGGCAGGCGCGGAACCGGGATTCGAACGTGGCCAGCCGAGTGCCAGCACAACGATGGCCAGGCCAGCGATCCAGCACAGCGCCAACGCCCCACGCGGCCAGCGCGGACGCAGTTCCGGCATCGCGCGCTCCAGCGTGGCCTGCACATGCGCGCGCTGGCGCTGCTGCAGCGGATTGAGCGTGGCGCTATCGGCGAACAGCAGGTCGGCACTGTCCTCGCTGGCGCCGCTGCCATCGAGCTGGCGCTGCAGCCACTGGCGGTCCAGCCGGCGGGCGCGTGCAGTGGCGAGGGCCGCGCAGGCGAGCAGGCCGATCGTGCCGACCACGCAGGCGATGTCGAAGCCCGCCAGGCGCAGCGCCAGCACCGTTGCGGCCAGCGCCCACGGCAGGCCCAGCAGCAGGGTGACGAGCGCATGGCGGCGGCGCGCGCGTTGCCAGGCGTGCTGCAGGGTGTTCATGCGGGCCCCCTGCGTCGGCTACTGCTGGCCATCCAGCGTTCCAGCGCGAACAGCAGCACGATGGCCAGCAACAGCCAAGGCGTCGGCTCTCGCAGCGGCGGTGTTGCAGCAGGCAATGCGGTTCGGCGCGGTGCCTGGTCACGTGCATCGCCCAGGCGCGGAGCCGTGGGCGGCTGCAGCGCCAGCAGCAGGGCACGCGGCAACTGCGGATCGCGCAGCGCAGCGTTGCTGGCGGCATTCCAGTCACCCGGCAGCGCCAGCACATAGCCGTGGCCGATGCGTTGCTGCCACAGCAGCGGTGCGCCTTGGGCGTCGCGCAGCAGGATGCTGGCGCTGGCAGCAGGCTTGCCGGCAGTCATGACACGACCGCCATCGCGCAGCCACGCCTGCCAGTGTGCTGGCAGTGCATCGCTGCGGCTCCACACGCCGATTTCGCCGCGCTCGGGCACAGCATCCCCGGCCAAGGGCGAGGGCGGTGCCTGCACACCCCACGCGCGTTGCAGTGCGTTCAACCAGTGCTGGGCAGTGGCCGAAGCATCGCTGTGCACGCGTAGGCGCGGCGACGTCGCGGCACTCGGTTGCGCAGTGGCCGGCATCGGCTGCGTGTGCCATCGCACGTCGCGCGACAGCTGCAGGCGTGCGCCGTCCAGGCCGGGCAGGGGATCGGGAACGTGCACGGTCAATGCGGTGCCCGGGGGCAGTTGTGCATCCAGTTCGCGCAGCAGGCTGGGCAGGGAGGCCGTGGACGCAGGTGGCACTTGATCAATGGCCGGGAAACCGGGCGCCAGCCAATGCCAGTTGCCCGCTTCGGCGGTCCCGCGTAGTGCGGTCGCGTCCAGCCCTGGAGCAACGACCGTCCACGCAGCGGGGGCTGGCGCGGGCCCGGTCAATGCGGGTCGTGCCAGCAGCAAGGCGAGCGCGGCCAGCAACAGCAGGCGCACCAGCAGCAATGGCCAGTCATCGAAGCGGATGCGCTGGCGCGGCCGGATCTGTGCACGCAGCCAGCGCAGCGCGGCGAAATCCAGCGGTGTGTACGGATGGCGGCGGGCGAGGTGGATCAGCAGCGGCAGCAGCCATGCGGCGAGCGCAGCCAGGCCGAGCGGGAACAGCAGGTTCATCCGCCGCCCCCACGGGCAAACAGTGCCTGCAGCGGCTGGTCCAACGGTTGGTCGAGCCAGCCGGTGGCACTGGCGATGCCGCTGGCTTGCAGGCGCGACTGCAGCGCACTGCGTGCGTCGGCGAAGCGCTGCAGGTAGTCGGCGCGGATCGCCGCACCATCGCCCAGCAGTTCCTCGCCGGTCTCGGGGTCGCGGAAGCGATGGCCGGCGTCGAACGGGAAGTCGCGCTCGTCGGCGGTCAGGATCTGCAGCAGTGCCACTTCGCGGCGTGCGCTGGCCAGTTGCTCCAGCAGCGTGATGCCGGCCTCGTCGAAACCATCACCGATTGCCAGCAGCAGGTCGCCCGGGCGTACGCGCTCCCACAGGGGACGCAGGCGATCGGCCGCAGGCCAGCCACCGCGTGCCTGCAGGGCATGCAGTTGCAGATGCACGCGATCACGCTGGCGTGCGCCGTTCGCTGCGGGCACCAGCTGCAGGCCATCGCCATTGATCGCCAGTAGGCCGAAACGGTCGCCCTGCTGCAGGGCCAGCTCCACCACGCACGCGGCCACGCCGCGCATGTGGTCCAGGCGCGTGCGCTGCGGTGCCGCGCGATCGGCCTGGCCGGCGGAAGCAGTGGCATCGAGCAGCAGCCAGACCGTGATCGGGCTTTCGCGTTCGGATTCGCGCACGAAGAAACGATCCGAGCGGGCGTACAGCTTCCAGTCGATCTGGCGCAGTTCGTCGCCCGGCTCGTAGGCACGGTACTGGGCGAATTCGAGACCGGCACCGCGGCTGCGGCTGGCGTGCTGGCCGATGCCGCTTGCGCCGCTGGCCAGGCGCGGCCGCAACCGCAGCGTGCGCAGGCGCGCACGCAGTTCCGGTGGCAACGTCAGCGGGGCACCTGCGTTCACGCGTGGCTCAACCCGGGAACGGCACGGCCTGCAGCAGGGCGGCGACCACGTCGTCGGCACGCTTCTGCTCGGCCTCGGCGGCGAACGACAGCAGCAGGCGATGACGCATCACCGGCGTGGCGAGTGCCTGCACATCCTCGCGGGTGGCGGCGAAGCGGCCCTGCAGCAGTGCGCGTGCTTTCGCCGCCAGCACCAGCGACTGCCCGGCGCGCGGGCCGGCGCCCCATTTCACCCACTGGTTGATCGCCGCCGGTGCGCCTTCGCCGGGGCGGCTGGCGCGCACCAGGCGGGTGATCCAGGCCAGCACATCCGGGCTGACATGCACCTGGCGTACTGCGGCCTGCAGGGCGATCACGGCCTCGGCATCCATCACCTTCGGCACCGCGTCGGTGGCGCCGCCGGTGGTCTGTTCCAGAATCTGCCGTTCCTCGTCTTCGCTGGGGTAATCCACCAGAACGTGCAGCAGGAAGCGGTCCAGCTGTGCTTCCGGCAGCGGGTAGGTACCGGCCTGCTCGATCGGGTTCTGCGTCGCCAGCACGAAGAACGGTGCGGGCAATGCGTAGGTGGTGCCGGCGTAGCTGACCGTGCGCTCCTGCATCGCTTCCAGCAGCGCGGCCTGGGTCTTGGGCGGGGTACGGTTGAGTTCGTCGGCCAGCAGCAGGTGGGTGAAGATCGGGCCCTGCTGGAAGCGGAAATGGCGATGGCCGGTGCCGTGGTCTTCCTCCAGCAGCTCGGTACCGAGGATGTCGCTGGGCATCAGGTCGGGGGTGAACTGCACGCGCCGGAACTGCAGTTCCAGCGCCTGCCCGAGCGAGCGCACCAGCAGGGTCTTGCCCAGTCCCGGGGCGCCTTCCAGCAGGCAGTGGCCGCCGGCCAGCAGGCCGATCAGTAGCTGTTCGACCACGGTGTTCTGGCCCACCACTGCGCGTGCAAGCGCGGCGCGCAGATCGTGCAGGCGCGGCAGCAGGGAATCGAGGTCGGGGGAGGTCATGGGCGTGCAGGTCCTATCAATTGTTCAACGCGTACATCACGATGTTGACGCCGAAGCGGGTGTTGTCTTCGGCCAGGAAGCGCTTGTTGCGCCAGTCGTAGTCCCACTCGCAGCCGTAGTCCTTGTTGCTGTAGAGCAGGCCCAGGCGGCCATCGACCTCGATGCCCTTCAGGTAGTCGTGCACCAGGTCGTCGCCCCAGCCGTTGAGTTCGAAGCTGGTGGCGGGCGGGCCATCGGGGAAGCGGAAGAAACTGCGGTACAGCGGATGGCTGTTGGGCAGCTTCTGCAGTGCCTTCGGACCGAACAGGCGACCCATCTGCGCCTCGAACGAGGTGGCGAACAGGCCGTCGATATCGTGGTTGCAGTCGTCGACGAAGACGAAGCCGCCATTGCGCACGTAGCGCACGAAGTTCTGCCGCTCGGCGGCGTTGAACTCCACCAAGGTGTGTCCGGCCAGGTAGCAGAACGGCGCTTCCAGCATGCGTGGGTCGGCCAGTGCGACAACATGCTCCTGCGGATCCACCCGCAATGAGGTGTAGTCGATCAGCGAGGTGATCAGGTTGGACGGCATGCGCGCGTCCACGTCCCAGTCGCCGGAGTCGTACTGCAGGCGGGTGAACCAGAAGTCGTAGCGCGAACTGCGCGGGCCTGACTGCGCCCAGGCTGGCAGCGCCGCCGCCGAAGCGGCAGCGGCCAACCAGCGCAGGCAGGCCCGGCGATCCATCAGACCGCGTCGGACAGCGAGGTGAAGGTGAAATCGCGCAGCTTCATCGGCGGGATCATCATCACGTAGCTGGATTCATCACCGGCCACGCGCACCGGCTTGCCCAGCTCTTCGATGTTGTTGAGCATGATCACCGGCGATTCGTTGAAGCGGAAGTTCTTCACCGGGTGCTTGATCTGGCCGTTCTCGATGTAGAAGGTGCCGTCACGGGTCAGGCCGGTCAGCAGCACGGTCTGCGGATCCACCATGCGGATGTACCAGGTACGAGTGACCAGGATGCCCTTCTGGGTGCCGCGCACCAGCTCGGCGGTGCTCTTGTCGCCACCACTCATCAGCAGGTTGCCCGGCGTTGCCTTGGCGGTCTTGCCCTGCTTCTGTGCCCAGAAGCGCGAGTAGTCCAGGTTGGCGATCTTGCCGTTCTCGATGATGGCCATGCGCTCGCGCGGCATGCCTTCGCCGTCCCACGGCAGCACCGGCGCGTCCGGATGCCACGGGTCGGCGATCATGGTCACGCGCGGGTCGTAGACCTGCTCGCCCAGCTTGTTGCCACCGCCCTTCTTCGACAGGAAGCTGCGGCCTTCATCGGCCGAGCGTGCGCTGAAGAAGTTCATCATGAAGCTGATCAGGCCCGCGGCCGCGGCCGGCTCCAGGATCACCGTGTACTTGCCCGGCTCCAGCGCCTTGGCTTCGGCCGATTCAGTGGCCTTGCGCATGGCGATGCGGACGTCCTGGTCGGCCTTGAAGTCCGCCGCATCCTTCAGGTTGCGGCCGACCCAGCCCGAACCGCGGCCATCTTCGGTGCGCACGGTGCAGGTGTAATCGAAGTTGGTGGTGCGCTGGTAGGCGAAGTTGCCATTGCTGTTGGCGGTGGCCTGGAAGCCCTGGCCGTCCTCGAGGAAGCCGGCGGCGATCAGGCCGTGGCCACGGCACGGGGCGATCGAATCGGCGGCGACCTTGGCGCGGAACGCCGGATCGATCGCTGCGGTGGATTCGCTGAAGGTCGGGCTGGCGCGGTAGCTCTGCTTGCCGATGGCCGGCATGAACTCCGGGTTCTCCGGGGCCAGGCGGGCCAGGTCTTCGGCACGGCGCACCACGCGCTCCAGCGCGGCATCGTCGAACTCGTTGATCGATGCGGTACCGACGCGCTTGCCGAAGGCGACGGTGACCGCCAGCTCGGTGTTGTCGACGATGCCGCTGGTGGAGACGTTGTTCAGTGCGAAACGGATGTTGCCGCTGATCGCGCCGGCCAGCACGGCGGTGCACTCGTCGGCCTTGGACAGGGCGATGACCTTGTCGAGGATGGCCTTGGCCTGGGCTTCGGTGAAGATACTCATGGTGTAAGGGCTCCTGACCGGTCAGCCGAGGCTGCGTGCGGTGTTGATGACGTTGATGCCGTTGAAGCGCGCGGTGGACGAACCGTGCGAGACCGCCGAGACCTGGCCCGGCTGGCCCTTGCCGTCGAAGAACGAACCGCCCAGGCGGTAGTCACGCTCGTCGGCCACGGCGGTGCAGGCGTTCCAGAACTCCGGCGTGCGGATCTGGTAGGCCACGTCTTCCAGCATGCGGGTGATCTGGCCGTTCTTGATCTCGTAGAACAGCTGGCCGCCGAACTGCGCGTTGTAGCGCTGCTGGTCGATCGAGAACGAACCGTCACCGATGATGTAGATGCCGTTCTCCACGTCCTTGATCAGGTCGGGCACGCTCAGCGGCTTCTTGCCCGGTGCCATCGACACGTTGGCCATGCGCTGGAACTGCACGCTGGACCACGAATCTGCATAGCAGCAGCCGTCGGACTCGGTCTTGCCGAGGATGTGGGCCTGGTCGCGGATGGTCTGGTAGTCCACCAGCTTGCCGTTGCTGATCAGGTCCCAGCGCTTGCACTTCACGCCTTCGTCGTCGTATGCCACCGCGCCGAGGCTGCCCGGCTGCGTCTTGTCGGCGAAGATGTTGACCAGCTCGCTGCCGTACTGGAAATGCTGTTCGCGCTTGTCCAGGGTGGCGAAGCTGGTGCCGGCGTAGTTGGCTTCGTAGCCGAGCACGCGGTCCAGTTCCAGCGGGTGGCCGATCGATTCGTGGATGGTCAGCCAGGTGTGCGATGGGTCGAGCACCAGGTCGTACTTGCCCGGCTTCACCGACGGTGCCTTCAGCTTCTCCTGCGCCTGCTTGGCCGCGGCGATGGCGTCTTCCTTCATGTCGTAGGAAGAACTGTAGTTGACCACGCCATTGGGGCTGACCACCTTGCCGGCGGCGGCGCCATCCAGGTACTCGTAGCCCAGGCCCATCGGCGAGGACAGGCCCGAGCGGGTGCGGAACTTGCCGCTGGACTTGTCGATGGCGGTGACCGTCATCGGTGCCCAGATGCGGTGCACGTCCTGGTCGATGTAGGAACCATCGGTGGACGCGAAGTACTTCTGCTCGTTGACCAGGAACAGCATCGAATTGACGAAGCTGGCGCCGGCGCCCATCGCTGCGGCGTTGACGTCCAGCAGCAGGCCGACCTTGTCCTTGATCGGCACCTCCATTGCATTCTTGCGGATCGGCGTGCGCCAGCTCACCTCACCCACGCCCGGCGCCTTGGCCAGCTGTACGGGAGCGGTCTGCACGCCGGCATTGGCCTTGGCGATCGCCGCGGCCTGCTGCGCGGCCCTGGCCACGTCGGCGGTGCCCAGCGCATTGGTGGCGGCGAAGCCCCAGGCGCCATTGACGATCACGCGGATGCCCACGCCGGTGGACTCGGTGTTCACCACGTTCTGCACCTTGTCCTCGCGGGTGATCACGAACTGGCGCAGGTAGCGGCCAATGCGCACGTCGCAGTAGGTGGCACCGGCGCTGCGTGCGGCCTGCAGGGCGGCGTCGGCCAGGCGCTTCTTCAGCCCCAGGTCCAGCGTGCTCTGCAGTTGTTCGGCGGCAATCGCCTTGCCGAAGAAGGAGGGCACGATCAGCCCGCCCGCGGTAAGCCCGGTCAGGGCCAGGAAGTCACGTCTTTGCAAGGCTGCTCTCCATGTCGAAGGATGGGTGGCTCAAGCGCCGAGACTGCGCGCGGTGTTGATGATGTTGATGCCGTTGAAGCGGGTGGTGGACGAACCGTGCGAGACCGCCGAGACCTGGCCGGGCTGGCCCTTGCCGTCGAAGAACGAACCGCCCAGGCGGAAGTCGCGTTCATCGCAGATGGCGGTGCAGGCATTCCAGAATTCCGGCGTGCGGATCTGGTAGGCCGCATCCTCGACCATGCCGGCGATCTTTCCGTCCTTGATCTGGTAGTACAGCTGGCCACCGAACTGCGCGTTGTAGCGCTGCTGGTCGATCGAATACGAACCGCGGCCGTGGATGTAGATGCCGTTCTCCACGTCCTTGATCATGTCCTCGACGCTGAGCGGCTGCTTGCCCGGCGCCAGCGAGACATTGGCCATGCGCTGGAACTGCACGCTGGACCAGGAATCGGCGTAACTGCAGCCATGCGATGCATCGCGGCCGAGGATATGGGCCTCATCGCGGGTGGCCTGGTAGTCGACCAGGATGCCGTCGCGCACCAGATCCCAGCGCTGGGTCTTCACGCCTTCGTCGTCGTAGCCGACCGCACCGAGGCTGCCCGGCTGGGTCTTGTCGGCGAAGAAGGTGACGATGTCGCTGCCCCAGCGGAAACCGGCATCGCGCTTGTCCAGCGTGGCGAAGCTGGTGCCGGCGTAGTTGGCTTCGTAGCCGAGCACGCGGTCCAGCTCCAGCGGGTGGCCGACGTTCTCGTGGATGGTCAGGAACAGGTTGGACGGATCCAGCACCAGGTCGTACTTGCCCGGCTTCACCGACGGCGCCTTCAGCTTCTCGCGCGCGTGGCGGGCGGCGGCAATGGCGTCCTCGACCGGGTCGTAGGAATCGCGGTAGGCAGTAATGCCACCGGGCAGGTGCACCTTGCCGCGCGCATCGCCATCCAGGAACTCATAGCCCATGCCCATCGGCGAGGACAGCCCGGCACGGGTGCGGAACCTGCCGCTGGCCTTGTCGATGGCGGTGGCGGTGAACGGCAGCCAGATGCGGTGGATGTCCTGGTCGATGAACGAGCCGTCGCTGGACGCGAAGTACTTCTGTTCGTTGACCAGGAACAGGGTGGAATTGATGTAGTCGGCACCCGCATTCAGCGCGGCGGCGTTGAGCGCCAGCAGCAGCTCGACCTTGTCCTGGATCGGCACCGCCATCGCGTTCCTGCGGACCGGGGTCTGCCAGCGCACCTCACCCACCGAGGGCGTCGGCGCCAGCTGCACCGGCCGGGTCTGGATGCCGGCGTTGGCGCGGGCGATGGCCGCCGCCTGTTCGACCGCAGCACGCACGGCGGCCTCGGTCTGCTGGTGGGTGGCAGCGAAGCCCCAGGCCCCGTTGACGATCACCCGGACGCCGACACCGGACGATTCGCGGTTGGTCACATTGCCGACCTGGTGCTCGCGGGTGATGACCGACTGGTTGAGATAGCGGCCGATGCGGACATCGCAGTAGCTGGCCTTGGCGGTGCGTGCGGCGGCGAGCGCCACATCCGCCAGGCGCCTGCGCTGGGCGGTATCGACCGGGGCGAGCAGCTGCTCGGCGGCGATGGCACGGGAATGCGGCAGCAGCAGGCCCGCCAGGCCCAGACCGGAAAAAGCCAGGAACTCACGTCGTTGCACAGCGTTTCTCTCTCTCGCTTGCGTGCGGCCGGCAACAGGCCGAGCCGATCACGTCAACCACTCGACTTTCGCCAGCGCAGCGCGTCCGGGCAAGTGACTGCAGTCATGGTTGGGTGGGTTTCGGCAGGGCTTGCAGCCCTGCACCTGCAGAGGCCAAAGCAACAGCAACAGCAACAGCGGGCATTCCGTGGGTTGGCGGGGCGGTGTGGGTGGGCAGGACACGCCGTAAACCCCGCTCCGCGGTCCGGCCCAGCCGCTGGCGGCTGTGCGTTCGGGCGCTTGCGAAGCACTGCTTCGCAAGCAAAGCGCCCTCACCCCTGGGGGCTCGATGGCGCCATCCATGGCGCCAACGGTCCTGCCCACCCACACCGCCCCACCTTCGACAGATCTCCGCGGCTGTTGGGAACTGCGATGGTTGTCCGCGCGGCTGTTGGTAGGTGTCGACCTTGGTCGACACAATCTGTCAGATATCGAAATGAATCCGGGGTCAGATCCGTTTTCCTGCGGAAAACGGATCTGACCCCAAGAGCCGTTCCAACAGATCGCTGGAAACTGTCGAAGGCGGGGTGGGTCCGGTTGCGGGGGTGTCCGCGGCATGGATGCCGCGGCCAAGCCCCCAAGGACGGGTTTACGGCGTCCCCCGCAACCGGACCCACCCTGCCATCCCACGGAATGCCAGCTTTTGACGTTGCTCTGGCTCCCGCTTCGGCTTCGGCGGGTGCAGGGCGCAGCCCTGCCGAGCAACACCCCCTCGTGCACAATGGGGCCGACCCCGCCTGGACACCGTCCTGATGTCGAGCAAGCCGTATTCAGAAGCCTGCGAGCGCAACCGCGAACCGATCGCCGCCGCACTCGACCCGTGGATGGGCGATCGCCACCGGCTGCTGGAGATCGGCAGCGGCACCGGACAGCACGCGGCGTTCTTCGCCGAGCGCTGGCCGTGGCTGCGCTGGCAGCCCAGCGATCATCCTGACCATCTGCCCGGCATCGAGGCCTGGCGCGCGGAGGCGGCGCTGCTGAACCTGCTGGCGCCGATGCCGCTGCAGGTGGAACTGCCGCCGGCGCCCGGCCTGTCGTTGCCCGAGGGCAGCACGTTCGACGCGGCGTTCACTGCCAATACCCTGCACATCATGGGCTGGGAGCACGTGCAGGCACTGTTCGGCGCGCTGCCATCGGTGCTGCGGCATGGTGCGCTGCTGGCGGTGTACGGCCCGTTCAACTACGGCGGCCGCTACACCAGCGACAGCAACGCGCAGTTCGATGCCTGGCTGAAGACGCGCGACCCGCGCAGCGGCATCCGCGATAGCGAAGCGGTGCAGGCGCTGGCCGCCGACCACGGATTCACCCGCCTGGGTGATGTGGCGATGCCAGCCAACAACCGGCTGCTGCTGTGGCGGTTGGGCTGAACCGCCGGTAGTGCCGGCCGCTGGCCGGCAACCGATTGCCTGGATGGATGCCGGCCAGCGGCCGGCACTACCTTCAAGCCACCTGCACGATGTGCAGCGCCTTCGGATTGCGCCACTGCGCCAGCAGGGCGGCTTCGCGCGCCTTGGCCTGCTCGAAATGCGCTTCCTTGACGTGGCCGAAGCCGCGGATGTGCTCGGGCACGCTGGCGATTTCCACCGCCAGCGCCAGGCGGTCGTCATCCAGCCCGTCCAGCAGCAGCTGCACGGTGGCCTCGTAATCGCCGATCAGCTTGCGCTCCATGCGGCGCTCCGCGGTGCGCCCGAACACGTCGAAGCGGCCGCCGCGCAGGAACTTCAGCCTGGCCAGCAGGCCGAAGGCCTTGAACATCCACGGGCCGTACTCCTTCTTCAGCAACCGGCCCTGCTCGTCCTTCTTGGCGAACAGCGGCGGTGCCAGGTGGAACCGCAGCTGGTAATCGCCCTCGAACTGCTGCTGCAGGCGGCGCTGGAAGTCGCCGCTGGTGTACAGGCGGGCCACTTCGTACTCGTCCTTGTACGCCATCAGCTTGAACAGGTAGCGGGCCACCGTCTCGGTCAGCGCAGTGGAACCGCCGATGCGCTCGGCTTCGGCGGCGCGCACGCGCTCGACCAGGCCGCGATAGCGGTTGGCGTAGGCGTCGTCCTGGTACTCGACCAGGAAGGCGGCGCGGCGTTCGATCATTTCATCCAGCGAGCGCGACAGGCGGGCATCGTCCAGCGGCAGGAACGCCACGTCGCCACTGTGCGAAGGCAGGCCGCGCAGTTCGCGTTCGTCGCCGGTGTCGCGCGGTGCCGCGGTGGCGCCCCATTCGTTGCCCTCCCACTCGCCCGGCGGCAGCGGATGCAGCGGGCCCGGGGTGGATTCGGTATCGGTGTGGCGGTTGCGCACCAGGCCGGCGGCCTGCTGCACGGCCTGCGGATCGACTACGGCCAGGCGGCCCCAGGCGAAGGCCTGCTGGTTCATCGCCACGGCGGCGCCGTTGAGCTCGATGGCGCGCATCAGTGACTCGAACGACAGCGGCACCAGGCCCTGCTGCCACGCGTAGCCGAGGATGAACAGGTTGGCGGCGATCGCATCGCCGAGCAGCGCGGTGGCCAGCTGGGTCGCATCCAGCAGCAGCGGCTCCTGGCCGCCCAGTGCCACGCGCACACCGGCCACGATGTCGGCGGCGGGGAACTGCATGTCCGGGCGGGTGGTGAAGGTACCGGGCATCGCTTCGTAGGTGTTCAGCACCACCTGCGAACGGCCGGCGCGCACCTTCGACAGGGCCCAGTAGTCGTTGACCACCACCATGTCGCAGCCCACCACCAGGTCGGCTTCGCCGGCGGCGATGCGCACGGCGTGGATGTCTTCAGGGCGACGGGCAATGCGGATGTGCGTGGTCACCGCGCCGCCCTTCTGTGCCAGGCCGGTCTGGTCGAGCACGGTCGCGCCCTTGCCTTCCAGGTGGCCGGCCATGCCCAGCAGCGCGCCGATGGTCACCACGCCGGTACCGCCGACACCGGTGATCAGGATGTTCCAGGGCTGTTCCAGCGTGCCGCGGAGGGTCGGCGCCGGCAGATTGTCCAGCAGGGTGGAGGCATCGCGCTTGCTGCCCTTGCGCGGCTGGCCGCCGTGCACGGTGACGAAGCTTGGGCAGAAGCCGTTCACGCACGAATAGTCCTTGTTGCAGTTGGACTGGTCGATCTCGCGCTTGCGCCCGAACTCGGTTTCCTTCGGCAGCACCGACACGCAGAAGCTCTTCTTGCCGCAGTCACCGCAGCCTTCGCAGACCAGCGAATTGATCAGCACGCGCTTCTGCGGGTCTTCCAGTTTGCCGCGCTTGCGGCGGCGGCGCTTCTCGGTGGCGCAGGTCTGTTCGTAGATCAGGATCGAAACACCCTTCACGTCGCGCAGGCGCTTCTGCACTTCGTCCAGCTCGCTGCGGTCGTGGAACTCGACATCGCTGGGGAAGTGCTCGCGCTGGCCGGTCCACTTGCCGATGTTGTCCGACAACACCACGATGGTGTGGATGCCTTCGGCGCGCATCTGCTTTGCGATGTCGGGCACGCTCAGCGGGCCGTCCACCGGCTGGCCGCCGGTCATCGCCACCGCGTCGTTGTAGAGGATCTTGTAGGTGATGTTGACGCCG
The DNA here is from genome assembly GCF_040256885.1 of Stenotrophomonas riyadhensis. Lineage (NCBI taxonomy): Bacteria > Pseudomonadati > Pseudomonadota > Gammaproteobacteria > Lysobacterales > Lysobacteraceae > Stenotrophomonas > Stenotrophomonas riyadhensis. Next base: position 113,991 of record NZ_CP155568.1, read on the forward strand.
GCGGCGACTGCCTGGCGGATCGCCAGCGAGCCGCTGTGGAAATAGGTGCCGTCGCCCAGGTTCTGGAACACGTGCGGGGTGTCGGTGAACGGCGCCTGCCCGGCCCAGGTCACGCCTTCGCCACCCATGTGGGTGAAGGTGTCGGTGCTGCGGTCCATCCAGGTCACCATGTAATGGCAACCGATGCCGGCCAGCGCACGCGAGCCTTCCGGCACCTGGGTGGAGGTGTTGTGCGGGCAGCCCGAGCAGTAGTGCGGTACGCGCGGGAAGCTGGCGCGCGGCAGCGCAAGCTCGGCTTCCTTTTCCTGCATCCACTGCAGGCGCTGCTCGATCGATTCGTTGTTGAAGAACTTCTGGATGCGGCGGCCGATCACGCCGGCGATGGTGGCCGGGGTCAGTTCGCCGGTGGACGGCAGGATCCATTCGCCGCTCTCGTCGTACTTGCCGACGATCGACGGGCGCTGGCCCCAGCTGGCCGGCCAGTTGAAGAACTGTTCCTTCATCTGGCGCTCGATGAAGGCACGCTTCTCCTCCACCACGATGATGTCTTCCAGGCCCTGCGCGAAGCGCGCGATGCCCTGCGGTTCCAGCGGCCAGGTCATGCCGACCTTGTACACGCGGATGCCGATGTCGGCGCACGCGGCTTCATCCAGGCCCAGGTATTCCAGCGCCTGCAGCACGTCCAGGTAGCTCTTGCCGGTGGTGACGATGCCCAGCCGCGCGCGCGGCGCATCCATCACCACCTTGTCGATGCCATTGGCGCGGGCGAATGCCTGCGCCGCCTTCACCGCATAGCGGTGCAGGCGCATTTCCTGGTCCAGCGGCGGGTCCGGCCAGCGGATGTTGAGGCCGCCCGACGGCATCTCGAAGTCTTCCGGCAGCACGATGCGGCGCGCCATTGGATCGACCTCGACCGACGCCGACGACTCCACCGTTTCGGCAATGGTCTTGAAGCCGACCCAGCGGCCGGTATAGCGGCTCATCGCCCAGCCGAGCAGGCCCATGTCGAGGATGTCCTGCACGCCGGCCGGGTTCAGCACCGGCATCATCGCGCTGACGAATTCGTCCTCGCTGCCGTGCGGCAGCGTCGAGCTGCGGCAGGCATGGTCGTCGGCGGCCAGGGCCAGCACGCCGCCGTAGCGCGAGGTACCGGCGGCATTGGCATGCTTGAACACGTCGCCGCAGCGGTCCACGCCCGGGCCCTTGCCGTACCACATGCCGAACACGCCCTGCACGTTGGCGCCAGGGAACAGGTTGGTCTGCTGGGTGCCCCACACCATGGTGGCGCCCAGGTCCTCGTTCAGGCCCGGGGTGAACTTCACCTTGGCCGCGTCCAGGTGCTTGCGCGCGCGCCACAGTTCCAGGTCGAAGCCACCCAGCGGGCTGCCACGGTAGCCACTGACGAAGCCGGCGCTGTCGATGCCTTCGTGCGCGTCGCGCAGCCGCTGCATCAATGGCAGCCGCACCAGCGCCTGCACGCCACTCAGGTAGATCCGCCCCTCGCTGCGGGTGTACTTGTGGTCGAGCGTGTAATCACGGTCGAGCAGGTCGGCGGAAGAGGGCGAAGTGAGTTGCGCGGTACTGGTCATGGCTGGCCCGGTAGGATCGGCTGGCACCGGCCGCGTGCAGGCACGCGGCGGGAAAGGCGCGAATTGTAGCAGCGGGGCCGCGAGGCCCCGGCACTCGCGCCCGCGGCGGTGCTGGGGTTAGGATCGGGGAGAGAGAGGGAGGCTGCAGTTGCGGCCTGGGGAGAAGGGATGTCAGTTCCAGGAAAGATCCTGGCCAGCGTGCTGCTGGCCTCGGGAGCGGCCACGGTGTGGGCCGCGCCGGCCGTGCCGGCACCACAGGAGTTCTACTTCGACAACGATCCGGCCGCCACGCCGATGGTGGCGGTGCAGGGCGAGGGCGATGATCTGGTGGCGCAGCTGGTCAAGCTGCGTGAACGCGGCCGGCGTGCGGTGGAAGCGACGGTGCAGCTGGCATCGGTGGCCGGCGCGCAGGGCCGTGGCGAGCTGGCCGAGCAGCTGTATGGCGAGGCCATGAAAGAGGCACCGGCACAGAGCAGCAGTGGCCGCAGCGTGCGCTGGAACTACGGTTGGGACCTGCTGCGCCAGGGCAAGCCGGAGGCGGCGCTGGAACAGTGGCTGGCCTCGGCCGGCAATGCGCGCACGAAGCCGAGCTGGGTGCCACCGACTTATGCATTGGCGCTGTGGCGGCTGGGACAGAAGCAGGAGGCGGTGCAGTGGTATGCGGCTGCGGTGCGTACCGAGCCGACGCAGTGGAGCACCAGTGCCCACCATGCGCAGCTGCTGCCGCAATGGCGCGAGGATGAGCGCGCGTCGCTGGCCGAGGTGCAGCAGGCCTGGGCGGCCGCACCGCCTGCCTGGCCCTGAGGGAAGGGGTTCGGCCGGGTTGCACCCGGCACCCGCAGAGGCAACAGCTGAAGCAACAGCGGGCTTCCTGCGGGATGGCGGGGCACTGTGGGTTTGCGGGGCCGCCGTAAACCCGTCCTGGGGGCTTGGTCGCCGCATCCATGCGGCTCACACCCCGCAAACCCACAGTGCCCCGCCTTCGACAGATTCCGGCAGCTGTTGGTAGGTGTCGACCTTGGTCGACACGGTAGATCCACGCCACGCGTGGATGAATCTGTAACGGAATCGACTATTCGATATCTGATCGAAGAGCAGCCGAGTGTGGGCTCGGCTCTACAAAGAGCGGCCGGCCAAGCGCTTTTGCTCTTCTTCTTTCTTCCACGTGGCTGATCGTCCCCGGAGACTGTCAGGGGCCGGGTGGGTAGGCTGCGCAGGGGCGTGAGCCGCATGGATGCGGCGACCGAGCTTACATGGACGTACTTGCAGCGTCCCCTGCGCAGCCTACCCACCCGGCCAACCACGGCTGTTGCTTTGAGCGACCAGCCACGAGGGGCTGCGCCGTTCGCTGGAAACCCCTCAGTCGTCCGCGGACACCGTCCGCCCCGACGCCCACGCCCGCAGTGCCTCTACCTGCTCGGCCATCAGCACCGACAGCGGTCGCGTGGCGCGGATCTCGTTCATCAGCAGCTCGGTGTCCAGCGGCCGGCCTTCGGCGTGTGCCGCATACAGGCCAGCCACGATCGCCTGCTCGATCTCGGCGCCGGAGAAGCCATTCGCGGCCGCCGCCAGCGCGGGCAGTGCGAAGTCGTCGGCGTTGAGCTGGCGCCGGCCCAGGTGCAGCCGCAGCAGTTCCACGCGCACGTCAGGCGAAGGCAGGTCGACGAAGAAGATCTCGTCGAAGCGGCCCTTGCGCAGCAGCTCGGCCGGCAGTTCGTGCACCTGGTTGGCGGTGGCGACGATGAACACCGGCGCCTTGCGTTCGGCCATCCAGGTCAGCAGGTAACCGAGCACGCGGCGTGACACGCCGCCATCCTCGCCACCGCTGGCCAGGCCCTTCTCGATCTCGTCCATCCACAGCACGCAGGGCGCGAGTTGTTCGGCCGAGGCCAGTGCCTGGCGCAGGTTGGCTTCGGTCTCGCCGTGGTACTTGTTGTACAGCGCGCCCACGTCCAGGCGCAGCAGGGGCACGCCGAAGCCGGCGGCGGTGGCCTTGGCCAGCATCGACTTGCCGCAGCCCTGCACACCCAGCAACAGCATGCCGCGCGGCGGATCCAGCCCGGCCGGCGCCGAGCCGGCGATGAACGCGACCCGCCGCTGGTTGATCCAGCGCTTGAGCCGGTTGGCGCCGGCCACATCGCCGAAGCGCGCGCTGTCATGTTCGAAGAACAGGTGGCCGCTGCGGTTGAGCAGCTCGAACTTCAGCCGTGCCAGCTGCGGCAGGTCGTCGTCGCGCAGTGCGCCGTCGGCGTAGATCAGCTGGCGCGCGATGCGCCGGGCATCGACCAGGCTCAGGCCCTGCAGGTTCTTCAGGATCTTCTTCACCGCCTCGCTGTCGACTTCCACCCGTCGGCCGCCATGCTCGCGCGCATAGGCGTCGGCCTCCTCGCGCAGCATCTTCAGCAGGGCATTGGCATCGGGCAGGCGCGGGTTGAAGCGCACCGCCAGCGCTTCCAGCTCGGCCGGCAGCTCCACCTTGGCACCGATCAGCACCAGCACATGCGGCTCGCTGTGGCGGCGCTGGATCAGGTCGCGAAGGGCGCGCTGGTGGCTGGCATAGCCCAGGTAGGGATGGAAATCGAGCAGCAGGTAGACGCCGCGCTGGTCGGCCTGGCGGATCATCTGCAGGGCCGCGCTGGCATCGGGTGGCCCGACCGGCGGGTCCTCGCTGTCCAGGTCGATGCGGCGCAGGCCCTCGGTGATCGACCAGCGGTGCAGCGCCCGCCACACGTGCATCAGCGTCTGCCGGAACAGCTCGACGATGCGACCCTCGTCCTGGGTCTCGATCACGATCAGGGGGGTATTGGCGCGGATCAGTGCGCTCAGGTCCTGCAGTTCGCTCATGCCGGTTCGATCCTTCGGGGGCGCCACGATAGCAAAGGCGATGGCCACAGGTTCAGCACGGTGCTACCTCCCGTCACCACCGCCGGTGTACGCTCGGGGCACGTACCCGGAAGCGAGGCTGGCATGAAGACGATCCTGGTGGCCGGTTCCAAGGGCGGGGTGGGCAAGACCACCGTCGCCACCCACCTGGCCGCGTACGCGGCATTGCAGGGCAAGGCCACGGTGATTGCCGATGCCGACCCGCAGGGCTCCAGCACCCGCTGGGCGCAACGGCGTGCCGGGCTGGAAAGCGCGGTGCTCCCCATCGACGTGTACCGGAAGAAGCAGTGGGCGCAGAAGCTGCCCGACGGCACCGACACCGTCATCATCGACGCACCCGCCGGTGCGTTGGCCGACGATATCCCCCATTTCCTTGACGCTGCCGACGCGGTGGTGGTGCCGGTGCTGCCGTCTGCGCTGGACATTGAAGCGATCGTCGGCTTCCTCAACAGCCTGGCCCAGAACCCACGGGTACACAGCCGCAAGCTGCCGGTGGGGCTGGTCCTGAACCGCACCAAGCCCTGGACCCAGACCTCGCAGCAGGCGCTGCAGATGCTGGCCGAATGGCCGTACCCGGTGGTCGCGCAGCTGCGTGACAGCCAGAGCTACGTGGTCATGACCGGCCTGGGTCGCAGCCTGTTCGATTACCGCTCCGCCCAGGTACGCGAACACCAGGCCGACTGGGAACCGTTGCTGTCCTGGCTCAAGCTTTGATGCCTGCCTCACTCTTTCTGCTGCATCCTCTTCTTCATGGAAACCCGCGATGCGTGAACTGATCCTGCTGCGCCATGCCCATGCCGAACCGGCCACCCCCGGCCAGGCCGACCTCGACCGGCCGTTGTCGCCGGTAGGCCTGGCCGAAGCCGAAGCCGCCGGCAAGTGGCTGAAGGAAAACAACCTGCTGCCGGACTGCGTGCTGTGCTCGCCGGCACGGCGCACCCGCGAGACCCTGGAGGCCGTGCTCGGCACCATCGGCTACGTGGAGAAGCGCCTGGAAGACCGTATCTATGAGGCCACCCCCGGCACCCTGGCGGCGCTGGTGGACGACCGCCGCGACCTCGACCGGGTGCTGGTCGTCGGCCACAACCCGGGCCTGGAGCGCCTGGTGGCGCTGATGACCGAGGGCACCAGCAGCGACTACCGTGGCATGCCGCCGGCCGGCATCGCCGTGCTCGGCTTCCCGCGCGAGGCCTCGATCGAGCCGGGTGTGGCCAGCCTGAACGCGTTCTGGTGGCCGTGATCCAATGAGCCTGGCGCGGCGCAGCCGCTTCCTGCTGCCCGTGCTGCTGGCATTCGGACCGGCCTGGGCTGCGGCGCCACCGCCAACGCCCTTGCCGCCGGTGGTCGCCGAAGCGCACCGGGTCCTGCGCCTGGATACCCAACGCTCGCAGATCGGTTTCGAGGTGCGCACCCGCTTCGGGCAGCGCATCGAAGGCCTGTTCCCACACTTCGAAGGCCGCATCGAGATCCTCTCCGATGGCCGTCACCAGGTGCACCTGAAGATGTTCACGCGCTCGGTCGAGATCCCCGGCAAGGCGCGCTACACCGGCTGGATGCGCGGCGAGGAGTTCTTCGACGCGGGCCGCCACCCGGTGGTCGAGTTCGACTCGCTGCCGTACTGGCCGGAGACCGTGGAAGACGGGGGCGACATCAACGGGCGGCTGACCCTGCGCGGGATCAGCCATCCCGAGACACTGAAGGTCGAGAAAGCGGAGTGTGCCCGACCCGGCTATGATTGCGACGTCGTCAGCCGCGGTACCGTGCAGCGAGGCCGGTATGGAATGGACAGCTGGCAGCTTGCCTTGAGTGACCGAGTGACCTTCGTATTGCGAGCGCGCCTGAGCGAGGCGCCGAAACCGTGAACCTCCTGCTGCGTGTACTGGCGCTGGCAACCGTGTTGCTGGGCAGCGGTTGTGCATCGCTGTCCCATGCCGAGCGTGACCGCGCCGAAGCGATCGCCGTGCAGGCGCGCTCGACCCAGGTGGATTGCCAGCGCGCCGACCGCTGCGCACAGGATTCACCGCTGCGGGCGCTGGCCGGCCGGGCGTTCACCGAATCCACCCCCGGGCGGCCGCGCCACTACGCCACCCTGCTGGACGAGGGCGAGGGGGCCCTTGTCGCACGCCTGAACCTGCTGCGCAGCGCCACCCGCAGCATCGACCTGCAGACCTATATTTTCGACAAGGACGACAGCGCCCGCCTGGTCATCGACGAACTGCTGGCCGCCTCGCGGCGCGGGGTGAAGGTGCGGGTGCTGATCGATCAGCTGTCGGCGATCTCCGACCTGCAGATCCTCGGTGCATTGTCCGGTGCCCACGAGAACTTCCAGCTGCGGGTCTACAACCCGACCTTCGGCAAGGCCCGGCTGAACTACTTCGACTACGCCGGCAGCGTGCTGTGCTGCTTCCGTCGCTTCAACCAGCGCATGCACAACAAGCTGCTGGTGATCGACGATGCGATCGGTGTGGTGGGTGGCCGCAACTACCAGGACGACTATTACGACTGGGACCGCGAATACAACTTCCGCGACCGCGACGTCATGATTGCGGGGCCGGAGGCGCGGGCGATGGCGGCCAACTTCGATGCCTTCTGGCGCGCCAAGCGCAGCGTACCGGCCGAACGCCTGAACGATGTTGGCCGCACGCTGTTGCGTGAAGGGGTGCCGGTGCTACCACCGGCCACCTTCCGGCGCCCGGAACGGGTGCAGCGGGTCAGCGCCGAAGCCAACGATACCGAGTTCGTCACGCGTTCCTTCGTGGACACCGCGCTGCCGGTGGCCTCGGTGCGCTATGTGGCCGACCTGCCGCGCAAGCATCGCCGAGAGAAGGCCGATGCGCCGCTGGCCGGCCAGCACGTGACCGAGCCGCAGCTGGATGCACTCATTGCCGGCGCGCAGAAGGAAGTGATCCTGCAGACGCCGTACCTGGTGCTGTCCAAGCCGGCACAGAAACTGTTCCGCGAGCTGCGCAAGCGCCCGCAGCCACCGCGCGTGGTGGTGTCCAGTAACAGCCTGGCGGCCACCGACAACCCGATCGTGTATGCGCTGTCGTACAAGTACAAGCGGCGCAACATGCGCGAACTGGGCTTCAACATCTTCGAATACAAGCCGTTCCCGCTGGATGCACCGGTCGACTACCGCAACCTGCTGCCCGACCCGATCGCTGCGCCCGAGGGCGACGACGACGGCGGGCGCAATCCGCTGATCGGCGGCAGCGCCGCTGGCAGCAATGCCGGTGGTGGCAGCGACGGAGATCTGGCCGCGCCCCGCAAGCAGGTGCCGGTGAATCATCCGCGTACTGGTAGCGCCTACCAGAACGCGCGCGAACGTCGCCGTGCCGCCGGCAGCGAGGTGGAAACGCGCCTGCTGCGCACCGAGACACGACCGTCGTTCCTGGGCAGCAAGGCGGTCAACAAGCCGTTGCCGGTCACCCGCAAGGGCGCCCGCATGGGCCTGCACGCCAAGTCGCTGGTGGTCGATCGCCGCATCGGCGTGGTCGGCACCCACAACTTCGATCCGCGCAGCGAGAACTACAACACCGAAGGCGCAGTGATCATCGACGACCCGGTATTTGCCGAGCAGCTGGCCGAGAGCATCCTGCGCGATACCCATCCGCAGAACTCGTGGACGGTGGCGCCGCGGGCTAAGCCGCCGGTGCTGTCGGGCCTGAACTACAGTGTCGGCAAGGCCTCCGAAGCGTTGCCGATCCTCGACTTCTGGCCGTGGCGTTACGCCACCGACTACGAATTCAAGCCGGGCCCCGACTGTCCGCAGCCGCTGCCCCGGCAGGACCCGGCGTTCCACAACTGCTACGTCGCCGTCGGCGACTTCCCCGAAGTCAACGTCGGCCCGAAGTGGCTGCTGGTGCGCATGCTGACTGCATTCGGCGCCGGCCTCGTTCCCATCCTCTGAAGGTGCCCGCATGACCCAGGTATTCCGCGAAGCCGTTTCCATCGAGCAGCTCAACGCGCTCAGCCGCAACACGGCGATTGAATCCCTGGGCATCGTCTTCAGCGCTGCGGGCGAGGACTGGCTGCAGGCCACCATGCCGGTGGATGAGCGCACCCGCCAGCCGTACGGCATCCTGCATGGCGGTGCCTCGGTGGTGCTGGCCGAGACCCTGGGCAGCAGTGCCGGAAACCTGTGCGTGGATACGGCCAAGCAGATCTGCGTGGGCCTGGAAATCAACGCCAATCACGTACGCGCAGTACGCTCGGGCACGGTCACCGGTACTGCCCGCGCGCTGCACGTGGGCCGCAGCACCCAGCTGTGGGAGATCCGTATCGAGGATGAGCAGGGCCGGCTGGTATGCATCTCGCGGCTGACCCTGGCCGTGGTGGCGGCCGGCCACGGCTGAGCCCCTGGAGGCTCGTTGACGGTGGCAGAACCCAGCGTTCCCCATCGATTGCCCCGGTCGATCGGTCTTATGGCCTAAATCGGCTGGCAGCGATGACGGCCCTCCGGTATCGTGCGCGGATGACTTCCCCCACTCCGGCCCCCCGCGGCGGCGTGGCGCGTGTGTGCCGTTACCTGTACCGCGTACCGCTGCTGTTGGTCCACATCACCGTGTTCCTGCCGCTCATCCTGATCGGCATGCTTCCGCCGTGGGGCGAACTGCGCGTGGGCGAAGCGACCTTCGGCGCCAAGGTGGTGAACTGGTGGCAGGGTGGGCTGATGTGGATCTTCGGCTTCCGCCTGGTGCAGATCGGCAAGCCGCTGCCCGGCGCCGTGCTGTTCGTCGCCAACCATGTCAGCTGGGTGGATATCTGCATCCTGCACAGCCAGCGCATGATGGGTTTCGTCGCCAAGCGCGAAATCGCCAGCTGGCCACTGGTCGGTTGGCTCGCTGCGCGCGGGCAGACCATCTTCCACCAGCGCGGCAATACCGAATCGCTGGGTGGCGTGATGCAGGTGATGGCCGATCGCCTGCGTGCCGGCAGAGCCGTCGGCGTGTTCCCCGAGGGCCGCACCCGCGGTGGCCACGAAGTGGGGCCGTTCCATGCCCGCATCTTCCAGGCCGCGGTCGAAACCGGTGTTCCGGTGCAGCCGGTAGCACTGGTGTATGGCGTGCATGGCAATGCGCAGACCATCGTCGCATTCGGTCCGGGCGAGAGTTTCTTCGCCAATTTCCTGCGCCTGCTCGGTGAGCCGGCGCGACGTGCGGAAGTGCACTTCCTGGCGCCGATCGGTGCCCAGGACCTGGAAGGCCGTCGGCGCATCGCGGAAACCTCGCGCGCGCGCATCGTGGCGGCCATGAGCACGCAGTGAGGGTGCGGTGGCCCTGATCCCGCCACCTGTCCTGGACGCCGGTACGCCGACGCTGCACGCGGCTGACTATCAGCCGCCGCGCTGGCTGCGCAATCCGCACCTGCAGTCGATGCTCAGTTCCAGCCGCATGCGCCTGCAGCGTGGCCTGCTGCTGCTGGCCGCCACGGGTGCGGTCAGCGAGGAGCTGATCCTCGATGGCGGCGACGGCGTGCGCCTGCAGGGCTGGCACAGCCATGTCGAAGGCCGCGAACCGAAAGGCATGGCCCTGCTGCTGCATGGCTGGGAAGGCAGTGCCGAATCCAGCTACATGCGCATGGCGGCCGCGCGCATGCTGGAACAGGGCTTCGACGTGGTGCGCCTGAACTTCCGCGACCACGGCAACACCCATCATCTCAACCCCGGCATCTTCCATTCCAACCTGATCGACGAAGTGGTGCATGCCGCCGGCGATATCGCCCAGCGCTGGCCGCAGCTGCCGCTGGTCGCCGCCGGGTATTCGCTGGGCGGCAACTTCGTGCTGCGGCTGGCCCTGCGCGCGCCGGCCGCTGGCGTACCGCTGCTGCGGGTGGCGTCCGTATGCCCAGTGCTGGACCCGGCGCTGACGATGGACAGCATCGAGAACGGCCCGGCGATGTATGACTGGTACTTCCGCCGCAAATGGGCCGGTTCGCTGCGCCGCAAGCGCGACCTGTTCCCCGAGCTGAGCGACTGCGACGACCGCGTGCTGAAGCTGGACATCCGCGCGCTGACGGCATGGCTGGTCGAGCGCCACACCAACTTCGGCTCACTGCAGGCCTATTTCGATGGCTACTCGATTGCCGGCGACCGCCTGTCCACCCTGCAGGTGCCGGCCGACATCCTGATGGCGCAGGATGACCCGGTGATTCCGTACGCGACCTTCAGTGACTGGCAGCTGCCGCGCCAGGCGCGCCTGGAAACCGCGTGTTGGGGCGGCCACTGCGGATTCATCGAGAACTGGCGGGGCGACGGCTTCTCCGAGCGCTGGGTTGCGCAACGCCTGCAGCGTGTCCTGCAGGCCTGAACCGGCAGCGGCGCGCAGCCCGCTACAATGCGGGTTTGCACTTGAAGCGGACTGCCATGCAAGACCAGATCATCCAAGCGTTGCGCCAGAACCAGGCCGACCAGGCCGTGCAGCTGGCCCAGGCGTGGACCCGTGACGAACCCGGCCTGGCCGACGCCCACCGCTGGCTGGCGCTTGCGCTGCAGCAGCAGGGCAAGGCCGAGGACGCGATGGAGGCGCTGCAGCAAGCGTTGCAGCTGGCCCCCGATGATGCCCAGCTGCACCTGCAGCACGCTGGCCTGCTGCTCGCCCTGCGCCAGTACCAGGGCGCTGACGAAGCGCTGGCACGCACCACCGGGCTCGACCCGAACTCCTTCTCCGCCTACCTGATGCAGGCCCACCTGGCGATCGGCCGCAACGACTTCGATGAAGCCCAGCGCCTGTCCACGCTGGCCTCGCGCGTTGAGCCGGACCACCCGGAACTGCTGACCATCGACGGCATGATCGCGCTGCGCCGCGACGACCCGGACCGCGCGCTGACGCTGTTGTCGGCCGCCAACCAGGCGCAGCCGAATGACACCCGCGTGCTCTATGCACTGGGCTTCGCCTACCTGGGCAAGGACATGCTGGCGTTCGCCGAGCAGGCGTTCCGCCGCGTGCTGGAACTGAACCCGGCCATCAGCTCGCTGCATGGCCTGGTGGTGCAGCTGGCGCTGCGCCAGGGCAACGTGGAGGCGGCTGCCGAAGCGATGCAGATCGCTCTGCAGCAGGAAGGCATGGATACGCCGTCGATGCGTCGCCTGGCCGGTGAACTGGCGCTGCGCGGCGGCCAGCCGCTGCAGGCGCTGGACCACCTGCTGCCGCTGCTGGAATCGATCCCCGATGACCGCCAGGTGCTGCAGCTGCTGCTGATGTCCTGGCAGCGCCTGGGTCGCGAAGACGAGGCGCGCGCGCGCCTTGACGCCGCCCTGGAGCAGCATCAGCAGCTGCACGATCTGTGGCTGGCGCGCCTGTCGGTGGAAGAAGTGGGCAGCCCCACCGCCGCGGCGACGGTCGAACGCTGGATGGACGCCATGCCGGGCCACCTGCCGGCACTTGAAGCACGCCTGCGCCTGCATGACATGGTGGGCGAGCGCGAGCAGGCTGAAGCCATCGCCGAGCGCATCGTCAGCCTGGAGCCGGGGCGCGTGAGTGGTGAGACCCGCCTGGTCGAAGGCCTGCTGCAGCGTGATCCGGCTGCCGCAGTTGCCCGCGTGCAGGCGTTGATTGAGATGGCGCCGGAAGCTCATCGTGCCGACCTGCGTACCTGGCTGGGTGAAATCCAGGATCGCGCTGGCCAACCGGAACAGGCGCTGCAGACGTGGCTGGCGCTGCAGGCTGACCAGGCGCCACAGCGCCTGCCATTGCCGCCGCAGGCCAAGTCGCCGCCGAGCTGGCCTGACAAGGGCAGCATCGAGGGCGACGCCAGCTCTGCGCCGATCTTCCTGTGGGGTGCGCCGGGTTCGGGCGTGGAACGCGTGGCGACTGGCCTGGCCGCTGCCAGCCCGGTGCTGCGCAGTGATCGCTACACCAACCAAGCGCCCGATGATGCGTTCCAGAATTACCACACGCTGCAGGACCTGGCCTCGGGCGTACTGACCCCGGAGCGGCTGGTGCAGCGCTGGCGCGAGCAGCTGCCGGCGCGCGGCTTGCAGAGCGACACCGTGATCGACTGGCTGCTGTGGTGGGACAACGCCCTGCTGTGGGCGCTGCGCCCGCAACTGCCGCAGGGGCGCCTGCTGCTGGTGCTGCGTGATCCGCGCGACATGCTGCTGGACTGGGTGGCCTACGGTGCCGCCGCACCGCTGGCGATGACCTCGCTGGCCGAAGCCGGCGAATGGCTGACGCGCGCACTGACCCAGATCGCCACGCTGCACGAGGAAGACCTGTACCCGCACGTGCTGCTGCGCATCGATCAGATCGGCAACGATCCGCACGCGATGGCCGAACTGCTGGGCCGCCTGTTCGAGCGGCCGATGCCGCCGGCCGCACAGCTGGGCGCACCGCGCTTCCCGCCGGGCCATTGGCGCAACTACCGCGACGTGATGAGCGCCGCCTTCGCCCAGCTCACCCCGGTTGCGGTGCGCCTGGGCTACCCGGAAGAATGAGGAGAGTGCAATGCAGCTGAGCAGCAACAGCCTGACCAACGGCGCACCGATCGACCGTGAGTTTGCCGCCGGCGATGCCGCCGGCTTCGCCCCGGACCGCAACCCGCACCTGGCATGGAGCAGCGTGCCCGATGGCACCCGCTCGTTCCTGCTGGTGTGCGTGGACCCGGATGTGCCGACCGTGCCAGAGACAGTGGGCCGCACCGACATGACCGTACCGCGCGACCAGCCGCGCTGCGATTTCGTGCACTGGGTGATGGCCGATATCCCGGCCTCGGTGCAGGAGATCGCCGCCGGCAGCTGCAGCGATGGCTTCGTGGTGAAGGGCAAGCCCGCGCCTGCGGGTCCGGCCGGCAGCCGCCAGGGCCTGAACGACTTCACCGGCTGGTTTGCCGGCAACCCGGACATGGCCGGCGATTACCTGGGCTACGACGGCCCGTATCCGCCGTTCAACGACGAGCGCGTGCACCGCTATTTCTTCCGCGTGTTCGCGCTGGACGTGGCGACGCTGGACCTGCCGCCGCGCTTCACCGCCGCCGATGCCTACCGCGCGTCGCACGGCCACGTCCTGGCCGAAGCCACCCTGCACGGCACCTACACGCTGAACCCCGCGCTGTAACCGCAACCCGGTAGCGCCGGCCGCTGGCCGGCGTTGCTTCTGTAGAGTCGAGCCATGCTCGACGCTACAAAGACGAACGGCAATACCCCGCAAACCCCGCCAGAAATGCATCGGCCTCGGCGCGATGCGCCTGCGAACGCAGCACATCCGCCACCTGCTGCGGCTCCAGCCCCAGCACCGGCACGCGCAGGAACAGTCCGGCATTGAACGCCGCACTCACCGTCGACAGCACCGCGCGCAGCGCCTGCAGCATGTCCTCGCCACGATGCGAGGCGTGCACCAGCGCGATCGGCCGGCCCACGATCTGGTCACCGGAGACCAGCCAGTCGATGGCGTTCTTCAGCCCGCCGGGAATGCCGCGCACGTACTCCGGGCTGCACACCAGCACGCCGTCGCTCTGCGCGATCGCCGCCTTGAAGTCGGTGACGCTGCCCGGCTCATCGGCGCCTTCGAGGTCGGGCGAGAACACGGGCAGATCGCCAATGCCGGTGTAGACCTCCAGCTCCATGCCCGTCGGTGCGATGGCCTGCAACGCCCGCAGCAGCGCCGTGTTGGTCGATTGCCGGCGCACGCTGCCGGAGATGGCGAGAATCTTCATCGCCGCAAGGCTAGCACGCGGGTTCGCGTCCTCCTGGTAGAGCCGGCCGCTGACCGGCTTTGCTTCTGCAGAGTCGAGCCATGCTCGACTCTACACAACGAAGAAGGGCGGCCTTTCGGCCGCCCTTCTGTCGTCTTACTTCTTCTCGATGGCCGACTCGACCACCATGTCCAGCACGTACGCCTGCGACGGCGCGTCGGCCGGCGGGTTCTTCACGTCGTAGCGCTTCACGCGCACCACGTTGCGCACGCCGTCCTCGTGGGTGTAACCCTCGATGTTGCCGTAGAAGTTCTCGAACTTGCCCGGCTCACCCTGCTTCAGGCCCTTGTCGTCGAACTTCACTTCACGCACCTGCAGGCACTGGTAGTCCGGGATCAGCGGGTGCGAGCACTTCTCGGTCTTGGCGGCCACTTCCAGGAACACGGTTTCGCCGGCGCCGCCGTAGCGGGTTTCAGCGGTCGGTTCCGGGTTGAACACCAGCACGTCGCCCTTCGCGTTGGTCAGGGTCAGCTTGCCATCGGCATCCTGCTCGGCCTTCAGCTCGCCCTGCAGGCGGCTCGACACGGCCTCGTCCAGCGCCATCAGCGCCTTGTCGGTGCAGGCCATCAGGGTCGAGGCCATCGCACCGACCGTCAGCTTGCCGTCGGCCAGGGTGTAGCCGCCACCCATGTGGTTGCAGGCGTTGCTGACCGACAGGCGGCCATCAGCGAAGTCCAGGGTGACCGGCTTGTCTTCGCGGGCGAACAGCGCGTCGATGCGCTTGCCGTCGGCGCCGGTGGCCTGCTGCAGCAGCCAGTGCTGGCTCTGCAGGCGCTGCGCATCCAGGTGCGCCAGCGTCTGCTGGTCTGCTGCCTTGGCCGCGGCCGGGGCCACATCGTCGCCGCCGTTGCCGGCCGGGGCCGGAGTCTGGCTGCAGGCGGCCAGCAGGGCCAGCGGGAGGAGCAGGGTGAGCTTGCGGTTCATGGTGATTCTCCTTGGGGAACCGTGGGGGAAACGGGGTGGGGCCGGCAATGGGGTTGCCGTGCCCCGGCGCTGTTCAGCTGCCGGAGGGCAACCACAGCAGCAGCGCCGCGCCCAGCGCGATGCGGTAGATAGCGAAGGCGGTGAACCTGTGCGACTTGATGTAGCCCATCAGCCACTTCACTACGACGAAGCCGGTGACGGCCGCGGCAAGGAAGGCCACGCCCACGTCGGTCCAGTTCTCGCTGCCCAGCTGCCCGGCCTTGGCCATTTCCAGGAAGGTGTAGGCGCTGGCGGCGAACATGGTGGGAATGCCGACCAGGAACACGAACTCGGCGGCGGCGGCGCGGCGGCTCAGGCCCAGCAGCATGGCCAGGAAGATCGCCGAGGCCGAGCGCGAAGTGCCGGGGAACACGCCGGCCACCACCTGCGCCAGGCCGACGCCGATCGCCACTGTCCAGGTCACCTGGTCGCGGTCGGGCAGGCGCGCGGTGTAGGCCTCCACCAGCAGCATCCAGACGCCACCGATGATCAGCGCCCAGGCCACCGGGCTGACCGTCTCCGGCAGCGACCAGCCCGCCTTGCGCACCACCAGGCCGACCACGGCGGTGACCAGGAAAGCGGCGCCCAGTTTGAACACGTACTCGCGGTTCTCGCGCTGGTTGAAGCCGGTGGCCAGCTGCAGCAGGCGTTGGCGGAACACCAGCACCACGGCCACGATCGCGCCGGCCTGGATGACGATGTTGAAGAAGTCCGAGCGGGCACCCAGCCAGTGCTGGGCGATGAGCAGGTGGCCGGTACTGGAGATCGGCAGGAATTCGGTCAAGCCTTCGAGGATGCCCAGCAGCAGGGCGGAGAGCAGGTCGGACATGGACGGTGCGGGCACGCGCGGCAGGAAGAAAGAAGGTCGAGAGGATAGACGATCCCTGCTGCACCAAACGGGTGCGTCGGGTGATGGGTGCACCCGTTTGGTGCGCGCCGTTCTGCACCGGTCCGGGGCGCTCTTTTTCAAATCAATGACTTGCGGGCCGCAAAAAGTTGGCACGGTCGTTGCTGTACCTCAGCAGGCATTCATCCCCATCCGAGGTCGTACCGATGTCCGTGGAAAACGTAGAAAAGCTGATCAAGGACAACCAGATCGAGTTCGTCGACCTGCGCTTCGTCGACATGCGTGGTGTCGAGCAGCACGTGACCTTCCCGGTCAGCATCGTCGAGCCGTCGCTGTTCGAAGAAGGCAAGATGTTTGATGGCAGCTCGATCGCCGGCTGGAAGGGCATCGCCGAATCGGACATGGTGCTGCTGCCGGATACCGCCAGCGCCTACGTCGATCCGTTCTACGCCGATCCGACCATCGTGATCAGCTGCGACATCCTCGATCCGGCCACCATGCAGCCGTACGGCCGTTGCCCGCGCGGCATCGCCAAGCGCGCCGAGGCCTACCTGAAGTCCTCCGGCATCGCCGAAACCGCGTTCTTCGGCCCGGAGCCGGAATTCTTCATCTTCGACTCGGTCCGCTTCGCCAATGAAATGGGCCACACCTTCTTCCAGGTCGACTCGGAAGAAGCGGCGTGGAACAGCGGCGCCAAGTACGACGGCGCCAACAGCGGCTACCGTCCGGGCGTGAAGGGCGGTTACTTCCCGGTGCCGCCGACCGACACCCTGCACGACCTGCGCGCCGAGATGTGCAAGACCCTGGAACAGGTCGGCATCGAAGTGGAAGTGCAGCACCACGAAGTGGCCACCGCCGGCCAGTGCGAGATCGGCACCAAGTTCAGCACCCTGGTGCAGAAGGCCGACGAACTGCTGCGCATGAAGTACGTGATCAAGAACGTCGCGCACCGCAACGGCAAGACCGTCACCTTCATGCCCAAGCCGATCGTCGGCGACAACGGCAGCGGCATGCACGTGCACCAGTCGCTGTCCAAGGGCGGCACCAACCTGTTCTCCGGTGACGGCTACGGCGGCCTGAGCCAGCTGGCGCTGTGGTACATCGGCGGCATCTTCAAGCACGCCAAGGCCATCAACGCCTTCGCCAACTCGGGCACCAACAGCTACAAGCGCCTGGTGCCGGGCTACGAAGCACCGGTGATGCTGGCCTACTCGGCCCGCAACCGTTCGGCTTCGTGCCGCATTCCGTGGGTGTCCAACCCGAAGGCACGCCGCATCGAAATGCGCTTCCCGGATCCGATCCAGTCCGGCTACCTCACCTTCACCGCGCTGATGATGGCCGGCCTGGACGGCATCAAGAACCAGATCGACCCGGGCGCACCGAGCGACAAGGACCTGTACGACCTGCCGCCGGAAGAAGAGAAGCTGATCCCGCAGGTCTGCTCCTCGCTGGACCAGGCGCTGGAAGCGCTGGACAAGGACCGCGAGTTCCTGAAGGCCGGCGGCGTGATGAGCGATGACTTCATCGACGGCTACATCGCGCTGAAGATGCAGGAAGTGACCAAGTTCCGCGCGGCCACCCACCCGCTGGAATACCAGCTGTACTACGCCAGCTGACCCGTAGCGATGGCGGTGGGCTTCCCCTTCCCACCCTCCGCCATCGCTTCCGTTCTCGCGGCTGGGGAGCCGCGGTCAGATCGGGGTTGTTGCATGGGGTCGGATCCCTTTCATGCGTGAAAGGGCTCTGACCCCACGTCAAGGATCCCTGATCCAGGGGCAAGAGAAAGACCGGATACGCGACCAGGGCCGCCCTCCCTCCCGCGTCGGTCGTGCAAGGAGAGAGGCACGGCCGTCCCGGCCCTGTACGTGTCCGGTGCAACAGCCACGGCCATCACCCTGATGGCCGCTGGTTGCCTGATGCCAACGCGCGCTGGCGCGCTGGCCCCATCCACCCTCGGGACATGCGCATGAAACTGATCTCCGCCATCATCCGGCCGTTCAAGCTCGACGAGGTCCGCGAGGCCCTGTCCGACGCAGGCGTGTCGGGCATCACCGTGACCGAAGTGAAAGGCTTCGGTCGCCAGAAGGGCCACACCGAGCTGTATCGCGGCGCCGAGTACGTCGTCGACTTCCTGCCCAAGATCAAGATCGAAACCGTGGTCACCGATGAGCGTGCCGACGCGGTGATCGAAGCGATCCAGTCGTCGGCAGGCACCGGCAAGATCGGTGACGGCAAGATCTTCGTCACCGCCGTCGAACAGGTCATCCGCATCCGCACCGGCGAAATCGGTGCCGACGCGCTGTAACCCCCTTCCGGAGACTCCCCCATGAAGATGCGCCTTCTCACCGGGTGGCAAGCCCGGTTCCACTTCGTGTGCCTGTTGATGCTGCTCAGCGCGCTGGCCGCCGGTGCGTGGCCGGGCAATGCCCACGCGCAGGTCCAGGTGTCGCCGCTGCCGAGCGAAAGCGTGGCGGTCGAACCACTGCAGGATCCTGCAGCGGCAGCCGCTGCACCGGCCGTGGCCGAAGCGGCCGCCGCCTATGACCGCGGCGACGTGGCGTGGATGCTGACGTCCACCCTGCTGGTGCTGTTGATGGTGGTGCCGGGGCTGGCGTTGTTCTACGGCGGCCTGGTGCGTTCGAAGAACGTGCTGTCGGTGCTCAGCCAGATCCTGGTGGTGTTCTCGCTGGTGCTGCTGCTGTGGGTGGCCTATGGCTACAGCGCGGTGTTCAGCGCCGGCAACCCGTTCTTCGGCTCGTTCACCGAATTCGCCTTCCTCAAGGGCTTCACCCCCGATTCGGTGGGCAACACGCCGATCAAGGGCCTGCCGGACTATCTGTTCGTCGCCTTCCAGTCGACCTTCGCCGGCATCACCACCGCGCTGATCGTCGGTGCCTTCGCCGAGCGCATCAAGTTCCGTGCGGTGCTGCTGTTCTCGGCGCTGTGGTTCACTCTCAGCTACATCCCGATGGCGCATATCGTCTGGGGCGGCGGCTATTTGGGTGAACTGGGCGCGATCGACTTCGCCGGTGGCACCGTGGTCCACATCAATGCGGGCGTGGCTGGCCTGGTGGCCGCATGGTTCGTCGGCAAGCGCCTGGGCTATGGCCAGACCGCGCTGAAGCCGCACAACGTGCCGTTCACCTATATCGGCGCGATGCTGCTGTGGGTCGGCTGGTTCGGCTTCAACGCCGGCTCCGCCGCCGCCGCCGATACCGTCGCCTCGCTGGCCTTCCTCAACACCGTGCTGGCCACGGCCGCTGCCGTGCTCGGTTGGACGCTGGTGGAGGCGATCAGCAAGGGCAAGCCGTCGGCACTGGGCGCAGCCTCGGGCGCGGTGGCCGGCCTGGTCGGCATCACCCCGGCCTGCGGCACCGTCGGCCCGCTCGGCGCGATCATCATCGGCTTCGTCGCCGGCGTGGTCTGCGTGTGGGGCGTGACCGGTTTGAAGCGCCTGCTGAAGGTGGACGACACCGCCGACGTGTTCGGTGTGCATGGTGTCGGCGGCATCGTCGGCGCGATTCTCACTGGCGTGTTCAGTGCGCAGTCGCTGGGCGGCACCAAGGCCGATCTGGATATCGCCCATCAGGTCTGGGTGCAGGTGGTCAGCGTCGGCCTGACCGTGGTCTGGTCGGCGGTGGTGACCACGCTGATCCTGCTGGTGGTGCGCAGCGTGGTCGGCCTGCGCGTCACCGAGGAAGCGGAGCGCACCGGCCTGGATGTGACCTCGCACGGCGAATCCGCCTACGAGGCCTGAGGTATCGGCGGGCGGCCCTGCGGGGCCGCCTGCCGCCGCCACGGTGGGTGCCGACCGTTGGTCGGCACTTCTACTGCTCTGGTAGGTGCCACGCTTGCTTGGCACTGTCGGCGACTCAGCCACGCATGGCGTGGCTCTACCGTTCCTGCTCCAATGGCTGTCTGCAGGTGTGCGTGTTCGCCACCAACGACTTCGATGGACTACAGAACGGAGCAGGTGTGATCCAGGCGACTTCCGCAGCAGTGATGGAAGACATCGAATGGTATGTCTACCTGCTGACCCTGGGCGACTACAGTCCGCATGCGTTTGTGGACGGCGCGGCTGGCGCAGCAGATCGAGAACGCTGGAGCTTCGCCGTGGAGCTCACCTATCGCTGCCTTTCCTCCGGTCTGTGGCGGCTGACCTACCACGACCTGCTGGCAGATCTGGGGCTTCCCAGCATCGATGCCTTCTGCCACAAGCTCTCGGTTGTCCGTCCGGATCAGCTTTCCGACGAGGGGCAGGTGCTGTGGCTGGATACCTACATGGAAGCGACGGAGCTGTGCCTGGATCTGGTCTCGCGTTACCTGCGTTCGCAGTCGAGCGATGAGACGACCTTTCATCCAGGATTCTACGATGAGATCGAACGGATGTTCTCCGGTGCCGGAGTACCCTGGAGCCGTGGGCCGGTATTTCCCATCGGCTGAAGCACTTCCACGTGTGAACGGTTGCTCGCAGAAGATGCCTTTTTCCTTCAAGCTATGCTCTGGATCAGGGTGTCCTGTCCCGTTGCCATCGTGAGTGCCCGGTGCCGTAGCGCACTGGAAGGTCCGCCAGAAGTCGACGGGCTCCATGCGAATGCCGCAATGGAACCTGTCGTGATTGAAGGCCAGCGCACGCGGGGAAGCTACTTTGTATTGATTGTCGAAACCTGCGTCGACTGTGTCGGCGAATCACGCTCCGAATTCGGGAGATTCGAGCGGGATGATCCCGTGAGACCTGATCTCGCAGGGCAGTATCGCGCGTTTGCGAAGCTGGCTCTGGGTGGCGGGAAAGTGGGCTCGTGGCATATTTTCAGGATTGGCGGATTCGGTGCCGCACTGATCGTCAGTGGGGAAGTGAAGTCACGCCTTGAGTGGGCTGGCGTGACTGACGTGATCTTCGAGCAGGTCGGGTAGACCGGAAGTGGGACAGGGGTTTCCGTTGCGGCAGCAGGGAATGGGTTTCGAATGACTATCCAGGCAGTTCTCTTTCCCTACTGGACCGGCGATTGCCACGTTCCATCCAGCGAAGAGAAGATCGGTGACGCGCCGGTGGTACACCATGGGCAGGGACGGGGTGTCGGTGAAATCGCAGCGTGGCTGGATGGAGACTTCGGTCATCTCGGGCGCGGAAGCGAACTGCGGACCCGCAGTGCCTTTGCTGCGCCCACAAACGGTGACGAGGGCAGCGCATGCGTCCACTATGGAGAGGGACATGCTGTCCTGCGGGCGGCCGATTTCTTCCTGGTGCATTCGCGATGGAACTCTCAGGACGTTGTCTTGTTGACGCGACCCCAGATACTGGCTGTGCTTGAGGGCTATGCAGTGTTTCGAAGCATGAATCCGCGGAAGAAGCATCGTCCGCCCATGCCGTTCGCCATCGAGTACGAGGCCGAGGATGAAGAGGCGATCCGATTGTTCACCCAGGTTGGGGGCTGCTTCGAACCGGAGATGGATACTGGACCGGAGTACTGAATGACAGCTGCGCGGCTCCGGCACCCTGATGTTCCCGCGCATGTGCGCTGCACGAAGGAGCGACATGGCGGGCATGAGTAGCGGATCGTGGAAGTCTGCTCCAGGCAGCATGTGCATCGGTCATTGATCGGTACAGGTTCGATCAACCCGAATGGGGACGAAAATGAGTGTCGCAGGTAGACGGACCTTGTTTCTATCAAGCGCCAGTGCACTGGCCTGGCTTTTCCTGCTCGCCCTTTGGGGGGCGGTCACTTTCAATCGGAACACCGACAACTCCCTCGGAATCTACGAGCTGTCCACTGTGCCGGGTGTAGAAGCACTCTTCTGGGTCTGCTTCTTCGGGCAGCCCATGCTGACCGTGGTGATGTTCATCCGGATGGCGTTGCGGCACCGCTCCGCGTTCTGCGAGATCCCACTCGCGATCGCGGTCTGGGGCCTGTTCCTGTACAACCTGTCGTTCTTTCGAAGTTGAGCGGCACGCCGGCGTTGGCCTGACCAGGTCCTGCTGTCCCTGTGTGGACAGCGCGACCATCGGTGGCGTCGTCCGGCACATGGCCTCGAACGATAGACTCGATCCGTGGTTAGAATCTGCCCATGATCAGCCCCCGCCTCCTGGCTCCCACACTGCTGGCCCTGGCCCTTTCGGCCTGCACCGCCACCGCGCCCGTGCAGCACAACCCGCTCGCCACCTGGGTGCCATCGCCGAACCAGAACGCGCGCACGCCCGTCATCATCGTCATCCACCACACCGAACAGAAATCGGTGCAGCAAAGCCTGCATACGCTGCGTACCGCCAACAGCGGTGGGCCGGTCAGCGCGCACTACCTGATCGGTGCCGATGGCCATCGCTATCAGCTGGTTGCCGATGAGCGCCGTGCTTGGCACGCCGGCGCCGGGCGTTGGGGCACCATCACCGATCTCAACTCCGCCTCGATCGGCATCGAGCTCGACAACGATGGCCGCAGCCCGTTCAGTGCGGCGCAGATCGAATCGCTGATCGTGCTACTGCGCGATCTCACCACCCGGTTGAACATCCCACCGCGCCAGGTGATCGGCCATGCCGACCTGGCGCCGACGCGCAAGCAGGACCCGAGCCGGTTCTTCCCGTGGCAGCAGCTGGCCGAGGCCGGTTTCGGCGTCTGGCCGCGCGCGGCCGACGGCGCGGCGCCGGAAGGCTTCGACGCGTGGAATGCGCTGGCCCGCTTCGGCTATCCGCTCGACAACCGGGACGCCACCGTCGCCGCCTTCCACCGCCGCTTCCGTGGCCGCGACGACCTGCCGAAGACGCTGGATGCCGAAGACGCCCGCATCCTGCATTCCCTGCTGCTGCAGACGCCCTGATCCGGCGCATGAACGCTTGACCCCGCGCTGGGTTGCCGCCCAGCGGCCGGCACTCCACCATGGCGACATGATCGATTCCGCCACCTTCTTCAAGCGCAGGCACTGCATCCTGCTGGCAGCGGCCGTGCTCGCCGGCTGCTCCACCACCGCTCCCCGCACCGGAACCGAAGTGCCGACGCCGGTCACGCCGCCCGCGGCCACCTATGCCAAGGCCGCATGGAGTGCACTGCCACCGGTCTCCGACAGCGATCTGCAGGCCGGCTTCGTTGCGTGGCGCAGCAGCTGCACGCGCCTGAAGAACGATGCGGTCTGGGCAAAACCCTGCGCCACCGCCGCGACGGTTTCGGACAAGGACCCGGCGGCGATCCGCCAGTTCCTGCAGCGCGATTTGGATGTCTATGCACTGCGTGCCGGCGGCCACCAGGCCGACGGGCTCATTACCGGCTACTACGAGCCGATCTACCCCGGCAGTCTTACCCGTACCGACAAGGCGACGGTGCCGGTATACGGCACGCCGGATGATCTGATCGTGGTGCAGTTGGAGAGCGTCTACCCGGAGCTGAAGGGCAAGCGTCTGCGCGGGCGCGTCGAGGGCAAGGTGCTCAAGCCCTATGACGACGCCGGCACCATCGCGGCCAAGGGCGCCAAGGCCCCGGTACTGGCCTGGCTGACCGACCCGATGGACCTGCAGCTGCTGCAGATCCAGGGGTCGGGCAGGGTGCGCCTGGGCGACGGCACGCAGGTACGGCTGGCCTATGCCGAGCAGAATGGCCACCCCTACCGCGCCATCGGTCGCTGGCTGGTGGACCAGGGCCAGCTGAAGAAGGAAGACGTCACCATGGATGCGATCCGCGCCTGGGCCCGGGCCCATCCCGCGCGCGTGCCGGAACTGCTGCGCAGCAATCCCAGCTACGTGTTCTTCGTGCGCAACCCGGACAGCCCGGAGGGTCCACGTGGTTCACTGAACGTGCCGCTCACCGCGGGTTACAGCGTGGCGGTGGACCGCACCGTGGTGCCGCTGGGCAGCCTGCTGTGGCTGTCCACCACGCGCCCCGACGGCAGCCCGGTGGTGCGCCCGGTGGCCGCGCAGGACACCGGCGGCGCCATTGCCGGCGAAGTGCGCGCCGACCTGTACTGGGGCAGCGGCGATGCCGCCGGCAAGCTGGCCGGTGACATGAAGCAGAAGGGCAACATCTGGATGCTGTGGCCGAAGGGCGTGGCCTTGCCGAACTGAACCGACAGGGGGCGGATCCCTTTCCGCAGGGAAGGGCTCCGACCCCGGATGCCTGATAATGGCGCCATTCCGAACTCTCCGGCCGCCGCTGCGGCCAGGACCCCTGCAATGACCTACGCAAAGCACAACGCAAAATCCGGCGCGAAATCCGCCGCGAAGAAGTACTACAAGCACTGGGCCGAATCGGGCCTGGGCAAGGGCAACGTGCTGATGGAAGCCCGTGGCGAGAAGATCGTGCGCCAGGTGGAGATCTACGGCACCAAGATGGTCTGGGCCGACGAGCATGCCCACAGCGACGACCGCTTCCTGCTGGCCGACCAGCCGGTGTCGTTCCTGGATTTCGACGAAGACGACGAGATCAGCGCGCGCGAATTCGAAAGCGCCTGGAAGAAGGCCCGGGAAGCCACCGGCTACCCGGTGTAACGCTGCCCGGCCGGGGTCAGAGCCCTTTCCTGACGGAAAGGGATCCGACCCCGGATCCGCGTTTTGCACTACATTGGTGCAATGTCCGACCCCGCGCCCCCACCGTCCCTCGATGCCCTCGGCACGCCGCTGGCCTGGGCCGGGGCCGATGGCTGCATCGCCGGCTGCAATCCGGCCTTCGCCCGCTGGCTGGGCGTCAGCGTCCGGCGCTTGCTGGGGCGGCCGCTGGCCGCACTGGAAGTGCAGGGCGAGGCACTGGCCCATTTCCTGGCTCGCGATGAGCGCGACAGCCTGCGCCTGAACCGGCTGGCGCTGGCGGTGCCCGGCGAGGCGCCGCGCTTCGCCGAGGGCTGGATGAGCCGCCGCGACGATGGCGGCTGGCTGCTGGAGGCGCATCCGGTCGATGAATTCCCCGGGCTGGACCCGACCCAGGCCCTGCCCAGCGCGCTCAGTGCGGCGTTGAAGGGCTTGGCCCACGAGCTGCGCAACCCGCTGGCCGGGCTGAAGGGCGCGGCCCAGTTGCTGGCCCGCCGCGCGGCCCAGCGCGACGCCAGCGAACGTGAGCTGATCGAACTGATCGGCTCCGAGATCGAGCGCCTCAACGGCCTGCTCGACCAGCTGCTGTCGCCGGCCCCGGCTGCACCGCATGCCGAACTGAACATCCACGCCGCGCTGGAACGCGTGCTGCGCCTGGCCGAGAACGAGGCCGGCTGGGCGGTACGCCTGCAGCGCGACTACGACCCCAGCATTCCCGAATTCCACGGCGACGCCGACCGCCTCACCCAGGCGGTGTGGAACCTGGTGCGCAATGCGATCCAGGCCGGCGCCGGCAGCATCACCCTGCGCACCCGCGTGGAGCATGGCGTGCGCATCGCCGAGCAGCTGCACACGCTGGCGCTGCGCCTGGAGATCGCCGACGACGGCCGTGGCGTGCCCGAGGAGCTGGCCGAGCACCTGTTCCTGCCCTTGGTCAGTGGCCGCGCCGAAGGCACTGGCCTGGGCCTGGCGCTGGCCCAGCAGGTCGCGCGCGAGCATCGCGGTACGCTGACCTACCGTTCGCGCCCGGGCCATACCGTGTTCACCCTGCTGCTGCCGATCATCAGCGGCGCCGCCCCGGCCGAGGAGGCCCCGCGCGATGTCTGAACCTTCCACCGTCGCACAGCGCATCTGGGTGGTCGATGACGATCGTGCCGTGCGCTTCGTGCTGTGTACCGCGCTGCGCGAAGCCGGCTACCAGGTCGTCGATTTCGACAGTGCCGCTCCCGCCCTGCAGGCGTTGAGCGAAGGCCCGCCGCCGGCGCTGCTGTTCACCGATGTGCGCATGCCCGGCGACGATGGCCTGGTGCTGTTGGACAAGCTCAAGGCCGCGCTGCCACAGCTGCCGGTGGTGGTGATGTCGGCCTACACCGATGTGGCCAGCACGGCCGGTGCGTTCCGCGGTGGCGCGCATGAATTCCTGTCCAAACCGTTCGACCTGGACGACGCGGTGGCGCTGGCGCAGCGTGTGCTGCCGGCGGTGGCGCCGGCATTGGCTGCCCCCAGCCCCGCAGCTGAAACTCCCAGCGACCAGCCGCCGCAACTGGTGGGCGATACCCCGCCGATGCGCGCGCTGTTCCGTGCCATCGGCCGCCTGGCGCAGGCGCCGTTGGCGGTGCTGATCACCGGCGAGACCGGCACCGGCAAGGAACTGGTGGCCAATGCGCTGCATCGCGAATCGCCGCGTGCGCAGGGCCCGTTCGTCGCGCTCAATACCGCCGCGATTCCGGCCGAACTGCTGGAAAGTGAGCTGTTCGGCCACGAAGCGGGTGCCTTCACCGGTGCGCAACGCCGCCATATCGGCCGCTTCGAGCAGGCCAACGGCGGCACGCTGTTCCTGGATGAGATCGGTGACATGCCGTTGCCACTGCAGACCCGCCTGCTGCGCGTGCTGGCGCAGGGCGAGTTCTTCCGCGTCGGTGGCCGTGAACTGATCCGCGTCGATGTGCGCGTGGTGGCCGCCACCCACCAGGACCTGGAAGGCCTGGTCGCGCAGGGCAAGTTCCGCGCCGATCTGCTGCACCGCCTGGACGTGGTGCGCCTGCAGCTGCCGCCGCTGCGCGAGCGCCGCGAGGACATCGCGCAATTGGCCAGCACGTTCCTGGCGGCCGCCGCGCGCAAGCTGGATACGCCGCCGAAGCGCCTCACCGCTGCGGCCCTGCAGGCGCTGCGCGAACACGACTGGCCGGGCAACGTGCGCGAGCTGGAGAACGTGTGCTGGCGGATGGCTGCGCTGGCCGCCGCCGACACCATCGGCGTGGCCGATGTCGATACCGCGCTGAACCGCGCGCGGGGCCGCCGCAACAGTGCCAGCGCAGCCGATCCGGGCCAGTGGGAAGCGCTGCTGGCCGAATGGGCGCGCCGTCAGCTGGCCGAAGGCGTGGAAGGGCTGCACGCGCAGGTGCGCGAGCGGGTCGACCATGCCCTGCTGGAGGCCGCGCTGCAGATCACCCACGGCCGCCGTGCCGAAGCCGCTGCCCGCCTGGGTCTCGGTCGCAATACCCTTACCCGCAAGCTGGGCGCCGGGCGCCGCCGCGGGGGCCATTGAACGGTCCCTGCACGCGATCCTCGCGCCCGCTTGCCGAACCGTTGATCGTTCATGGACGATGCCGTCCGTAGTGTCACCTGCAAGGAGTCTTCGATGCGTCTGTCCTTTGCCATCCTGCCGTTGTCCGCCGCCGTGCTGCTCTCTGCCTGTGGCAGCGCACCGAAGAAGGCCGGGCCCACCCCGCCGCCGCCGACCGTGGTCAGCGCCGCGAAACAGGGCGAGGCCAACCTGTCGCCGGCCTCGGCCAGCATCGTCAGTGGCCGCATCGCGCTGATGGTGGAGCCCGGTGGCATCCACATCACCGGCCTGATCGGTGGCCTGCAGCCGATGCAGCAGGCCGGTTTCCACATCCACGAGCGCGGCGACTGCAGCGCGGTGGATGCCAGCAGTGCCGGCAACCACTTCAACCCCGGTGGCGCCGCGCATGGTCGCGCCGGCACCGGCAAGCACCACCTGGGCGACATGGACAACCTGCGTGCCGATGCCCAGGGCCGCGCCAACGTCGATATCCACCTCAAGGGCGTTACCCTTGGCGGAGGCGCCGCCACCGATATCGCCGGACGTGCACTGGTCGTGCATGCCAACGCCGACGACTATCGCAGCCAGCCCGCCGGCAATGCCGGTGTCCGCATCGCCTGTGGCGTGATCCGGGTTGTCCGCTGATCACCGCAGGCTTCATCCAGGGAGAGATTCCAATGCGTCTGATCCACACTTCGCTGTTTGCGGCCATCGCCGCGCTGGGCCTGGCGGCCTGCGGCCAGCAGCCGGCCGCTCCGCAGACTGAAACCCCGCCGGCCGCGCCGGCCGAGGGTGCAACCACCGAACCGGCTGCAACCCCGGCACCTGCTGCCGCCCCGGCGGCCGATGCGTCGGCCACCGCCGAGCTGGCACCGACCCAGGGCAACGAGGCCAAGGGCAGCGTTACCTTCAAGGTGGTCGACGGCAAGGTCCACGTGACCGGCCAGATCAGTGGCCTGAAGCCGGGCAGCGAGCACGGCTTCCACATCCACGAAAAGGGCGACTGCAGCGCGCCGGACGGCATGAGCGCCGGCGGCCACTTCAACCCGGGTCACCAGGATCATGGCAATGTGGCCACCGATCCGCACCACGGCGGCGACATGCCCAACATCAAGGCCGACGACAAGGGCGTGGCCACCATCGACGGCCCGGTGTCGAGCAACGTCAACATCGGCAAGGGCGATGACTTCGACATCATCGGCCGCGGCCTGATCGTCCACGCCGATGCGGACGACTACAAGACCCAGCCGACCGGCAACGCCGGCGCGCGCCTGGCCTGCGCAGTGATCCAGAAGGCGCCGTAAGAGCGCTCCTGCTGGAAGTGGAAAACGCCGGCGCAAGCCGGCGTTTTTCCTGATCGGTAGTGCCGGCCGCTGGCCGGCAATCGCAGATCCGGAGGTTGCCGGCCAGCGGCCGGCACTACCAACAGGCCACCCGCATCAGCGCGCCAGCAACTCGCGCGCGTCCTGCCCGGCCTCGCAGTGCACGAACAGCACTGCGGCCATTTCTGCTGGAAATGGAAAACGCCGGCGCAAGCCGGCGTTTTTCCTGATCGGTAGTGCCGGCCGCTGGCCGGCAATCGCAGATCCGGACGTTGCCGGCCAGCGGCCGGCACTACCCGTCTTCAGCGCGCCAGCAGCGCGCGCGTCCTGGCCGGCCTCGCAGTGCACGAACAGCACTGCGGCCATTTCTGCTGGAAACGGAAAACGCCGGCGCAAGCCGGCGTTTTTCCTGATCGGTAGTGCCGGCCGCTGGCCGGCAATCGCAGATCCGGAGGTTGCCGGCCAGCGGCCGGCACTACCAACAGGCCACCCGGATCAGCGCGCCAGCAACTCGCGCGCGTCCTGCCCGGCCTCGCAGTGCACGAACAGCACCGGCACGCCGTGCGCTTCCAGCACCGCGGCCATCTGCCGCTGGCGCATCAGGAACTGCTCGTAGATGCCCTTCAGGCGGTCACAGTCGTTCTTGCCGTGGTTGTAGTGGGCGCACCAGCCGGCCGGATCGAACAGCGCCATGCGTGCCTCGCCGTGCGTGTAGCGCAGCAGCGGCTCGGGCGCGGCGTTGAGCCATTCGTCCTCGCCCGGGGCCATGATCGCGGTCTCGATCAGCGGCCACAGCGCGGCCAGGCCCTGGTTGTCGTACTGCATCGACATCATCGCGGCCAGGTCGTTCACGGTGAAATAGCGCGCATGCTCGATGCGCGCACCGAAGGTGTTCTGCGCCATCAATGCGGTATCGGCATGCGCCATGCCGTTGGCCAGCAGTGTTTCTTCCAGCGCATTGGCCACTGCGTTGGTGGTGGCCACGTCGCTGCCGGTCAGCAGGAACGGCACCACGCGCAGGCCACCGCCCACCAGGCTGGCATCGGCCTGGAACGGCAGCGGCACGTCACCGTTGGCATCGGTACCGAAGGCCAGCAGGCGCGGGCCCTGGTTACGGCCCGGGGCACGCATCTGCAGTTCTTCCAGGCGGCGATGGATCGGCCAGCCCGGGCGCAGTACTTCGGCCGGGTCGAAATGGGCGGCGGCGAACACCAGGTCCAGCTCGGCCACCTGCGGCACCAGCTTGGAAAGGTCACGGCCGACGCGTTCGGCCAGTTCACCGGCCTGTTCAGCGCTGAGCACCGCCTGGCGGGGGATTTCGCCGCCGGCCAGTTCCAGGGCCAGCACGCCAAGGGCATTCATCGCGGGGTCGGGTTTGCTCATGGTTCCACGGTTGGCCCATCACAGGGCGGCAGCTACACTTGGCTCCATTATGCCTGCTCCGTCGTGCAGGCCATGTTGCAGACACCCTCATCCATGCCAGGTATCTCCATGCCCAACGCTCGTCCCGTCGCCATCCTCGGTGGCGTCCGCATTCCGTTCTGCCGCCAGAACACCGCGTATTCGGATGTCGGCAACCTCGGCATGTCGGTCCGTACGCTGGGCGCGCTGGTCGAACGTTTCGGCCTGCATGGCCAGCAGCTGGGTGAAGTGGCGATGGGTGCGGTGATCAAGCACTCCAGCGACTGGAACCTGGGCCGTGAAGCCACGCTGTCTTCCGGCCTGTCGCCGTTGACCCCGGGCATCACCCTGCAGCGCGCCTGCGGCACCTCGCTGGACAGCATCATCACTGTCGCCAACAAGATCGCGCTGGGCCAGATCGAATCGGGTATCGGTGGCGGTTCGGATACCACCTCCGACGTGCCGATCGTCTACGGCAAGAAGCTGCGCGCGCGCCTGCTGGCCGCCAACCGTGCCAAGAGCACTGGCGACAAGATCCGCGCGCTGACCGCTGGCTTCAAGTTCTCCGAGCTCAAGCCCGAGTTCCCGGGCGTGGCCGAGCCGCGCACCGGCAAGAGCATGGGCGACCACTGCGAGGACATGGCCAAGGAATGGAACATCTCGCGTGACTCGCAGGACGAGTGGGCGGTGTCGTCGCACAAGAAGCTGGCCGCGGCCTATGAGCGCGGCTTCTTCAACGACCTGATCGCACCGTTCCGTGGCGTCGAGCGTGACAACATCCTGCGCCCGGATACCTCGCTGGAAAAGCTGGCGACGCTGAAGCCGGCGTTCGACAAGGTCTCCGGCCGCGGCACGCTCACCGCCGCCAACTCCACCCCGCTGACCGACGGTGCCGCCGCGGTGCTGCTGGCCAGCGAAGAGTGGGCGCGTGCACACGGCCATGAGCCGCAGGCCTACCTGCGCGATGCGCATGTCTCTGCGGTGGACTTCGTGCATGGCGAAGGCCTGCTGATGGCGCCGACCGTGGCGGTGCCGGAGATGCTCAAGCGCAACGGCCTGACCCTGCAGGACTTCGACATCTACGAGATCCACGAAGCCTTTGCCGCGCAGGTGCTGTGCACCCTGCGTGCGTGGGAGAGCGAGGACTACTGCCGCACCCGCCTGGGCCTGGATGCACCGCTGGGCCGCATCGACCCGGACAAGATCAACCTGCTGGGTTCGTCGCTGGCCACCGGCCACCCGTTTGCCGCCACCGGCGCGCGCGTGATCGCTACCGCAGCCAAGCAGCTGGCCGAACGCGGCGGTGGCCGCGCGCTGGTGTCGATCTGCACCGCCGGCGGCATGGGCGTAGTGGCGATCGTCGAGCGCTGATCGCTGCGACCGCGCGCCAACCAAGGTTGGCGACTACCGGGTTCCACAGATGAAAACGCCGCCCGATGGGCGGCGTTTTTTCTTGCTCCGGTGGGTGCCGACCGTGGGTCGGCACGCTTCACGGCAACCGTGGATTGCCGAATTCATCGCGCTCTTCGTTGGCGTCATACACCGGCGGCTGCACCGTAACCGGCTGCTCCTCCACCGTGGCACGCAGCGGCGCTTCAGTGCCGCGCACCAGCTCCACGCTGTCCTCGCCGCGCTGCAGGCGCAGCGCATTGGCCAGGCACTGCGCGGCAAGCGCATGATCGCCACGCTGCGCAAACAGTTCACCCAGCGCTTCCCATGCCGGTGCACCCGCGCCCGCGGCAATGGCTTCGTGCAGGAACGCATCGGCGGCATCCCACTGCTGCTGGCCCAGTGCCACGCGGCCTTGTGCCAGGCGCAGCGCGGCCGAGCTGTCGTGCACGTTGCGCCAGCGCGCCAGGTTGGCTTGGCGCGTCGCCAGGCGCTCGGCGGGCAGACGGCCATACAAGGCCACCAGCTCATCGTCCCAGCGCTGGTCCAGAGCGTGTTCCAGTGCCAGCAGCGCCGGCTCATCCCAGTTCAGGGCCACCGCACGGCTGGCATACGCACCCACCACGTCCGGGGTCGGTCGCAGTGCCTTCGGCGTGGCTTCCCATTGCGCGGCCAGCGCATTGACGTCGGCTGCTTCCAGCAGCGCCTGTGCGGCCAGGCGTGCTTCCAGTTCGCTGTTGGCGTCGGCCGGCAGCACCTTGCTCTGGCGCAGTGCACCCAGCTGGCCATAGGCCTCGTGGGCGCGGCCGGCCTGTGCCAGCGCTTCGGTACGCAGCCACAGGCCGCGCGGCGGCAGCGGCTGGATCGCGGCTACGTCCAGCGCGTTGATCGCATCCACCGGCAGATCGCGCGCCAGCAGCTGTTCTGCACGCAGCAGCGCCTGCAGGGTGGCATCGCTCTCGCCCAGGCGCTGCAGCAGCGCCTCGCCAGCGGGGCCATCGGCACGTGCCTGCGCACTGCGCACGGCATTGGCCAGCGCCACCGCGCTCACTTCCGGATCCTTGGCGGCGCCGTCCAGCAGCTTCTCCGCACGCTGCCACTGGCCATGCTCATAGGCCTGCAGGCCGTCGATCAGGCGCACCCGGCCCTGCTTGCGGCGGTAGCGGCCCCAGGCACGGAACGGTGCGGCGATCAGGCTCCACAGCAGCCACAGCACCAGCACCGCGATCACCGACAGCAGCGCCACCTTGGGCAGGTTGCTGTGGTAGTCGTAGCCGCCGTAGCGCAGGGTCACTTCGCCGAAGCGGTTGAGGTCATCGGCGCCGAGCCATTGCGCGGCCACCACGCCGATGGCCACGGCCAGCAACAGCACGACCAGGGATTGCAGGGGTTTCATGCGGGATTACCTCCGGTCGGTCTGGGTGCGCAGTTGCTGCAGGGTGCTGCCAAGAATGCTGTTGCTGGCCTGCAGCGGAAGCTCGCGCAAGGCCTTCAGTTCAGCACGTTGCGCGCGCAGGGCCGGTGAATCCGGCCAGCGCCGCTGCGCCCAGTGCTCCACGCGTTCCAGTGCGGTATCGCGGCCGGTGCGGTCGCCGCGTTCGATCGCGGCGCGCGCCAGGGTCAGTTCCAGCTGCAGCGCGTCGTCGGCGTTGCGGCGTTCGGCGGCGGTCAGCGGGCCATTCTGGCGGCTCGGGGTGATGTCCACGAACGGTGCCAGCGTGGACTGCCACCACGGTCTGGCGGTGTTGGTCGCAGCGCTGCCGCTCACCTGCGAGGGCAGGCCCTGCAAGGCCTTGGCCAGCGCATCCAACCGCTGCAGCGATTGCACGCGCGGGCCGGTGCCCAGCGCATCCAGTGCATCGCGTTCCTGTACCAGTGCCTGGCGCAGGTTCAGGCCGTCGCTGTCAGGCAGATCGGCCAGTGCGGTGGCGGCCTGTGCATACAGGCGGCGCGCGCCTTCCACGTCATCGGCGTAGTTCAAGCGCTGCGCCGCCTGGGTCAACAGCAGTTCGGCTTCATCGCGCTGTACCGCCTGGCGGCCCTGGTTGGCGCTGTCGGCCAGCTTGGCCAGGTTCTCTTCCAGCAATGCACTGCGCTGGGAAAGGCCCAGCATCTCGTCGCGCAGCACGCGGTTGGTGGCGGCTGCGTCCTGCAGGCGCTGGCTGCTGGCGCGCTGGTCGCGGCGCAGCGCGTCCAGCGTGGCCTCCAGGCCCTGCAGCTGCACGGCGGTGGTCTGTGCCTGCGCCGCCTGTTCGCTCTGTTGCTGCTGCCAGACGTACCAGCCGGCATAGCCGCCCACGCCAAGCACGACCACACCGGCCAGCGGCAGCAGCCAGCGCACGGGTCGACGGGGCGGGGAAACGGGCGGAGTGTCGTTCATCGGGCTTCCTTGTCGGCAACGTCGCCGGTCGAGGGCCGGCAGGCCGCGTTGTGCACAGCATCACTGTTGCCGACGGCAGCGGCAAGCGTGACCCACGTCCCTGTTCAGGTCGCTGCCGGGACGGTGAGCGTGGCGTGTGCAGCTGCCACCAGCTGCGCGGTGGTGGGGCCGGCCGCGCGCACAACGTGCTGCAGGCCCAGTGCCCGGGCCTGTTCGCCGAGGCGATCACTGGCCACCACCGCAGTCGCGCGCGCCTGCAATCGCTGCCGCAATGCGGGCGGAAGCTGCTGCCAGAAATGCTGCAGCGCTTCGCCACTGCTCACCGCCAGTACCCACGGCTGCGCGGAATGCGCCAATCGAGCCAGCGTGCGGGGCGGCAGGCGCAGCAGGCGGCGCTGGTAGACGTCGGCGCGTTCGATCGTGGCGCCCGCCGCCTGCAGCTGCGCGGCAATCAGTCCGCGGCCACCGGGGGCGGTGACCAGGCCGATCCGCAGGCCCTGCACGTGCGCCAGTACCGGCAGCGCCAGCAGGCCTTCGCTGTCCATCCGCTGCGGTGCGTGCACATCGGTGATGCCGTGCGCCTGCAATGCGCGCGCGGTGCCTTCGCCCACGGTCAGCCACGGGCTGCGCTGCGCCTCGGCCAGCGGCAGCAGGGAAGCGGCCGCGACAACGGCGGCCGGGCTGGTGAACACCACCCGATCGCAGTTCAGCGCGCGTTGCAGCTGGCGCACCACTGGCGTGCCGTGCAGGCGCTGCAACCGCCACGGTGAAAGCGCCAGTACATGCCCGCCCAGCCCAGCAACGGCGCGGCGCAGCGCCACATGCTGGCCCTGAGGACGCAGTGAAACGAGGGTCCAGCCCGCGTCGGAACCGGCGGCGCCAGTGGGTATCGTATGGTCGGCCATTGCCTGCATTATGCGGGCCCTTCGTTGTCGTGGTCGCTGCTCCAATGCCCGTTGATGCCCTGACTTCCTCGTTGGCCGCCCTGCAGGACGTGCTGGACTGCATGCCGGCGGTCCGCGCCATGCAGATCCAGCTCGACGGCTATGCAGATGGCGTGCTGCGCATCACCGCGCCGCTGGCCGCCAACGTCAACGACAAGGGCAACGCCTTCGGCGGCAGCCTGGCCTCGGTGCTGACCCTGTCCGGCTGGGCGCTGGTCAGCCTGCGCCTGCGTCTGGCCGGCCACGACGCCGAGGTCTACGTGGCCGACAGCAACCTGCGCTATCTGGCACCGGTCTACGAAGACCTGCACGCCCACGCCGAGGCGGCCGAAGCCACCGGCTGGGATGCCTTCCTGAATACCTTCCGCCAGCGCCGCAAGGCCCGTATCAGCATCATCGCCACCCAGCCCGGTGCCGATGGCAAGCCCGCCGCCGAGTTCAGCGGTCGCTTCGTTGCCTTCGCCAAAGGGTAGGATGGCAGGCTGACGTTCTGGGGAATCCACCGATGCGCCGCCTGATCCAGTTCCTGATCTGTTCCCTGCTGCTGGCCAGCGCCGTGGCCTCGGCCGACGACCTCAGCCGCAAGCAGCGCAAGCTGCTGGAAGAGACCCAGATCGCCTACGGGGCGACCATCCGCTGGGGCAGCATGGACGATGCCATCGGCTACCTCGACCCGAAGCTGCGCAAGGAAAAGCCGCCCACCGAGTTCGAGCTCAACCGCTACGCGCAGCTGCGCGTGTCGTCCTACCGCGAGCGCAGCAGCGCCTCGCTGGACGGGGGCCAGGTCGAGCGCCGGGTCGAAATCGGGGTGATCAACCAGAACACCCAGGCCGAACGCACCGTGGTGGTGGTCGAGCGCTGGCGCTGGGACCCGGAGGCCAAGCGCTGGTGGCAGACCGCTGGCCTGCCGGACCTGTGGAAGGGGCAGTGACGGGCCGCGTCCGGCTTGTGCGACAATCGGCGCCCGCTTAATCGACCCGTGACCTGAGTGAATTACGAAGAGTTGCTGGCCTTTGCAGGCCGAAACCCGATGCTGTCCGCGGCCCTGGTCGGCCTGACCGTGGCCATCATCGTCACCGAGATCCGCCGCCTGTTCCGGGGCTTCAAGGGCATAAAGCCCGCCGAACTGACCCAGCTGATGAACGCGGGCGGCACGGTGGTGGTCGACCTGTCGGCCAGCGGTGACTTCGAGAAGGGCCACATCGCCGGCAGCCGCAACGCCCAGGCCAGTGCCTTCGGCCCGGACAACAAGCTGGTGGCCAATGCCAAGCAGTCGCCGGTGGTGCTGGTGTGCCGCAGCGGCAACGCCTCGGAAACCGCCGCCAAGGCGCTGAAGAAGGCCGGCTTCGAGAAGGTCTACGTGCTCGACGGCGGCATTCCCGCCTGGCAGCAGGCCGAGCTGCCGCTGGTCAAGGGCCGCAACTGATTGCCGCAGGTGGCGGATCCGGCCTTGTATGGGCCTGATCCCGCCCCCATCGCAGTAGTTCGACCATCGTTTTCATTGCATTCACCTGGAGTTACTGGAAATGTCCGAAGAGATCACCAACGGCGCCGCTGCGCCGGTCGATGCCGCCACCGGCCCTGCTTTCACCGTCGAGAAGATCTACGTCAAGGACGTCTCCTTCGAGTCGCCGAACGCTCCGACCATCTTCAATGACCAGGTGCAGCCGGAACTGCAGCTCAACCTGAACCAGCAGGTGCAGCGCCTGGGCGAGAACGCCTTCGAAGTCGTGCTGGCCGTGACCCTGACCTGCCAGGCCGGTGAGCGCACCGCCTACGTGGCCGAAGTGAAGCAGGCCGGCGTGTTCGGCCTGGTCGGCCTGGACCCGCAGTCGATCGACGTGCTGCTCGGCACCCAGTGCCCGAACATCCTGTTCCCGTACGTGCGCCAGCTGATCAGCGACCTGATCCAGGCCGGCGGCTTCCCGCCGTTCTTCCTGCAGCCGATCAACTTCGAAGGCCTGTACGCAGAAACCCTGCGCCAGCGCCAGGAGCAGGGCGACGCACCGTCGCTGGCTGACTCCGAGCCGGCTGGCAACGCCTGATTCCTGCCGCGACGTCACGGATGAGCACTACCGCTGACAAGATCGCCGTGCTGGGCGCCGGTTCCTGGGGAACCGCGCTGGCCAGCCTGCTCGCACGGCACGGTCACCCGACCGTGCTGTGGGGGCGCGACGCTGCCATGGTCGAGGCCATCGACCAGCGCCACGAGAACCCGCGCTACCTGCCGGGCATCCCGCTGCCGGACAGCCTGCGTGCCACCACCGACCTGGCGTCGGCGGTGGAAGGCGCGGCCTGGATCCTGGTGGTGACCCCGTCGCACGCGTTCGGTGAAACCGTGCGCGCGCTGGCGCCGCTGCGCCCGGCCGGTGCCGGCGTGGCCTGGGCCACCAAGGGCTTCGAACCCGGTTCGGGCCGCTTCCTGCATGAAGTGGCGCGCGAAGTGCTGGGCGAGGACGTGCCGCTGGCCGTCGTCACCGGGCCGTCGTTCGCCAAGGAAGTGACCCAGGGCCTGCCGACCGCGATCACCGTGCACGGCGACGTGCCCGAGTTCGCGCAGACGGTGGCCGAGGCGATGCATGGCCCGGCGTTCCGCGCCTACACCGGCGACGACATGGTCGGTGCCGAGCTGGGCGGCGCGATGAAGAACGTGCTGGCCGTGGCTACCGGCGTGGCCGATGGCATGCAGCTGGGCCTCAACGCCCGTGCCGGCCTGATCACCCGTGGCCTCAACGAGATGCTGCGCCTGGCCGCTGCCATCGGTGCCAAGCCGGAAACGCTGATGGGCCTGGCCGGCCTGGGCGACCTGGTGCTGACCTGCACCGGTGACCTGTCGCGCAACCGCCGCCTGGGCCTGGCCCTGGGCCGTGGCCAGACGCTGCAGGACGCCGTGCGCGAAATCGGCCAGGTGGTCGAGTCGGTGCAGACCGCCGACGAAGTGATGCGACAGGCGCGCCGCCATGGCATCGACCTGCCGATCTCCGACCGCGTGCGTGCCGTGCTGCACGGCGAGCAGACACCTGAAGAAGGCCTGCGCGCATTGCTGGCGCGGGAACAGAAGCCGGAATATCCGGACACGCTGTTCAAGTGAATCGAAAAACCCCGGCCACGTGCCGGGGTTTTTTCTGCGCGATCCATCCACGCATGGCGTGGATCTACCTCGGAACCTGCGGCGTCCATCACCGCGCCCGCGGCGGCGCGTTGCCGTTGTCCATGTCCGAGAAGATCAACCAGGGTCCATCGCCCACGCGCTTCAGCGTCAGCGTGAACTTGCCGATGTCTCCTACGGTGTTGCCATAGGTGTAGGCACCGATGATGTAGCCGACGTTCCCCTCCACCGAGTACGCCAGCGCACGCAGCCGCAACGGGCTGCCGCCCTGGCCGGCATAAGCGGCTTCGATCGCACTGCGTCCACGCACCGGCGGCTGGTTGCTCTGCAGGATGAAAGCATCTTCGGCGAACAGTGCTGCCAGCGCCCTGGCATCGCCCGTGCGCCACGCCTGCTCGTAGTCGCGCAGTACGCGGTCCAGCGGCGCGGGCAGGGCTGCACCCGGGAGGGGCTGTGCAGGCTTCGCGCCTTCAGCATCGTGGGCGATGGCCGGCGATGCCAGCAGCAGGGCACTGCAGAAGATCACGGCGAGTCGTGTGCGGCGCATGCATCCAAGCCCTGACGATGAGGGGAAGTGGCGAACCATCCTAGCGCGCCGCTGGTTAGAATCACGCAGCCGCCCGCGTGGCGCCGGCACCGCAGATCAGACAAGGACACGGAATGAAGATTCGAATCACAGGGATGGCACTGACGGTCGCACTGCTGGCCGCCTGCGGACAGGCACCGGCACCCGATGCAGCACCCGCCGCACCGGCACCGGCCACAGAAGCACCTGCGGCCACGGCAACGGTGGTCGAGAAGGCGCCGTCCATCGAAGACGGCGTGGACCCTTCGGTGTGGGACAACGAAGGCGAACCGGAAGACCCGAGCGCCGGCGGCGAACTCACCTGCGCGGACAACCCGCTGGCGACGCATTTCTTCACCCTGGTGGGCGGCAATACCGTGGACGACTGCGGCCGCAAGGACCCGAAAGTGCTGGCCGCGTTCAACGCCCTGATGAAGAACACGGCGGCGGCCGAATCCGCCGACAAAGAGATTCCGTCGCTGCGCGAACGCCTGTTGAGCGGGCCCAGCGGGCCTGGCGAACTGGTGGTGCTGCAGGGCGAGCCGTGGTGGTTCTATACCGCCTGCCAGGCCCACGACTGTCCCGGCACCGCGCTGGCGATGCTGTATTCGCCCGATCAGTCGAAGATGGTCGGCCGTCTTACCGCGCGCTGCCGTGTGTGGTGGCTGGGTGAGCCGACCGCGGAACAACGTGAGCAGATCGAACAACGCCGGCCACTGCAGGATGCCGCGTTGAAGGAAGACAGCGCGCTCTGCGAGTGATGTGGCGCCCGCTGCAGCGCCGGGCCATGCCCGGCGCAACAGCAGGCGATGTTCCCGGTATCACCCTTCCGGCCGCATCCGCATGCCGATCTGCGCGTTCAACGCCAGCGAGGCCATGGCCAGCCCTTCCAGTACGCGGTCACCCACGTATTCGCTCTCCGCGCCGTTCTGCCGAACACGCTCGGCGGCCAGCAGCAGTTCCAACGTTACGCGCTGGCCCGCCACGGCACAGTCCGCATCCCCCATCGCCATGCGCCGGCCGGGCATCTGATGACGTTCGGGCCAGGGCTGGCCATCGGCGGCAGCTCCTTTGCCGATGCGATGGAGCGTGGCGACGAAGGCGTTCGGATCGGCCGCAGGTGCCTGGTCTGACGGCTCACCGGCATTGGCGGGCGAGTGATGTGGATGCAGGCGAGGGAAGTCCGGTGTGGTCATGGCAATGCTCCGTGCAGGACAGACGGTAGCCGCCACGCAAAGGTGGCGGGCGGAGACGTGGCTCGAAAACCGGGAGATCACGAACAAGACCGGCAGGCGCAAGGCCTCCACGCTCCGCCCGCCATAGCCGGCAGACGGAATGCCAGCCGGCGCCACGCGGGGTGACGCCGGCTGGCAAGCGCAAACAACGTTCGTGATCTAACGGGTTTTCGAGGCCCGGCCACCCATTTTCCGGCGGCCCACCATCTGTACCGCCGTCGCTGCACAACGCCAATCAGAAGAGTTGCAAACAGTTTTTGATCAAAGACGCTTTTGGCATTCTTGCATGCTGTTAAGCCGTCGCAGACGCAGGCGCCGCAACGGCCGTAGCAGCATGGGGAATATGCGACATGGGTCGAAGTTGATGACGTGGCGTAAGGGTGTCGCACCAAGCCGATGACGACAGAGCGGGGCCGAGAACGCAGTTGGACATCGACAGTGTCAGACCGCCGTCCAGTCGATGATGAGCGGCGAAGAGACCTTCCCCGCGTCGACATCAAAACACTCGGTGTAGTCACCAAAGAACAGGAATCGATTGCCGCCAGTCACGTCAAAGAGTCGGGTTCCGGCCTCGGCATACTGGGCGGGTGGCAGGGTGGTGGAAACCTGCATGGAACTGAGTCCAGCGGACTTCATCAGCCTGGCAGCATCCTCCGGCGAGATCAGCTGGGGATTGCTTGGCGTACCGTAGGACCAGCCACTGTAGCCATTGTGGACATAGTAGTGCGACATGTTTCACCGCCAGCCGGATGCCGGAACAGGGCCGAGTCGCCCGGCGATATCG
This sequence comes from Stenotrophomonas riyadhensis, assembly GCF_040256885.1. Lineage (NCBI taxonomy): Bacteria > Pseudomonadati > Pseudomonadota > Gammaproteobacteria > Lysobacterales > Lysobacteraceae > Stenotrophomonas > Stenotrophomonas riyadhensis. Next base: position 154,164 of record NZ_CP155568.1, read on the forward strand.
GCGTGATTGAAGAGGGGACTGCCAGCCTGGTGTCTGCAATCGACCAGACGCCGGCATCAGCCAATGATGGCACCCAGCGAAGACGCGTGCCGTTGGTTCTGATCGTGCTTGGACAGGCTTGTTCGCGGAGAAACCGCGAGGCAGCATGTCAGCGTGTTCTATCTGCTCGCGCGCCGCGCGCCCTTCTCGTCTTCGCCCTTTGCATCGCCCCGGCTCTGCGCGAATTCCGGGAACGTCTTCGCGATCGAATCCTTGTCCGGCAGGATATAGAACACGCCGCCCTTCTCGAACGTGGACTGCACGATCTGCTCGTAGAACGCGGGCGAGACGTTGATGCAGCCGTGGGTGACACGGTTGTCGTCCGGCGTGGGCGTTGCCAGTCGCTCGGCGCGCTTTTCCTTCGGACTGCCCGGCGGCAGCGGGTGCATCGAGACTGCGGAATCGTAGTCCACCCACAGCACGCGCCCGGCATCGTCGGAGGGGCCGTAGCCGCCAATGAAGCGGCCGGCAGGCGTGGTGCGGTCGTGGCCGGGAATCGCGCTCAGTGCGAGCTTGGCGACGCCCGGTGCGGAATGATCGCCGATGGCCGAACCGAACAGCGCCGGCGCCGCGCCCCGCAGCTTGCCGTCTCCACCGAAGACCAGTACCTGCGCAGCCGCCTTGTCCATGATCGCGAACGGATACCCCTGGTTGTCCTTGCTGGCGACCACCCAGCCGGCCAGTTCGATCACCGTCTCGGCGACGCTCTGGTCGGGCGGAAGCTCATCGACCGCGGCAACCGGTTGCGTGGGCGCGTCCTTGTCCTTGTCCTTGGCGTTGGCTACGCCGCTGCACGCAACGGCCAGTGCCACGGCCAGTGCGGCATGGAGGGCGCGGCGTGCAGGGGAGGAGGAAGTACGAATGGGACGGCTCCTTGCAATGCAATCTTGGTCGGAAGGATGCCAGTGGCCGGCGAAGGCCACTGGCTCCCGATACAGAGGTGGATCAATTCAAACGGTGAGGGAGCGATTACCCGCGCGGCTTGCGGCCGGCAGGTGCCCTTTCAAGCTGCTGGACGCGGCCTTCGATCTGGTCCAGGCGCTGATTGGCCTGCTGTGCGGACTGGTTGGCGGACTCCGCGCTCTGCGCAGCGCCCTGTACCTTGACGTCGAGCTGATCGAGACGCGAGTTGATGGTTGCAAACTCGTTCTTGTATGAGGCGCAGGCGCCAAGGCTGACGGTGGCGATGAGCGCTACAGCAAGTGCGCGGGCCGTCTTCATGTGTTGCGGGTTCAGGTTCATTGCACTCCCTCCTTCGTCTGGGGAAGCTGGAATATAGCGGCGTTTGTTCCCGGCGCTACCAAGCGCTTTCAGCTGGAATTTGAGTACGTGGAAGCACTGTGAAGCCCGCTTCTGACCCTGCATTAACAAGCGGGATCAGGCGAGCTGATCCAGACCGGCGCAGCGCCTTGCGCCTGTTCAGAACTGCCAATTCATCAGTATGAAGCGGGTGTCACAACGTCTGCGTTTCCGTGCGTTCGCCGGCAGGACACGCGGGTTGCCATCCGCTCGCGTTGAGCAGTAACGCGGCTGTTTCGGGGCGCACGTCCAGCAACGCGATGATGGCCTTCGTCCTGTCTGGTGCGTGCGAAATGTAGTCGCGGGCAATGCGGTAGCCGATCCAATAGCCGAGGTCTCCACGGCGAGCGTCATCGCCAGGACCGTTGTACAGCCATTTCGAAAGATCGGTGCCTGCGGCCTCGTTCGCGAACTCACGCTCCAAGGCGCATTCGCGGCCCTGCGTCCAGCGCTGCAGATGCGCATTGGCCGGTTGCCCGGAGATCAGCTCGCCCACGTACTCGGCGCCGCCTTCCAGCAGGGTCTGATAGAGCAGGGTGGGCTGCTCGACTTCGACGCTCGCGCCGCGCTGTTGAACGTGCACATATTCATGGGCGATCAGGTGCACGAAGCGGTCACCCACATCGGCCTGCATCCAGTCTGCGTTGCACAGCGCTTCCAGGCCGATGACCACACCTTCTCCGGTGGTAACGCCGCCGCTGTTGCCGCGGCCCACCAGCACCGTGACCGGGGGAAAGCGTGCAGACGGCAACAGCGTGCCCAACCGATCGACGGCCGCGGTGACGCGCGTGCGGATCGTTGGCAATGCTGTCGCGCAGGTTCTCGCTTTTGCGAACAACGCGGGTTTGTCCCGGAGGGCCTGGGCAAGGCGCTCCATCGAACCGATACGGCTTCCGGTGAAGCTGCGCAGTGCATCGGTACCCGCATCCAGATAGCCCTGCTGCAGGTCGTCGGCGCTCGGGCGTCCGTGGTTGGCATCCAGCACCTGGAAAAAGCGCGTGACATCGTCTGTCTGCACGACGACGTGCCCGGCAGGAACGACGCGCTCGGTTGCCTGCACTGCGGGCAGGGCGATCGGTGAAGCGATCAGGATCAGGGCTCGCATCAAGCGTCGAGCCTTGCGCCTACACGAAGCTGACAGCAATGGCATGAGGAGTTCCCTGAACGCCAGCCTTATTTATACACCAGTCAGTTCAATATTCAGGGGCGATTAGACCCCCTAACGGATAATTCACACCTGTCGACCGCCTCCTCTCTCTCCCCCTCCCAGGGGGCGGCCGACAAAACCAAAATAATTAAAGGTGTGTCCCGATGAACAAGAATTCGCTGCTTGCCCTGGGTCTTCTGGCTGCTCTGCCGTTCGCTGCATCGGCAACCGATGGCCTGTCGTACAACTACGTTGAAGGCGGCTACGTGAACACCGATGCCAAGGGCGGCGACGCCGATGGCTGGAAGGTGAAGGGTTCCGTTGCGGTGCACCCGAACTTCCACGTCTTTGGCGACTACAGCGCGCAGGAGACCGACAAGTTCAAGAATGACGTCGACCAGTGGCGCCTGGGTGTCGGCTACAACTACGGCATCGCACCGAACACCGACCTGGTGGCCCGTGTTGCCTACCAGAAGTACGACGAGAAGCGCGGCCTTGACTTCAACGGCTACTCCACCGAAGTGGGCGTGCGCACCGCGTTCAACCCGTACGTGGAAGGCTACGTGATGGCCGGCTACGAAGATTTCAGCAAGAAGCACGGCTACAACCCGGACGGCGAGTTCTACGGCCGCGTCGGTGCCACCGCCAAGTTCAACCAGAACTGGGGCCTGAGTGGCGAAGTGAAGCTGGCCAAGGCCGGCGACCGCGAGTGGTTCGTGGGCCCGCGCTTCACCTGGTAACAAACGCCTGTCGTTAGTGCGTGTTGTGCTGGCGTGTGACTCTCTCTCTCTCTCCCACACGCCAACCGAAGCCCGGCCTCGCGCCGGGCTTCACTTTTATGGGCGCTGGGGCGCCACAATGCGGCATGGGCGATCCTTCTTCCCTCGCAGGTACTGGCACGACCTACCAGGAGCATCCGGCGCCTGCGCCGTTGCGTGGTCACTTCGGCCAGCTGTGGCAGAGCCAGCTTCCTGAAGATGCCGATGGGCACATCACCGTATTGCCCGATGGCTGCGTGGACATCCTGTGGCGCGACGGTGCGCTGTTCGTGGTCGGTCCGGACCGGGTGGCTGCACATCCGGCACTGGCACCCGGTGCGCAGGTACTGGGTGCACGCTTCCGTCCGGGGCAGGCGTTGGCTGCATTGGGCCTGCCGATGGCCGAGATCATCGGCCAGGCGGTACCGCTGGCTGATCTGAAGGGGCGATGGGCGGTAGAGGCTGCGGCCTCCATCGGCGACACCGCGCCTGCGCAGCGCCTGCAGCGGATGGCGCAATGCCTGCAGCTGCGCATGGGTGCGGCCGCGCTGGATACTCCGGCGCAGCGCGCACACGCTTTGTTCCAGGCGCTCGCCCGTGGGAACGTCACGCTGGATGATATGGCGGCACATCTGAGCCTGAGCCCGCGCAGCCTGCGGCGCTTCAGCCAGTCGCAGTTCGGCTACGGGGTGAAGACGCTGGAGCGTATCCTGCGCCTGCAACGTTTCCTGCGTCATAGCCGCGCACTACCGCAGCACTCGTTGGCGATGCTGGCCGTCGAGGCCGGCTATGCCGACCAGGCCCATCTCAGCCGCGAGGCGCGCGAGCTTGCCAGCATGACCGCACGGCAGCTGCGCCTGGAATGGGGCTGATGATGGCCGTTTCGTTCAAGACCGCCGTGCCGCGCTGACCGAAGCTGGGGTTCCAACCACGGAGCCACGCCATGAGCCATGCAGCCGCCCACGATGCCGAACGCCGCATCGACAACATCGAATTCAACGTTGCCGACATCGCCCGCAGCAAACGTTTCTACGGCGAGGTGTTCGGCTGGCACTTCACCGACTACGGTCCGGCCTACACCGAGTTCGACGACGGCCGCCTGAAAGGTGGTTTCGTTTCCGACGCACCGGTGCGCGCGCACGGCGGTCCACTGGTGATCCTGTACTGCGCGGACCTGGCCGATGCACAGCAGCGTGTAGTCGCTGCCGGTGGCGAAGTCGTACAGGCGGTGTTCGCGTTCCCCGGTGGCCGCCGCTTCCACTTCCACGATCTGGATGGCTACGAGCTGGCGGTCTGGAGTGATGTCGGTTGAAACGTGCCGGGGCACGTCGCGGACCGGGCATACTGGGCCGAGTCCGGAAGAGTACACCGCATGCTGATCCCCATTCCCGCGTATGTGCAGCAGGCCGACGGCAGCACCGTGCAGGTGGTGGTGCTGGACGCAGGCGTGCTCGTGGCGCTGCATACCCTTGGCTTCCAGGGGCAGGCACCCACCTTGCGTGCTGAAGTGGGCGACGACATCGGCAAAGCTCGTCTGTTCGCTGGCCTGCGCGATCTCGGCGTAGCGTTCTCGGCCGGCCGTGAATGGTGCCCGGCGGAGGTGTTTGCCTGGCTTCGCGACCGCGGCCTGCTTGAAGGGCCGTGCCTGCGCATCGCCTGGACCGGTCCGCAGCAGTACTACGTCTGCAGCGACCCGTGATGCGTCCTGGCGGATACGGCCCAGGCGGACCGGCTTGCGATACGCCTCCGGCAGCGTGGCCTTGTACTGTGCCAGCGGTTGCAGCCCCTAGGTCCTGCTGTGTTCGCCGCCGTCGGGAAAGTACCCGCCGCGCTGCAGCAGATCACCGGACTGTCGCGCACATCCGCTGAAATCATCGGCGCCATAGCGATCGAGCGCGGTGAAGAACGGATCGCTCGGCAGCGACAGGCCCGTGAAGGGGTGCTCAACACCAGTGCGAGGGCACGGTTGTGGCAGATGCGATACAGCCACCGCATCGATGCATGGGACATCGGCGTCTGCCTTCGTGAAGTGCATGGACCGATGCTGCAGGCCTCGTGGACGCAGGCTGGCAGCGTCATGGCGCTGTCTCAAGCGCAAGCGGCATCGACCGCGTACTGAGAACCGCTCCGTCGCCGGTCAGGGGCTTCGGCTATGATCGCCGGCACATCGCCCTGCGCGATGCGCCCGCCTCAAGCCAGCAGGAACCGCCGTGAACTCCCAGCCCGCACCGATCACCGCCCTCAACCACACGCTCGACAACGAGCCGCAGCAGATCACCGCACCGCTGACCCATTCGGCCGCGTTCCTGGTGCTGAAGGTGAAGGATGACGAGGCGTCGATCGCCAAGGCGCGCGAGGTGCTGGCCAGCACCGACGACCTGATCAAGAACACCGCCATCCGCGAGATTGAACGCACCTTCACCTGCAACGTGGCCATCGGCCACCGCGTGTGGCAGCCGTTGGTAGGCACCACGCCGCCGCGTGAACTGAAGCCGTTCCGCGAGATCAAGGGTGCCACCCATACCGCCGTCTCCACGCCGGGCGACCTGCTGTACCACATCCGTGCGCGCACCATGGATCTGATCGTGGCGTTCGAGCGCAACCTGCTGATGGCCTTCGGCGATGCAGTGGAAACGGTGGATGACGTGGCCGGCTTCCGCTACTTCGATGGCCGTGACCTGCTTGATTTCGTCGACGGCACCGCCAACCCGGAAGGGCTGTCACTGCCGGAAGCCACCATCGTTGGTGACGAGGACCCGGACCACGCGGGTGGCAGTTACGTGGTGGTGCAGAAGTACCTGCACAACCTCGATGCCTGGCGCGCACAGAAGACCGAGGCGCAGGAGGCGATCATCGGCCGCACCAAGCACGACAACATCGAGCTGGACGATGCGCCGGCGGATGCGCAGAAGTCGCACAAGACGCTGTGCACCATCGAGGACGCCGACGGCGAGCACGAGATCCTGCGTGACAACATGCCGTTCGCCAATCCGGGCCGCGGCGAGTACGGCACCTACTTCATCGGCTACACCCGTCGGCTGTGGGTGATCGAGACGATGCTCGAGCGCATGTTCATCGGTAATCCTGCGCCGCTGCACGACCGCATTCTCGACTTCTCCACCGCCACCACCGGCGTGACCTTCTTTGCGCCTTCGCGCAAGGTGCTGGCCGACCTGGGCGAGTAACCGCGCCGGCCATCACTGCCCGCCATCTGCCTGTCATCTGCGGCGCCGACCATGGTCCGCTGGATGGAAGCGCAGGAGACGGGCGATGACCATGGCAGGGAACAGGACCGGCGCGCGCCGCTGGTGGCGGCCATGGGCTGCGCTGTTCGGCGCGTTGGCACTGGGCAGTGCCGGTGTTTCCGCGCAGGAAGCCCCCGCGCACTGGATGGCCTATGCCGCCGCCGTGGGCGGCCAGCTGCAGCAGCGCCTGCAGCAGGAGGCGCCGCAGGCGCAGCGCGTGCTGGAATGGATGCAGGCACACCCGGACACGCCGACGCCGTTGCCGGTGAGTGTGTGGATCGCGGCGGACGGCCGCATCTCGAAACTGGAATTCGACAGCCTGGGCGATGCCCAGGTCGACGCCGATCTGCGCGCGACCCTGCAGAGCGCACCCCTGCAGGCCGCGCCACCGGCCGACATGCGCCAGCCGCTGCGGCTGGGCCTGCTGCTTACCCAGTAGAGCCGCGCCATGCGTGGATGCGCCTGGTAGATGCCGACCTTGGTCGGCACGCACGCCAACCAAGGTTGGCGACTACCGGTAAACCCCGGCCACGCATGGCATGGCTCTACTGCGTTGCCACCTGCGGCTCGCGAGCGGCCGCGCTCCACGCGCGCAGGCCGAACACGGCCAGGCCGAGGAAGAACACGTACAGTGCTGCGGTCACGTGCAGCGACTTGAACAGGTAGGCACCCACGTAGACCACGTCCACCGCGATCCACACCCACCAGCAGGCCACGTGGCGGCGCGCCTGCCACCACTGGCCGACCAGGCTCAGCGCGGTCAGCATCGCGTCCAGCCACGGCAGCGCCGCATCGGTGAAGGTGTGCATGGCCGCACCCAGCGCCACGCCGCCGCACAGGCCGATGGCCAGGTCACGCAGCAGCTTGCCGCGTGCCAGTGGCACGATGCGGACGCTGCCCTCATCGGCGGCGTGCTGCCGCCAGTTGAGCCAGCCATAGACCAGGAAGCCACCGAAGGCGACCTGCAGCAGGGTGTCCGAGTACAGCTTGGCCTCGGCGAACACCAGCCCGTACAGCGCCACCGACAGCAGGCCGACCGGCCACGCCACCAGCCGGCGCTTGGCCATCAGCCAGACGCCGAGGATGCTGCACAGCGCGGCGGTCCACTCGAGCATGACGCCGCTCACAGCGCGAACGTCACCGACAGGCGGGCCTGTCGCGGTGCGCCGGGGAACAGGTAGTAGTCACCGCCGCTGCTGCCGGTATCGCGCCAGTAGAAGCGGTTGAACACGTTGTCCACCGACAGGTTCCAGGTCACCGCGCGTTCGTGCAGGCGATGCTGGAAACGCAGGCCGGCATCGAACACCGAGTAGTCCGGTGCGCGTACGCCGCCGTCGGCGCGGGCCACGTTGGCACCGGCATAGCGCCAGCCGCCGGTCACATCCAGGCCCTGCACGAACGGGAGCGCATAGGCCACGTGCACGCTGGCGCGCACCTTCGGCACGTTCACCAGCTGATGGCCTTCATAGGCCGGGGTGCCGGTGTCGCGCGCGCGCGCCTGCAGCACGCTGGCGCTGGCCACGATCTGCAGCGCTTCGGTCAGCTGGCCGTTGGCGGTCAGCTCCAGGCCGGTGTGGGTCTGCGTGCCTTCCTCGACGAAGCTGTAGCCGACGTCGCTGCTGTCCGGCTTGGCGTACTGGTACGGCTGCGAGATGCGGAACACGGCTGCGCCCAGCGTCAGCGCCTCGACCGGCACGTACTTCACGCCCACTTCCAGCTGCCGCGACTGCACCGACGGCAGGAAGGTGTCGGCGTTGCTGGTCCAGAACGGCGCTTCCTGGCCCAGTGAAATGCCGCGCACGTAGCTGGCATAGGCATTGAGCTGGTCGGTGGCCTTCCACACCACGGCGGTCTGCGGCAGGAAGCGCGACAGGCGGCTGTGCCGCTGCGGGATGCCCCGCTTGTCGTAGGCGCGCTCGTCCAGGCGCACGAAGCGGCCACCGGCCAGCCACTGCCAGTCATCGCCGAAGCTCATCCGGTCCAGCGCGAAGAACGCGGTCTGGCGGCTGTCCAGGCGCCGTGCGGAGGGGCCGGGCATCTTCGGCGACGGCGCGAACACCGGCACCTGCGCGACGTGGATGTTGCTGGTGCCGACGTACTCGTTGACGCTCGGGCGCTTGTCCACGGTACGGCGGAAGTAGTCGGCACCGAGGGTCAGCTGGTGGCCGACGTTGCCGGTCTCGAAGCGGCCGCGCAGCTCGGCACGGGCCTGCTGGTTGCGGCGGGTGTCGTCCGGGCTGCGGTAGTCGTAGACGTCGTAGTCGCCATTGGGCGCGAAGTAGTTGCCCGGCACGCTGCCATCGGCGCATTGCGCGGCGTAGTAGCAACCGTAGGCGAAGGCGACGTTGTCATCGATCACCGAGCGGCTGTGGCCGACCGAGACGCGCGACTGCCAGGCATCGTTGAAGTCGTAGGTGTGCAGCGCGGTGATGTTGGTGCTGGCGATATCCACGGGGCGCTGCCACGGCTGGTAGCCGAGCAGGTGCTCGCGGTCGACGCCGCGCGGCAGGTCACGCGCGCCCAGCAGCTGGTAGCCGGACACCGAGCGCTGCGAGCTGGTCTGGTAGTTGGCATCCACTTCCAGCTTGCCGCGCTCGCCGATCAGCCAGTCGGCGGCCAGCGAGTAGAAGTTGCGGCGGCCATCGGCGTGCTCGACGTAGGAATTGCTGGAATCCCATGCGGCATTCAGGCGCAGGCCGAAGCGCGGGGTGATCCAGTGGCCGACATCGACGGCGACGTAGCGCGAGCCTTCCGAATCGGTGCCGAGGGTGGCGGTGCGCACTTCGGCCGGGCGCTTGCCGATGTAGTTGATGATGCCGCCCGGCGCCATCACGCCTGCCGCCAGGCCGGCTTCACCCTTGAGGATCTCCACCGACTGCACGTTCTCTAGCGCCAGGCGCTGTTCGCCGGCGATGGACAGCCCGTTGAAGCGGTAGCCGGTGGCGGCGTCCAGCGCGAAGCCGCGGATGGCGATGTTCTGGTAGTAGCCCACCGGTGCATAGGCATCACCCAGCGAGGCATCGTTGCTGGCCAGCTCGGACAGCGAACGCACCTGGCGGCGGTCGAGGTAATCGCGCTCGAGCACGTTCACCGAGGCCGGCGTGTCCTTCCAGCTTCCACCACCGAAGGCGTTCACGCGTGAGGTATCGGCCTTCGGTTTGCCGGCCTGCACGCGCACCGCCGCCAGTTCGGTGGGCGAACGATCGGCGCCGGTGGCAGCCGCATCGGGAGCAGCGTCGGCCTCGCTGGCATGCAGCGGCAGCGCGGCGCAGAGGGCGAGGGAGAGCAGGGTGGGGCGCAGGCAGCGGTTCATTCGGTTCGTCTTCGGACAACAAGGGAGACGAAGCGACGGCGCGCAGGTGCACCGGCCCATGACGGGGGTGTGGCTGCGGCTCAAAGCTCCCTACGCCGGTGCAAACCGGATCAGGTTCCAAGGGACTCTCTCAGCCTGGCAGATCCAGGCACCCCCGCTTCAGGTGACCATTTCACTACAAATGGTACGGATTTGCGAGCCGGTGTCCTTCAGGCTGCGGGGTCAGATCCCTTTCCGCAGGAAAGGGATCTGGCCCCAACGGTGCGCCAACCGGGTCACGCCGCCGCGTGCAGGGCCTGCAGCAGCGTCTGCCCCGGCGCGGTGCGGAACCATGCCGGGTGCCCCAGCATGAAGGGCTGCCAGGCCACGTCGGCATTCGCGGTCGAGCCGGTGATGCCTTCGAAGTACTCCACTTCGGACAGTGCGAAGTCGAAATGGACCATGGGCAGCAGGTCGGCCAGCAGGTGCACGCGTGCCGCCGACAACGGCAGTACCTGGCGGTAGCCGTCGAGCAGGGCCAGCGCGATATCGATGCGCACCGCCTCCATGCCGCGCTCCAGTTCCAGCCACGCCACCGCGTTGCGCTCGATCGCCGTGGCGAGGTCGAACAGTGCGCTGGTGGGTGAAGCCAGCCCGAAATCCAGCACGGTGCTGACCTGCCCCTCGCGCCACAGCAGGTTGGAGACATGCCAATCGTTGTGCGCCCACAGGCGCGGTTCGTCGCGCAGGCGCGTGGCCAGGCCGGCATGCCACGGCAGCACGTCGCGCTGCAGCTGCGCTTCCCACGGAATGCGCGCGAGATAGCGGGCCAGGCCGGGGCGCTCGTGCAGCCCCGCTTTGATGGCCGCGATCGGATCATCGGCGCGGATCAGATCGTCGCGCGCGACCAGCAGGTGGGTGCTGCGCTGTGGCGCGTGGTAACTGGCCGCGGCACGGTGCAGCTGGGCCAGCATGCGGCCGGCTTCGCGGGCCTGTGCGGCATCGGTCAGCAGCGACCACGACACGGCGTCGCGGTACAGGTCCTCGCCGACGCCGACCGCATGCAGCTCGAAGGTCCATTCGCCGTGTTCGAGCGCCGTGTGGCCATCGGTGGCCGCCAGCACCTGCACCACCGGTACGCCGGCGGCGGCGAGATGGGCGATGAAGTGGTGTTCTTCTTCCAGGCAGGCCGCGCTGCGCACGCTGTGGTGGTGGCGCTTGATGAACACCGGCGCGCAAGCGCCATTGACGATGGCAGCGGCCGAGAGTGGCCGGGGGCTGTGCCAGTGCGGGGGGCTGTCCGCATCCAGTTGCGGGAAGCGCTGGCGCAGCCACGCGAGGTCTGCGGCGCTGATCGGCGGCCAGTCGGCGGCGACCTCATCGTTGTTGAGGCCCTGCACGCGGTGGGAGGAAGAAGTCATGCCGCAGCCCGAGAGGGAAAGTCACATCCAAGGCTGCGCATTCAACGCCATGCGCGTGGTCAACGCAAACGGGCGGGTCATCGACCCGCCCGTCCCTGCATCGGCGCCGGCGTTGCCGATGCGCTGTTTACCAGCCGCGATGGCGGCCGCGGTCGTTGTAGTAGCGGTTGTCGTAGTAGCGCTCACGCTGCCAGCGACGGTCGTCACCGCGGTCGTAGTAGCCGCTGCGGTAGTAGCCACGGTCGTAACGGCGGTCGTAGCGATTGTCGTAGTAGCGGTTGTCGTAATAGCGACGGTCGCGGCGGTCGGAGGTGGTCAGGTTGCCGATCGCACCGCCGGCCACGGCACCGCCGACGGTTGCGGCGGGATCACCGTTGGAGAGCAGGTTGCCGGCTACGCCACCAACCACGGCGCCGACCAGGGTGCGCTTGTCCTTCCTCGACATCGCGCTGGCATCGCTGACCACGGCGACACCGGCAACCAGTGCCAGGGCCATCGCCAGACCACGGAAGCTGAGTGTGGAAGTACTGAGCATGTTCGTTCTCCTGTGAGGTGCATGCCACGCTGGGCAGGGAGGGCGTTGGGGCGCCCCGGCTGCCGTGGTGTCCACGCTGGCGTTCCAACATTGCCGGAACATTGCCTGGCCCACCGTGCGGCTTGCGCATTCATCTAGCGGCAGGCGGCATGAAGCAAGGCTGAAAGTTCAACCGTCCGATGTGCGGGGTTCAGATTCTGCCGTCACGCAGGTAGTCGAACAGTTCGGCGTCGCCTTTCAGGCCCAGTTTGAGCATGGCGTCACCCTTCTGCCGGCTGATGGTGCTGACGCTCTTGTGCAGTTGCAGCGAGATTTCCTTCACGGTCATGCCGGTGCCAAGCAACCGCAGCACTTCCACCTCGCGCGGCGACAACGGCTTGCCGTCACCTTCGCGCATGCGCCAGCTGCCGGCGGCCTCCACGCGCTCACGCAGGCTGCGGCTGATATAGGGCTGGCCGCGATAGACCGCCTGGATGGCCTGCGGCAGCTCGTCCATCGATGAGCTCTTGTCGACCAGGCCGAGCACCCCGCTGTCGAGCACCATGCGCAGGATGGCCAGGTTGTTGGAGACGCTGAGCATCAACACCGGCAAATCGGGATGGCGGCGGCGGATCATGCCGATCATGGCGAAGCCGTCGGCCTGGGGGCTGCCAGGCATCGAGTAGTCGGTGACCAGCAGGTCGCAGGGCTGGCTGCCAAGCAGGCCCATCAGCGCCTGTGCACTGTCGGCTTCGCCGACCACGCGGCCGACCCCGCTCGATTCGATGACGGCGCGGGTACCGATACGGACCACCGGGTGGTCGTCTGCGATGATGATGCGCAAGCTCATGCTCTAGTATGGCCACCGGGCTGGCCGGGCCGCGACCATCGCGGTCCCTGGCAGGATTCTAGGAGATCGATGCCGATGCGTAGCTGGGCTGTTCGCGGGCTGGTCCTGCTGCTGGCCGTACTGGCGCTGCCGGCAGCGTTGGCGCAGGCCGTTCCAGGCCTGCTGCCGCTCAGTCCCCTGCAGCGCGAGTACCTGGCCACCCATCCGAGCATCGTCGTGGGGCAGTATGACAGCGGCTGGCCGCCGTTCGAGTCCCTCCATGATGGCCAGCAGGTGGGTCTGGGTCCGGATTATCTGTCGCTTCTTGCCCGTCAGTTGGGCGTGAAGGTCGAGGCCCGTCGCTTTCCCGATTGGACCGCCGTGCTGGATGCGGCATGTCGTGGCGAGATCGATGTGGTGATGAATGTCGGTCTGAGTGCCGACCGTACCCGTTGCATGGTCTACACCGCCGCCTACGGCGAGGCGCCGCTGGCGCTGGTGGGCCGCCCCGACGACCTGCGTGCTTCCGACAATCCCGATCTGGATGGCCTGCGGGTGGTGATCGAGCAGGACTTCCTGACCGGCCCGCAGGTGCGGGCGCGTTTCCCGCAGGCCCGGCAGCTTGTCGCAAACAGCTCGTTGGCGGCGCTCGAGATGGTCAGAGACGACAAAGCTGACGTCTACATCGGCAATGCCTATGTCGCCACCGAGCTGATCGCCATCCACCGCCTGCGGGGCGTGGTGCTGCTGCGGCCGAGTGATCTGCCCCCCGAACGCCTGCACTTCGGCATACCCAACAGCAAGCAGCCGCTGGCCGAAGCGTTGGATCTGGCGCTGGCTGCAACCAGCCAGGCCCAGCGCGATGCCCTGGCGAAGCGCTGGCTGCCGCCACCGCAATGGTCGGCATCGGCCCGGATGGCGTTGAGCCAGGCCGAAAAACGGGTTCTGGAGCAGCCGTTGAGGATCGGTTTCGCACCGAACGCAGCGCCGCTGTCGTTCACCGACAAGGAAGGCAAGCCCAGCGGCCTGGCCAGTGAGTACCTGCGGCGGCTGATGCAGGCCGGCGCCAACCTGCAGCCGGAAAGCAGCCACGACTGGTATGAGGTGCGTGAGAAGGCCCGCCGTGGCGAGCTGCAGGCGGTGATGGGCATTCCCGCCGATTCGCGCTATCTGGGGCCGGACTGGGTGTTCAGCCAGCCCTTCATCAGTGTGCCGAACGTGATCGTCAGCCGCGTCGACAGCCCTGCGCTGCTGGGCCTGTCGGACCTGCAGGGCAAGCGTGTGCTGCTGTCCGATCCCGAGCGCGTGCGGGGTTACGTACTGCAGCAGGCACCGCAGGCCCGGATCATGGCGGCACGCAGTGCGGAGCAGGCGATGCAGCGGCTGCTTGATGGCGACGCCGATGCCTACGTGGGCAATCTGGCGCTGGTCGACCACCTGCTGCGCACCCGTTTCCCCGGCCGCCTGCAGGTCGCAGCGCCGGCAGGCTTCAACGATCAGCTGGTGCTGGCCGTGGAGCGCCGGCATGCCGCGCTGGCGACCACCTTCGACCGCCTGCTGCTGCAGATCACGCCGCGCAAGCATGAGGCGCTGCGGGGTGATTGGCTGGCGGTGGAGTATCGCCATGGCGTTGACTGGAAAAGCGTGCTGCGCTGGGGCCTGCCACTGCTGCTGGTACTGCTGACCGCGCTGCTGGTGCACAGCATCGGCTACTGGCGCCTGCGCCGCGAAGTGGCTGGGCGGCGTCATCTGGAACAGCGGCTGGCCGAGGTTACCGACAACCTGCCTGCGGTGGTCTACCAGGCACGCCGCGACGCCAATGGCATGCTCAGCTTCCCGTTCATCGCCGGCGATCTGCAGGCGTTGTTCGGCATCAGCCGGCAGCAGGCCGAGCAGGACGCCAGGACACTGCTGGAACGCATTGAAGAAGACGATCGCGCACACATTCTGCAGGCCGTCGAACAGGCCGCGCGCCAGTTCGCGCCGCTGATCCTCGAGTTCCGCCTGCGCGCCGAGGGCGAAGGCGCGCGCTGGGTGCGCAGCGAGGCCCATCCGTATGCCACGGAAGCCGGCGCGGTGACCTGGAGTGGCTACTGGGTGGATGTCAGCGAAGCACGTGCACAGGCCGACGCCCTGGTTACCGCCAAGGCCGAGGCCGAGCAGGCGGCGGAAGCGAAGTCGCGCTTCCTGGCGACCATGAGCCATGAAATCCGCACGCCGATGAGTGGCGTGCTGGGCATGCTGGAAGTACTGGCGCATTCGCCGCTGGACGCCGAACAGCAGCGCATCCTGGGGGTGATCGAAGACTCGGCGCAGATGCTGCGGCAGATCCTGGACGACATCCTCGACTACTCACGGCTGGAGGCTGGCGCACTGCGTCTGGAGCCGGTGCCGCAGCCGCTGCGGCCGTTGCTGGAAAGTGTGTGCCGCCTGCTCTCCGCGCAGGCCAGTGCACGTGGGTTGGCGCTGCACGTGCAGATCGACCCGCAGTTGGCGCCGGCCCACGAAGTGGATGGCGTGCGCCTGCGCCAGATCGTGTTCAACCTGCTCAGCAACGCCATCAAGTTCACCGCGCAGGGCGAGGTTCGCCTGCAGCTGGACGTGGTGGGGCCGACCAGCGAGGAAGGGGGGCAGCCACTGTGCCTGAGCGTCACCGATACCGGCATCGGCATCGCACCGGAACAGCTGCAGCACTTGTTCGCGCCGTTCACCCAGGCCGGCGCCTACATCCAGCGTGACCACGGCGGCACCGGGCTGGGCCTGAGCATCTGCCAGCGCCTGGTGCAGATGATGGACGGCGAGCTGGCGTTGCACAGCACGCTGGGCGAGGGCACCCGCGCCGAGGTGCGGCTGTCGCTGGTGGAGGCCGGCAGCGGCGATGTCGAGGCGCTGGTGGCCGAGCAGGATCAGGCGGCGCTGCTGCCCGCGCCGCTGCGCGAGGCACGGGTGCTGGTGATCGAGGACCACCCGACCAACCAGGCCATGATGGCCTGGCGCTTGCAGCAGCTGGGCGTGCCGCACGTGATGGTCGGCGATGGCCAGCAGGGACTGGATCGTCTGGCATCGGAACATTTCGACCTGGTGATCACCGACTGCCGGATGCCGGTGCTGGATGGCTTCGGCTTCACCCGCCTGCTGCGCGAACGCGAAGGCCGCAATGGCCAGCCGCGGCTGACCGTGCTGGCGCTGACCGCCAGTGTGCTGGATGACGATGCACGTCGTTGCCGCGAGGCGGGCATGGACGAGGTGCTGGCCAAACCGTTGTCGCTGGCCACGCTGCGCGCCGCGCTGCTGCGCTGGTTGCCGCAGGCGCAGGGCCAGTCATTCGAGGCGCCGGTGGTCGAGGCGGCAGGCGACGATGGTGATGCGCTGCCCGATCTGGCGACGCTGCAGCAGCGCTTCGGCTCGCGCGCAGTGGCCGAGCAGCTGAGCGAGAGTCTGCTGCGCGCCAGTGAAGGTGATCTGGCGGCCGTGCAGCGTGCGCTGCAGGCCGGTGACCGCACGTCTGCCGCGCTGCACCTGCATCGTCAGGCCGGCGGGCTGGGCGCCGTGGGGGCAACGGGACTGGCCGGGCAGGCCAACGCACTGGTCGAGCGCCTGCAGGATGCGGCGGAAACCGATGTGGCGCCGTTGTTCACAGCAGTGGCGGAATTCGTGGTGCGGCTGCAGCAACAGCTGCAGCGCCTGGCTCACTGAGCCGACTGCTGCTGCAGGTAGGCGATCACCAAGGCGCGGCGTTCGGCGCTGGGGAAGGCGTTGTACATGCGCGTGCCGGGCACCAGGTGGGTTGGCGACTGCAGGAAGGTATCCAGGGTCTGCGCGGTCCAGGTGATATCGGCGCGGCGCATGCCGTCGGAATAGCCATAGTCCGGCAGGCTGCCAGCGCGGCGGCCGATCACGCCGTGCAGATTGGGTCCGAAGCGGTGGATGCCACCAGGTTGCACGGTGTGGCAGCCGGCACACAGTTCGAATGCGCGTTGCATGGCCTGCTGCTGCGCCTGTTGCGGCGTGGTGGGTGCCGCAGGCGGGCGCTGGCAGGCCGTGGCAGCCAGCGCCACGGCAACGGTGATGAGCAGGCGGAAAGCACGCATGGGCGGGCAGGATAGCGGTGCAGTGGAGCGGCCGGGCTGCGACACGCGGTCGCAGCCCGGAGCGATCACATGCCCGAGTAGTTCGGGCCGCCGCCGCCCTGCGGGGTCACCCAGACGATGTTCTGGGTCGGGTCCTTGATGTCGCAGGTCTTGCAGTGCACGCAGTTCTGCGCGTTGATCTGCAGGCGCGCGTTGTCGGCTTCGCCGACGAACTCGTACACGCCGGCCGGGCAGTAGCGGGCTTCCGGGCCTGCGTACTCGGCCAGGTTCACCTTCACCGGAATGCTGGGGTCCTTCAGCGTCAGGTGGCTGGGCTGGTTCTCGTCATGGTTGGTGCTGCTGAGGAACACCGAGCTGAGACGGTCGAAGGTCAGCACGCCATCCGGCTTCGGGTAGGCGATGCGGGTGTGCTTGGCCGCCGGTTCCAGGCAGGCATGGTCCGGCATCGTGCGGTGCAGGGTCCACGGCGGGTTGCGCACGCCCAGCTTCGGCAGCAGCCACTGCTCCACGCCGGTCATCAGCGTGGCCACGGTCTGGCCCTTCTTGAACCACTGCTTGAAGTTCTTGGCCTGCTGCAGCTCGGTGAACAGCCAGCTGGCTTCGAAGGCCTTCGGATAAGCGCTCAGTTCGTCGTGCTGGCGGTCGGCAGCCAGTGCATCGAACGCGGCGTCGGCGCACAGCATGCCGGTCTTGATCGCGGCGTGGCTGCCCTTGATGCGGCTGGCGTTGAGGTAGCCGGCCTCGCAGCCGACCAGCGCGCCACCGGGGAACACGGTCTTGGGCAGCGACAGCAGGCCGCCGGCGGTGATCGCACGCGCGCCGTAGCCGATGCGGGTGCCGCCTTCCAGGTGCTTGCGGATGGACGGGTGGGTCTTGAAGCGCTGGAACTCTTCGAACGGGCTCAGCCACGGGTTCCTGTAGTCCAGGCCGACCACGTAGCCGATGGCGACCTTGCCGCCGTCGGCGTGGTACAGGAACGCGCCGCCATAGGTATCGCTGTCCAGCGGCCAACCGGCGGCGTGCACCACCAGGCCCGGCTCATGCCTGGCCGGGTCGATCTGCCACAGTTCCTTGATGCCGATGCCGTAGGCCTGCGGGTCCTTGCCTTCGTCCAGCTTGTAGCGCGCGATCAGCTGGCGACCGAGATGGCCGCGTGCGCCTTCGGCGAAGATCGTGTACTTGGCCTGCAGCGCCATGCCGCGTTCGAAGGCCGGGCCGATGCTGCCGTCCTTCTCGATGCCCATGTCGCCGGTGGCCACGCCGATCACTTCACCGTTGTCGCCGTACAGCACCTCGGCTGCGGCGAAGCCGGGGAAGATCGCCACTTCCAGCGCTTCGGCCTGCTGCGCCAGCCAGCGGGTCACTTCACCCAGGCTGATGATGTAGTTGCCTTCGTTGTGGAAGCACTCCGGCAGCAGCGCATTGGGCGTGCTGCGTGCGCCGGTTTCGCTGAGGAACAGGAATTCGTCGCGGGTGACCTTCTGCTTCAGCGGTGCGCCGCGCTCGGCCCAGTCCGGGAACAGTTCGGTCAGTGCGCGCGGATCCATCACCGCGCCGGACAGCACGTGCGCGCCCGGTTCGGAGCCCTTCTCCAGCACGCACACCGACAGGTCGCGGCCGGCTTCGATCGCACGCTGGCGCAGGCGGATCGCGGTGGCCAGGCCGGCGGGGCCGGCGCCGACGATCACCACGTCGAACTCCATTACTTCACGCGGGGGCAGGGCGTTGGCTTCAGCGCTCATCGATTGCATGACTCGTGGGTAGTGCCGGCATCGGGGCCACCGGCGGTTGCCTGGGAATCGCGCGTGCAGCCACGAGCGAAACGGTTGTTTGAATGTGTCAGGGTACCGGGCCGCGCGTGATCGAGCTAGATCGACGATGTTCACACCCGGATTGCTGCAACGCAGCGTAGGGCCGCCGCTCTGGTGGGTGCCGACCTTGGTCGGCACGCTCTGCCCGGATGACCGACAATGGCCGGGTCCTGACTGCGCGTGAGTGCCATGGCTTTGCATCCGTACGATCTGTTCGATGTCCGTTCCCTGCTCAACGAGGAAGAGCGCGCGGTGCAGGAGAGCGTCGCCCGCTTCACCAACGAGCGCGTGCTGCCGATCATCGGCGATGCCTTCGACCAGGCCCGCTTCCCTTCAGAGCTGGTGCCGGAGATCGCCGCGCTGGGCCTGCTGGGCGCCACCCTGCCGGCCGAATACGGCGGCGGCGATCTGGGCGCGGTCAGCTATGGCCTGATCTGCCAGGAGCTGGAGCGCGGCGATTCAGGCCTGCGCAGCTTCGTCTCGGTGCAGAGCTCGCTGTGCATGTACCCGATCTATGCCTACGGCAGCGAGGAGCAACGCCAGCAGTGGTTGCCGGCGATGGCGCGCGGTGAGCTGATCGGCTGCTTCGGCCTGACCGAGGCACACGGCGGTTCCGATCCGGCCAGCATGAAGACCCGCGCGGTGCGTGACGGCAGCGACTGGCGCATCAGCGGCAGCAAGATGTGGATCACCAGCGGCCCGGTGGCCGACCTGGCCATCGTCTGGGCGCAGACCGAAGACGGCATCCAGGGCTTCGTGCTGGAAAAGGGCATGGCCGGCTTCACCACGCAGGAGATCAAGCACAAGATGAGCCTGCGTGCGTCGCTGACCGGCGCGCTGTTCTTCGATGACGTGCGCGTGCCTGACAGCCATCGCCTGCCGAACGTGAAGGGCCTCAAGGGCCCGCTGGGTTGCCTGACCCAGGCCCGCTACGGCATCAGCTGGGGCCCGATCGGCGCTGCCATTGCCTGCCTGGATGAAGCGCTGGGCTATGCCAAGGAACGCGTGCTGTTCGGTCGCCCGCTGGCGGCCACGCAGAGCGCGCAGATCAAGCTGGCCGAAATGGCCCGCCGCATCACCACCGCGCAGCTGCTGGCGCTGCAGTTGGGCCGCTTGAAGGAAGCCGGCCAGCTGCAGCCGCAGCAGGTCAGCCTGGCCAAGTGGAACAACTGCCGCATGGCCATCGACATCGCCCGCGAGTGTCGCGATCTGCTGGGTGGGGCCGGTATCACCACCGAGCACGTGGCGATCCGGCACGCGCTGAACCTGGAATCGGTGATCACCTATGAAGGCACCGAGACCGTGCACCAGCTGGTGATCGGCCGTGAGCTGACCGGCATCAACGCGTTCTAGGCGGTGCGGGGAACACCATCCACGCATGGCGTGGATCGACTGCGCATGGCACCTGCCACGGCCACCTGGGATGTGCTTTGGTAGGTGCCAACCTTGGTTGGCACATTCCTTCAGCGCGCGACCGGGCATCGGTGCGGACCAAGGTCCGCACCCACCAGAAGCGATCCACAGCCATCAGAGGTTCTCGGCGGCTGCCTGGACCTGCCTTTGGTAGGTGCCAACCTTGGTTGGCACATTCCTTCAGCGCGCGACCAGGCATCGGTGCGGACCAAGGTCCGCACCCACCAGAAGCGGTCCGTGCCCACCAGAGCGGTCCACACCCACCTGAGGCGGTTTACGCCCCGCCGGCAAACCCATGCTGGCGCCAGGCTTCGTACATCACCACGGCCACGGTGTTGGAAAGATTGAGGCTGCGGTTGTCCGGCCGCATCGGCAGTCGCAGGCGGCGGCCATCGGGCAAGGCATCGAGCACGTCCTGCGGCAGGCCGCGGCTTTCCGGGCCGAACAGGAAGGCATCACCGTCTTCGAACGCCACGCTGTCATAGCGGACGCTGGCACGCGTACTGAGGGCGAACAGGCGCTTTGGTGCGATCCGCGCCAGCGCGGTGTCCAGGTCGGGGTGGACCTGCAGGCGCGAGTACTCGTGGTAGTCCAGGCCGGCGCGCTTGAGCTGCTTGTCTTCCAGTGCGAAGCCGAGCGGCTCGACCAGGTGCAGCTGCGCGCCGGTGTTGGCGCAGAGCCGGATCACATTGCCCGTGTTGGGCGGGATTTCCGGTTGGAACAGGATCACGTGGAACTGGGGCGCGGCATTCATCGGCGCAGTGTACCTGCGACGACCGCCGCCTTTACGGCGCACGCCCTGCACGGGGCAGGGCGGCACCGGTTACGGGCGCAGCAGGACCTGGGCGGTTTCGGTGGCCAGGGCCTGCAGGTCGGCGGCGCTCGGGCGCACCTGCAGGGCCGGCAGGTTGACGATGACCGAGTTGGCGACGTTGGTGGCAGCGGCAGCCAGGGTGGCGGCGTAGCGCTGCGCTTCCAGCTCGGCGGCCAGGGCGACGCGCTGTTCCAGGCTCGGGCGCACTTCCACCGAGGCCAGGGTGGTGATCGGCATCGCGGCGGCGACCGGGGCGGCGACGTAGCCGTTGCGCTCGGCCAGCTGGTCGGCGCTCGGGCGCACTTCCACGGTGGCCAGGGTCGGGATGCCGCTGGCCTGTTCCCAGGCCTGCTGGGCCAGCTGGTCGGCGGCCGGGCGGACCTGCACGGTGGACAGGGTCTTGATGGATTCGGAGGCCTGCACCGACGAAACAACCGCGGTGCCGGCGATCAGGGCGATGGCGATGGCAATGGTCTTGGCGTTCATGACGGGGCCTGTTTAGTGTTGGTGATCAGTGGTGTGGTAGTAAGGTAGTACACCGATTCTGGGCTTGCAAGGAAAATTTTCGGTTTCCTGCATTTGTTCAGTCTTCAGTCAGCTTTCGTCTGAAGCCCTTCTTGGCGCAGGAAGTACCAAGCAATCCCCGTGCCAACTTTTAGTTGTTGATTTGCAAGGGTTTTTGTTTGACCGAGAAGTGTCCGGTGGGCGGACACCTGTCCACTCGATGTGCCGCGGACACTGTCCGGACGATGGCTGCCGGTGCATGTGACCGCCCAGGACACGGCGGCGCGCGACCGCGGATGGTGCACAGGGGCAAACACCCCCAGTGACTGCCGACCGATTCCTGCCGCTGCGTGCGCAGGCTAGGATCGGGGTTCACCTATGTGACCAAGGATCCGGATATGTCTCTCGCCCTTCGCCCGCGCGCTGCACTGCTGGCCGTCGCCCTCAGCACCGCCCTGGGCTCGCTTGCGCCCACTCCTGTGTTGGCCGCCAAGCCGGCGGCACCGGCCAAGGTCGATATCCCGTATGAGCAGTTCACCCTGCCCAACGGCCTGCGCGTGATCGTGCACACCGATCGCAAGGCACCGATCGTCGCGGTCAACGTCTGGTACCACGTGGGCAGCAAGGATGAACCGGCCGGCCGCACCGGCTTCGCGCACCTGTTCGAGCACTTGATGTTCCAGAGCAGCGAAAACCACGACGGCGAGTACTTCGAGCCGTTCAAGCAGGTAGGCGCCACCGGCCAGAACGGCACCACCAACACCGACCGCACCAACTACTTCGAGAACGTGCCGACCACCGCGCTGGACATGGCGCTGTGGATGGAGTCGGACCGCATGGGCCACTTGGTGGGTGCGATCGACCAGGCTGCGCTGGACGAGCAGCGCGGCGTGGTGCAGAACGAGAAGCGCCAGGGCGAGAACCAGCCCTACGGCCAGGCCTGGGACCAGATCAACAAGGCGCTGTATCCGGTCGGCCACCCGTACCACCACGGCGTGATCGGCTCGATGAACGATCTCAACGCGGCCTCGCTGGACGACGTGAAGACCTGGTTCCGCACCTGGTATGGCCCGAACAACGCGGTGCTGGTGCTGGCCGGTGACATCGATCTGGCCACCGCCAAGGAGAAAGTCGCCAAGTACTTCGGCAGCATCCCCGCTGGCCCGACCATGGCGCAGCCGGCGGTGAACGTGGCCAAGCGCAGTGCCGATACCCGCGAGACGATGACCGACAAGGTGCCGCAGGCACGCATCTACCGCGCCTGGAACGTGCCGCAGGTCGGCACCGCCGACATCGACCAGTTGCAGCTGTTCTCCGAAGTGCTGGGCGGCGCCAAGTCCTCGCGCCTGAGCCAGCGCCTGCAGCACCAGGACAAGCTGGTGGACAGCATCGGCTCGGGCCTGTCGACGTCGCAGCTGGGCTCCAACTTCGTGATCGTGGCGACCGTGAAGCAGGGCCAGGACCCGGCCAAGGTCGAGAAGATCATCGATGAGGAACTGGACCGCCTGATCAAGCAGGGCCCGACCGCGGCCGAGCTGGCGCGCGCCAAGACCGGCGCCCGCGCCGGCTTCATCCGTGGCATCGAGCGCATCGGTGGCTTCGGTGGCAAGGCCGATGCGCTGGCCGAATGCGCGGTGTTCACCGGCGACCCGGGCTGCTTCCGCACCTCGCTGGCCAACATCGAGAAGGCCAGTGCCGCCGATCTGAGCCGCCTGGGTGCACAGTGGCTGGACAAGGGCAGCCACACCCTGGTGATCGCACCGGGTGAGCGCGTGGCGCTGAAGGAAGATCCGAGCCAGACGCCGAAGCCGTTCACCGTGCCGGCGGTGGACCCGAAGTACAGCACCCTGCCGGAGCAGGTGGACCGCAAGGCCGGCGTGCCGCAGACCCGCGAGTTCCCGCAGCTGAAGTTCCCGGCACTGCAGCGCGCCACCCTGAAGAACGGCACCCAGGTGATCCTGGCCGAACGCCACGAGATTCCGGTGGTGCAGTTCAGCTACCAGTTCCCGGGTGGCTTCAGCGCCGACCAGGGCCGCAAGCCGGGCACCGCCAACTTCACCATGAGCCTGATGACCGAAGGCGCCGGCAAGCTCGGTTCGCTGGCCTTCGCCGATGCCGCCGACGCGCTGGGCGCGAGCCTGGATGCTTCGGCCGGCCTGGATTCGATGAGCGTGGACCTGTCGGCACTGAAGGAGAACCTGGCCCCGTCGCTGGCGCTGTACCGCGACCTGCTGCGCGAACCGCGTTTCGAGCAGGGCGAGATCGACCGGGTCAAGGCGACCTGGATCGCCGGCATCCAGCAGGAGAAGGTGAACCCGGGTGCGGTGGCGATGCGCGTGCTGCCGCCGCTGCTGTACGGCAAGGGCCACCCGTACGCCATTCCGTTCACCGGCAGCGGTGACGAAGCGGCAATCAACGGCCTGACCCGCGAGGACCTGGTCGACTTCCACCACGACTGGCTGCGTCCGCAGAACGGCACCCTGATCGTGGTCGGTGACACCACGCTGGCGGAAATCGTGCCGCTGCTGGACAAGCAGCTGGGCGACTGGAAGGCTGCGGGCGATGCCCCGCAGGTGAAGGCCGCCACCGACGTCGCATTGCCGAAGGGCCCGCGCGTGTTCCTGATCGACCAGCCGGGCGCGGTGCAGGCCAACCTGTTCGCCGGCCAGGTGGTGCCGCCGTCCAGCGCCGCCAGTTCGACCCGCTTCGATATCGCCAACGGCGTGATCGGTGGCGACTTCACCTCGCGCCTGAACATGAACCTGCGCGAGGACAAGCACTGGTCGTACGGCGCGCGCAGCAGTGCGACCAACTCGGTGGGCCAGCGCCCGTGGATGGCCAGCGCGCCGGTGCAGATCGACAAGACCGGCCCGGCGCTGGCGGAAATGCGCAAGGAGATCGCCGCGTTCGCCGACGGCAGCAAGCCGGCCACCGCCGCCGAGGTCAATCGCATCCGCAACATCCAGACCCTGAGCCTGCCCGGTGCCTACGAGACCGCCAGCGCGGTGGCGTCGACCATCGGTTCGATCGTGCAGTTCAAGCGTCCGGATGACTACGTGCTGCGTCGCAAGGCCGAGATCGAGGCGATGACCCCGGCGCAGGTGCAGCAGGCCGCCGCCGAGATCAAGCCGCAGGCGCTGACCTGGGTGGTGGTGGGTGACCTCAAGCAGACCGAAGCGGCCGTGCGTGCGCTGAACCTGGGCGAGGTGACGGTGATCGACGCCGAAGGCAACCCGGTGAAGAAGTAAGGCACTACCCGGCCCGCCCTGTGGCGGGCCGGCTCCCCGGCAGTGCCGGCCGCTGGCCGGCAACCTTGCCGTGGTAGTGCCGGCCGCTGGCCGGCAACTCCGTGACCCGAAGGCGGGGTCAGAGCCCCCTGCGGGGGATCCGACCCCCACCGGCTACCCCCGATTCAGGCTGTTCAGGCAGAATCCCCCCATACCCTTCCAGGATCTGCCCATGCGCGTTCTGCTGCTTTCCTCCCTGCTGCTCACCGTCACCGCCTGTACCTGGGTGCCGATCGAACCGGCCGGCAAGGCGACCCGCGTGCTGCCGGCAGGTCCGGTTCCGGCCGGCTGCATCGCCAAGGGCGAGGTGGTGGTCACCGTGAAGAGCAAGGTCGGCTTCTACAACCGCAACCCGCTGCGTGTGCAGGAAGAGCTGGAAACCCTGGCCCGCAACGAGGCGCCGAGCGCCGGTGCCAATGCCGTGCAGGCCGCCGCGGCTCCGGCCGATGGCAGTCAGCGCTTCGCCGCTTTCCAGTGCCCGCCGCGCTGAACGCTTCACCATACGGCCAAGCCTGAATTCGTAAAGATGCGGTGAAGGCTCCGGGGGTTATAGAATAGCGCCCCCTTTTGCCTGAGCCTTGGCGCTAACCTCGATGCTCTTCAAGAATGTCTCGATCGCCGGCCTGGCACACGTTGATGCGCCGCATACGCTGACGACCAAGGAAATCAACGAGCGGCTGCAGCCGACGTTGGATCGCCTCGGTATCCGCACCGACGTGCTCGGCGATATCGCCGGCATCCATGCCCGCCGCCTGTGGGACAACGGCGTGCTTGCGTCCGATGCCGCCACCATGGCCGGCCGCAAGGCGCTGGAAGACGCGGGCATCGATGCGACGCAGGTCGGCCTGCTGGTCAACACCTCGGTCAGCCGCGACTACCTGGAGCCGTCCACGGCCTCCATCGTGTCGGGCAACCTCGGCGTCAGCGACGAGTGCATGACCTTCGACGTCGCCAATGCCTGCCTGGCCTTCATCAACGGCATGGATATCGCGGCGCGCATGATCGAGCGCGGCGACATCGACTACGCGCTGGTGGTGGATGGCGAGACTGCCAACCTGGTGTACGAGAAGACCCTGGAGCGCATGACCGCCCCGGACGTCACCGCCGACGATTTCCGCAACGAGCTGGCCGCCCTGACCACCGGTTCGGGTGCCGCCGCGATGGTGATGGCGCGCTCGGAGCTGGTGCCGGACGCACCGCGCTACAAGGGCGGCGTGACCCGCTCGGCCACCGAGTGGAACCAGCTGTGCCTGGGCAACCTGGACCGCATGGTCACCGATACCCGCCTGCTGCTGATCGAAGGCATCAAGCTGGCCCAGAAGACCTTCACCGCCGCCAAGATCGCCTTGGGCTGGGCCGTGGAAGAGCTGGACCAGTTCGTGATCCACCAGGTCAGCCAGCCGCACACCGCTGCGTTCATCAAGAACTTCGGCATCGACCCGAAGAAGGTCATGACCATCTTCGGTGAGCACGGCAACATCGGCCCGGCCTCGGTGCCGATCGTGCTGAGCAAGCTCAAGCAGCTGGGCAAGCTGAAGAAGGGCGATCGCATCGCGCTGCTCGGCATCGGCTCGGGCCTGAACTGCTCGATGGCTGAAGTGGTCTGGTAAGCAGCCCGCTGCCCGACCTCCTGTAGAGCCGAGCCATGCTCGGCTCACGCGCGCAGCGCGGCTCTTCCGCAGCGGACCGGAGAGCAGCCGAGCATCGGCTCGGCTCTACATCGCGCCGCGACTCTCCTTAGGTGCTCCGCATGCGCGATCTTCCCGGTTACCCCGCCCACCCGCAGCGCTTCGAGGTCCGCCCCGGCCTGTCGATGAACTATCTCGACGAAGGCCCGCGCGATGGCGACGTGGTGGTGATGGTGCACGGCAACCCGTCGTGGAGCTATTACTGGCGCACGCTGGTGGCCGGCCTGTCGGACACGTACCGCTGCATCGTGCCGGACCACATCGGCATGGGCCTGTCGGACAAGCCGGACGATAGCCGCTACGAATACACCCTGCAGTCGCGCGTGGACGATCTCGACGCGCTGTTGAAGCACCTGGGCATCACCGGCCCGGTGACGCTGGCTGTGCACGACTGGGGCGGCATGATCGGCTTCGGCTGGGCGCTGTCGCACCACGACCAGGTGAAGCGCCTGGTGGTGCTCAACACCGCCGCGTTCCCGATGCCGGCGGCAAAGACGATGCCGTGGCAGATCGCGCTGGGCCGCCACTGGAAGATCGGCGAGTGGATCATCCGCACCTTCAACGCGTTCTCGTCCGGCGCCTCGTGGCTGGGCGTGGAGCGCAAGATGCCGGCCGATGTGCGCCGCGCCTACGTGTCGCCATACAACAGCTACGCCAACCGCATCAGCACCATCCGTTTCATGCAGGACATCCCGCTGTCGCCGGCCGACAAGGCCTGGTCGCTGCTGGAGCGGGCCGGCAAGGCGCTGCCGTCGTTCGCCGACCGCCCGGCCTTCCTCGGTTGGGGCCTGCGCGACTTCGTGTTCGACCACCACTTCCTGAAGGGCTTCCAGGCCGCGCTGCCGCAGGCCCAGGTGCATGCCTTCGAGGACGCCGGCCACTACGTGCTGGAAGACAAGCACGAAGTGCTGGTGCCGGAAATCCGCGCGTTCCTGGACGCCAACCCGCTCTGATCGGGTCCCGGGTCGGATCCCGGTAGTGCCGGCCGCTGGCCAGCAAGCGCGCAATGCGCGCCGGGTTCATGAGGTTGCCGGCCAGCGGCCGGCACTACCCCTACGCCGCGACCGGCGCCTGCGGCGACGGGCTGTTGCCGTTGTCGTCCGGATGGTCGTCGTCGTTGTCGGCCGCGTCGCGCCAGCGCCAGTCGGCCAGGGTCAGCGGATCCAGGCCGTAGGCGATGCGCGCCTTGTCGCACTGCGGGCTGGCCTTGCCGTACTCCCACGACGCATCCACCTCACGGCACACACTGGGCCGGTTGGGGTGGATGGTGCAGCGTGAGTACACGCCGATCTGCGCATCCAGCGCCACGCAGCGCACAGGCTTGGAGTGGGTGCCGCGCATGCACAGGCGATGCGGGTCCAGCACCTCGGTCAGCTGGTGCGGTACGCCGCCGGGGGTGACCTCGTCCGATTCCATCCAGTGGAAGGCCACGCGGTATTGGGTGCAGCAGGCGCCGCAGGTCATGCAGGGATGTTGCATGGGCAAGCCGCCTCGGGCGGCAGTCGGAATCAGGAACGAAGGTGCGGATTTTCCACGAAGTGGGCCGCCGCGCAAGAAATTCCGTAAGCGGCGACAATGAACGGATGAACCGACCCTGCAACATTGCCGCCCGTTTGCCTGAACTGGCGCGTGAACGACCCGACCAGATCGCCATCCGCTGCCCGGGCCGCCGTGGCGCCGGCAACGGCATGGCCGCCTACGACGTGACCCTGGATTACCGCCAGCTGGACGCCCGCAGCGACGCCATGGCGGCTGGCCTGGCCGGCTACGGGATCGGCCGCGGGGTGCGCACGGTGGTGATGGTGCGGCCGTCGCCGGAGTTCTTCCTGTTGATGTTTGCCCTGTTCAAACTGGGTGCGGTGCCGGTGCTGGTCGACCCGGGCATCGACAAGCGCGCACTGAAGCAGTGCCTGGACGAGGCGCAGCCGGAGGCCTTCATTGGCATTCCGCTGGCGCACGTGGCGCGATTGGTACTGCGCTGGGCGCCCTCGGCGACCCGCCTGGTTACCGTCGGCCGCCGCCTCGGCTGGGGCGGGACCTCCCTGGCTGCGCTGGAGCGCGCCGGCGCCAACGGGGGGCCGATGCTGGCCGCCACCGATGGCGAGGACATGGCCGCGATCCTGTTCACCAGCGGCTCCACCGGCGTGCCCAAGGGCGTGGTCTACCGCCACCGCCACTTCGTCGGCCAGATCCAGCTGCTTGGCAGCGCCTTCGGCATGGAAGCGGGCGGGGTGGACCTGCCGACCTTCCCGCCGTTTGCCTTGTTCGACCCGGCGCTGGGCCTGACCTCGGTGATCCCGGACATGGACCCGACCCGGCCGGCACAGGCCGACCCGGCACGCCTGCATGACGCCATCCAGCGCTTCGGCGTGACCCAACTGTTTGGCTCGCCTGCGCTGATGCGGGTGCTGGCCCGTCACGGCCGGCCGTTGCCGACGGTGACCCGGGTGACCTCGGCCGGCGCCCCCGTGCCGCCGGATGTGGTCGCCACCATCCGCAGCCTGCTGCCCGCCGACGCGCAGTTCTGGACCCCGTACGGCGCCACCGAGTGCCTGCCGGTGGCGGTGGTGGAGGGACGCGAGCTGGAGCGTACCCGCGCGGCCACCGAGGCCGGCGCCGGGACCTGCGTGGGCAGCGTGGTGGCGCCGAACGAGGTGCGCATCATCGCCATCGATGACGCACCGTTGGCCGACTGGTCGCAGGCGCGCGTGCTGGCCACCGGCGAGGTGGGCGAGATCACCGTGGCCGGGCCGACCGCCACCGACAGTTACTTCAACCGCCCGCAGGCCACCGCGGCGGCGAAGATCCGCGAGACGCTGGCCGATGGCAGTGCCCGCATCGTCCATCGCATGGGTGACGTGGGTTACTTCGATGCGCAGGGCCGCCTGTGGTTCTGCGGTCGCAAGACCCATCGCGTGGAAACCGCACAGGGGCCGCTGTACACCGAACAGGTCGAGCCGGTGTTCAACACCGTGCCCGGCGTGGCGCGCACGGCACTGGTTGGCGTTGGCCCGGCGGGTGCGCAGGTGCCGGTGCTGTGCGTGGAACTGCAGCGTGGCCAGAGCGACAGTCCGGCGTTGCGCGAGGCGCTGCGCGCCCAGGCCACCCTGCGATTGCCCGAGGCGAACCTGCAGCACGTACTGATGCATCCCGCGTTCCCCGTCGATATCCGTCACAACGCCAAGATCGGCCGCGAGAAGCTCGCCGTCTGGGCCAGCGCCGAACTGGAGAAGCGCGCATGAAGATCCTGGTCACCGGTGGTGGTGGTTTCCTTGGCCAGGCGCTGTGCCGCGGGCTGGTCGAACGTGGCCACCAGGTGCTGGCGTTCAACCGCAGCCACTATCCGGAACTGCAGGCCATGGGCGTGGGCCAGATCCGTGGCGATCTGGCCGATGCGCAGGCGGTGCTGCATGCAGTGGCCGGCGTCGATGCGGTATTCCACAACGGCGCCAAGGCCGGCGCCTGGGGCAGCTATGACAGCTACCACCAGGCCAACGTGGTCGGTACCGACAACGTCCTCGCGGCCTGCCGCGCGCACGGCATCAGTCGCTTGGTCTACACCTCCACGCCCAGCGTGACCCACCGCGCTACCCATCCGGTGGAAGGCCTGGGGGCTGACGAGGTGCCATACGGCGAGGACTTCCAGGCACCGTATGCGGCCACCAAGGCGATCGCCGAACAGCGCGTGCTGGCCGCCAACGATGCCTCGCTGGCGACGGTGGCACTGCGCCCGCGCCTGATCTGGGGCCCGGGCGACCAACAGCTGGTGCCGAGGCTGGCCGAGCGTGCGCGGCAGGGGCGCCTGCGTCTGGTGGGTGATGGCAACAACAAGGTGGATACCACTTACATCGACAATGCCGCGCTCGCGCACTTCCTCGCTTTCGAAGCATTGGCGCCGGGCGCCGCTTGTGCGGGCAAGGCCTACTTCATTTCCAACGGCGAACCACTGCCGATGCGCGAGCTGGTCAACAAGCTGCTGGCCGCCGTTGGTGCGCCGACGGTGGACAAGGCGATCAGCTTCAAGACCGCCTATCGCATCGGTGCGGTCTGCGAGCGGCTGTGGCCGCTGCTGCGCCTGCGTGGCGAGCCGCCGCTGACCCGCTTCCTGGCCGAGCAGCTGTGCACGCCGCACTGGTACAGCATGGAGCCGGCGCGCCGTGACTTCGGCTACGTGCCGCAGGTCAGCATCGAAGAAGGACTGCGCAGGCTGAAGGCTTCATCTGCTGCATAGATCGCCATCACTGGCTGCACACCGCCAGATCGGGAGGATGGACCCACGCCATCCAACGGCCCGGACATCTGCGAGGAGCGCCATGCTGCATTACGCCGTCATCTTTTTCGTCATCGCCATCATCGCCGCCGTGCTCGGCTTTTCCGGCATCGCCGGTGCCGCCAGCAACATCGCCTGGATCCTGTTCGTGATCTTCCTGGTGCTGGCGGTGATCTCGATGTTCCGCAAGCGCGGCTAGAAGACCGCAGGGTAGTGCCGGCCGCTGGCCGGCACGCCCTCTCTGTAGAGTCGAGCCATGCTCGACTCTACAGAGACACAGAGCGCCCCTACACGGCGCTGTGCAATCCGCGATCAGCTTCATGGCGCTCCAGCGCCAGTTCGATCAGGCGCGTGATCAGCGTGGTGTAGTCCACACCGCTGGCGCCCCACAGCTTCGGGTACATGCTGATGCGGGTGAAGCCCGGCAGCGTGTTGACCTCGTTGATGACGATCTCACCGTCTGCGGTGAGGAACACGTCCACGCGCGCCATGCCCGCACACTCCAGCGCCTGGTAGGCCTGCAGCGCGATCTGCTGGATGCGCGCCTGGGTTGCGGCATCGATGTCCGCCGGCACCACCACCTCGGCGCCATCCTCGTTGATGTACTTGGTGTCGTAGGCGTAGAACTCGTCGTGCACCACCACCTCGCCGCACAGGCTGGCCTGCGGCTGTTCGTTGCCCAGCACCGCGCACTCGATCTCACGGCCGACCA
Source organism: Stenotrophomonas riyadhensis (assembly GCF_040256885.1). Lineage (NCBI taxonomy): Bacteria > Pseudomonadati > Pseudomonadota > Gammaproteobacteria > Lysobacterales > Lysobacteraceae > Stenotrophomonas > Stenotrophomonas riyadhensis. The sequence continues at coordinate 185,298 of NZ_CP155568.1, forward strand.
CCGCCGATTCCACCAGCACCTTGTGGTCGTAGCGCAGCGCCAATGCCAGTGCCGCGGCGAAGCCCGCTGCATCCTTGACCTTGCTCACACCCACCGACGAACCCTGGTTTGCCGGCTTCACGAACAGCGGCAGGCCGAGCTGCGCGATCACCGCATCGACATCGACGTCAGCGGCCTGGTGACGCCTGATGCACAGCCACGGCGCAACCTTCAGCCCGGCGTCGCGCAGCAGGCGCTTGGTCACGTCCTTGTCCATCGCCACCGCCGAGCCCAGCACCGGCGAACCGACGAAGGGCAGGTTGGCCATGCGCAGCAGCCCCTGCAGCGCACCGTCCTCGCCCAGCGGCCCGTGCACGATCGGCAGCACCACATCGATCTGGCCCAGCGCGCTGGTCGCATCGGAGGGCTGCAGCTGTGCCTGTTCCACACCCGGGCGCACCGCCAGCGACGTACCGGACCGATGCAGCGCGATGCGCGACGGATCATCGGCATTGATCAGGAAGGTATCCGGCTGGCTCAGATGCCACTGGCCCTGCTTGTCGATACCGACCAGCACCGGCTCGAAGCGCTCGCGATCGAGCGCATCGAGGATGTTCTTCGCCGACTGCAGCGAAACTTCGTGCTCGGAGGACTTGCCCCCGAAGATGATGCCGACCCGGGTCCGTGCCATGGTGTTGCGATGTCCTGTGCGTTGCGTGGCCTCATAGCATGAACCTTCATCGGCCCTCCGCGTGAGGCACAGATGAACCAGAAATCCATCCACGCATGGCGTGGATCTAGCGTCCTCCATGGCCCATCAATAGGGGGGTCAGAGCCCGTTGCGCAGCAACGGGATCCGACCCCGGATAGCCTGACAGATCGCAGGAACCTGTCGAAGGCGGGATGGGTCCGGTGGCGGGGGTGTCCGCGGCATGGATGCCGCGGTCAAGCCCCCATGGATGGGTTTACGGCGTCCCCCGCCACCGGACCCACCCCGCCAACCCACGGAATGCCCGCTGTTGCTGTTGCTTCGGCTGTTGCCGCTGCCGTTGCCTCTGCGGGTGCCGGGTGGCAGCCCGGCCCAAGCCCACCACCCACGCAGGTAGAATGCGCACATGGCTCTCTCCCTGCTCAAGTCCCTCAAGCCGGTCGCTGGCCGCGCCCTGCAGATCGCCCTGAACCGCGCGCTGGCGCTGGATCCGGATACCCGCCATGCACTGGCCAGCCTCGACGGCCGGCACATCGATCTGACCCTGGAAGCGCCCTTGCTGGCGATGCGCATCAGCGTCGATGGCGACCAGCTGCGGGTCGGCCCCGTGGACGCACAGGAAGCCGATCTGGCCGTGCGCAGCAGCCTGGCCGGCGTGCTCGCGCAGCTGCCGCTGCTGGCCAACGCACGGCGTGCCGACAACAACGGCAAGGGTCGCGTGCGCGTGGCCGGCGACGCCGAACTGGCGCGTCGCCTGCAGCAGCTGGCCAAGGGCTTTGACCCGGACTGGCAGCAGCCGTTCGTCAGCGTGTTCGGCGACGTGCTGGGCGTGCAGGTGGCCAACACCCTGCGCAGCGCCCTGCAGCATGCGCGCCAGGGCGCGATCGACCTGGCCCACAGCGCCGCCGAGTTCATCACCGAGGAATCGCGCGACGTGGTGCCTCGTGCCGAGCTGGATGCCTTCCACGACGATGTGGACGTGCTGCGCGATGACGTCGAACGTCTCGGTGCACGCGTGCAGCGCCTGCGGGGTGCCGCATGAAGGCCGTGCTGCGCGCCAGCCGCATCGGCCGGGTGATCCTGCGTTACCGCCTCGACGACCTGCTGCAGGGCACCCCGGCCGAGCGCTGGTTGCGCCTGGCCAAGCCGTTCGTGCCGCGCGCCTCGGCCGACATCGCCGCACAGTCGCGCGGTGCGCGCCTGCGCCTGGCGCTGCAGGATCTGGGCCCGATCTTCGTCAAGTTCGGCCAGATCCTGTCCACCCGCCGCGACCTGGTGCCGCCGGACGTGGCCAATGAACTGACCCTGCTGCAGGACCGGGTCAAGCCGTTCGATGGCGAGACCGCACGCCGTATCGTCGAGGAAGCGCTGGGCCTGCCGGTCAGCGAGGCCTTCGCCAGCTTCGATACCGAACCGCTGGCCTCGGCCTCGATCGCGCAGGTGCACGCAGCGACGCTGGCCGATGGCCGCCAGGTGGTGGTCAAGGTGCTGCGCCCGGGCATCGAGAAGCAGATCGACGCCGATATCGCGTTGCTCAACTCGCTCGCTGCCCTGGTCGAGCGCACCCATCCGCGCGCTGACAAGATCCGCCCGCGCGAAGTGGTGGCCGAAGTCGAGAACACCCTGGCTGCCGAGCTGGACCTGCAGCGCGAAGGCGCCAATGCCAGTGTGCTGCGCCGCTTCTGGGAAAACAGCGACGATCTGTACGTGCCGGAAGTGATCTGGAGCCACACCGCGGAGCGCGCGCTGACCCTGGAGCGCGTGTGGGGTATCCCGTCCGATGACATCGCTGCGCTGGACAAGGCCGGCATCGACCGCAAGGCGCTGGCCGCCAAGGGCGTGCGGGTGTTCTACACCCAGGTGTTCCGCGACAACTTCTTCCACGCCGATGCGCACGCCGGCAACATCTGGGTCGACACCGATCCGGCGCGCCGCGCCAACCCGCGTTTCATCGCGCTGGACTTCGGCATCATGGGCCAGCTCTCGCAGGAAGATCAGTACTACCTGGCCGAGAACTTCATGGCCATCTTCAACCGCGATTACCGCCGCATCGCCGAACTGCACGTGCAGGCGCGCTGGATGCCCGACAACGTGCGCATCGATGACCTCGAGGCCGCCGTGCGTTCGGTGTGCGAGCCGTACTTCACCCGGCCGTTGTCGCAGATCTCGCTGGCCGAAGTGCTGATGAAGCTGTTCCGCGTGGCCCAGCGTTACCAGCTGACCCTGCAGCCGCAGCTGATCCTGCTGCAGAAGACCCTGCTGAACATCGAAGGCGTCGGCCGCCAGCTCGACCCGCAGATCGACATCTGGGCGGTGGCCAAGCCGGTGTTGGCAAAGATCCTGCGCGAACGTTACAGCCCGCGCCGGGTGGTACGCGAGATCGGCAAGCGCCTGCCGGAAATCATGACCCATGCACCGGACATGCCGCGCCTGGTGCACGCCTGGCTGACCCAGCAGGTGGAAGGCCGCCACGAACTGTCGATGCGTTCGCGCGACCTGGCCGCACTGGATGCCAGCGTGCAGCGCCTGCAGAAGCATGCGGTCGGCGCGATCACCGGCGTCGGCCTGCTGGCCATCGCTGCACTGATGTATGTGCTGCAGCCGCCGGGCTGGTACTGGGGCGACGTGCCGGCGTGGAGCTGGCTGTCCGGTGCGGTCGGCGCAGTGGCGCTGCTGCGCGCGTGGTGGAAGTAGGCCCCATGCTGCAGGCACTCAAGGACGAACTGGTCCGCTTCGGCGCCGACAACGACGCACGCGAAAGCGAGCGCGGCCGACGAATGCTCAACATCACGCCGGAGACCGGTGAATTCCTGTTGGTGCTGGTGCGCTTCGGCAACACTCGCCGGGTGCTGGAAATCGGTACGTCCAACGGCTATTCCACGTTATGGCTGGCCGAGGCCGCCGCCGCCATCGACGGCCACGTGACCACGCTGGAGTACGCCGAGGACAAGGTGGCGATGGCACGTGACACCTTCGCGCGCAGTGGCCTGGCCGATCGCATCACGCTGGTCCACGACGATGCCGGGCAGTGGCTGGCACAGGCCGCCGATGCCAGCATTGACCTGCTGTTCCTCGATTCGGACCGCGGGCAGTACGCCGGCTGGTGGCCACAGCTGCGCCGCGTGCTGCGCCCGGGTGGCCTGCTGGTGGTGGACAACGCCACCTCACATGCGGAAGAGATGCAGCCGCTGCGCGTGCTGCTGGACGCTGATCCGGACTTCAGCACCAGCCTGGTGCCGGTGGGCAATGGCGAGCTGCTGGCCGTGCGCAACGCCTGACTGCCGCGTTGCCCGCGTCTGATCCGGTAGTGCCGGCCGCTGGCCGGCAACCGCAGCCATCCGACTGCCCGGAGGCAGCCGGCCAGCGGCCGGCTCTACCCCATTCAATGCCCAGCCCCGATAATCCTGCCGTGAGCACCGAACCCGATACCCTCGCCGCGGTCGAGACCGACACCGCGCCCCTGCAGCTGCTGCACCTGGATGAACGCCTGGCCGTGGTCAACAAGCCTGCCGGGCTGATGGTCCACGACAGCAAGCTGGCCCGTGGCGAAGACGACTTCCTGGCCGACCGCCTGCGCGAGCAGCTGGGCCGCCCGATCTTCCTCGTGCATCGCCTGGACCGGGCCACCAGTGGCTGCCTGCTGCTGGCCTTCGACCGCGATACCGCCAGTGCGCTGGGCAAGGCCCTGATGGGCGGCGAAGTGCTGAAGGACTACCTGACGGTCTGCCGGGGCTGGCCGGCCGAGCTCACCTGGCAGGTCGATCATGATCTGGACGGCGGCCCGGGCAAGCCGGTGAAAAAGCCGGCGATCACCGACTTCCAGCGCCTGGCCACCGGCGAGCTGTCGGTGCCGGTCGGTGAATTCACCAGCTCGCGCTACGCACTGCTGCGCTGCCAGCCGCAGACCGGACGCTTCCGGCAGATCCGCCGGCACCTCAAGCACCTCTCGCATCACATGATCGGCGACACCAGCCACGGCGATGGTCGCCACAACCGCATCTTCCGCATGCAGGGCGTGCACCGCATGCTGCTGCACGCCGAGCGCCTGCGATTCCCATATCCGGAAGGCGGCACCGTGGACGTGCGCGCGCCGCTGGACCGTGAGTTCCAGAAGGCACTGGACCTGTTTGGTTGGCAGGTGGATACCGATTGACGGTCGTGCCGGCCGCTGGCCGGCATCTGCGCGATTCCAGATGTAATGGGGAGCCGGCCAGCGGCCGGCACTACCTCATTTCTTTTCCGGCTCGTTGACGATCGCTTCCAGATCCTTCTGCAGGTCCGCGAACAGCGGCTGCATGCGCGCCTGGATCGCTACCATCACGTTCTGCATCAGCGCCGGGGTCTTGTCCAGCAGGCTCTGGCCGGCCGCGCTCTCGTAGAACTCGGCCATCGCCAGCACGTCTTCCTTGCTGAAGGTCTTCTTGTACAGGTCCACGTACATCGGCCGCAGCTGCTGCCAGGACAGGGCCTGGCGCAGGGTCTGGCTGGTCCGCGCCTGGATCCGCTTCAGCTGCTCCTGCTGCTGGGCGTTGAGCTGGCGCTGCGCGGCCACCTGCTGGAACTGCTGCTGCTGCATCGCCTCGATCTGCGGCAGCATGGTGTCGATCATGCTCTGCGCGCGCGAGGCGGACAGCAGGCGGTTGATGTCGCCATCGGTCGGCGGCGCAGCCAGGGCCGGGACGCTGGCCACGGCCAGCGCCAGCAGCAGGGCGGCGCGGCGCAGCAGGGACGGCAGGGCGGGTGCGGTGCGGGTCATGCGGGCTTCCTGCGGTACATGGGACGGCCAGCATACCCGCAGCCAAGGCGAAGGCGGCGTGTTCGGTACCTGATCGGCGGCATACGGGGCGCGATGCCGCACTCCGGTGCGTGGCTGCCGCTACAATGCGCGGATGGGCAGTGGACCGGTCACCATCAGCGCGCAGCTTGAAATCCCCGACGGCGAGATCGTCGAGCGGTTCGTGCGTGCCAGTGGCGCCGGTGGCCAGAACGTCAACAAGGTCTCCACCGCGGTGGAACTGCGTTTCGACGTGGCCAACTCGCCCTCGTTGCCCGAACCGTTGCGCGCGCGCCTGCTGGCGCGGCGTGACCGGCGCATGACCGGCGAAGGCGTGCTGGTCATCGACGCGCAACGTTTCCGCACCCAGGATCGCAATCGCGAGGATGCGCGCGAGCGGCTGGCGGCCTTCATCCAGGCCGGGCTGAGCGTGCCCAAACCGCGCAAGGCCACCAAGCCGACCCTCGGGTCGAAACTGCGTCGTCTGGACGCCAAACGCGGGCGCGCGCAGGTCAAGCGCGGGCGCTCATCACGTGACTGGGAGTGATTGCTTGAACAACCCGACTTCGTTGCTGCCGGCCGTGCCGCCGCAGATGCCGCAGGTCAAACCCAACGCCTTCCTGCGCTGGCTGGCGCGCTGCACCCTGCGCATGGGTGGCTGGAAGGTGACCGGCACCCTGCCTGACATCCCCCGGCTGGTCTTCATCATCGCTCCGCACTCGTCCAACTGGGACGGCCTGTGGGGCATGGCGGCCAAGATCGCGCTGGGCATGAAGGTGAAGGTGCTGGGCAAGGCCTCGCTGTTCTGGTGGCCGCTGGGCCCGCTGCTGCACAAGCTGGGCGTGATCCCGCTGGACCGCAGCTCGCCGCAGGGCACTGTCGGCCAGGCCGTGGACCTGCTGCGCAACAACGAGAAGATGTGGTTCGCCATCACGCCCGAGGGCACCCGCAAGGCCGTGAAGGACTGGAAGGCTGGCTTCCTGAAGATCGCCCGGATGGCCGACGTGCCGATCCTGGCCGCGTATTTCCACTACCCGGAAAAGACCATCGGCATCGGCCCGCTGTTCACGCCAACCGGCGACGACGTGGCCGACATGGCCGCCATCCGCGAGTTCTACCGGCCGTGGATCGGCAAGACCCGCGGCACGGTCTGAGCCGGCCGCAGGCCGCCGCATAGACGCCACGTCCGGCACATGCCGGGCGAGCGCGACAGGAGTAGGGTGGAGGGCTGGTATCCCGTACCGTCTGCCCAAGGAGCGTTTCACATGTCGCGTACCGTAGTCCTGGCCGCCGCCATCAGCCTGGCGCTGGCGGCCTGTTCCGGCAAGGAGTCCACCCCCGTGTCCGAAGCCCAGAAGACCCCGGCCCAGCAGCCGGCCGAAGCCTCCACCAATCCGCTGCTGAGTGCGAGCACGCTGCCGTTCCAGGCACCGCAGTTCGACAAGATCAAGGACAGCGACTACCTGCCGGCGTTCGAAGAAGGCATGCGCCAGCACCTGGCCGACGTGCGCAAGATCGCCGACAGCAGTGAGCCGGCCACCTTCGACAACACCATCGTGGCGATGGAGCGCAGCGGCGAGACGCTGAACCGCGTGTCGCGCATCTTCTTCGGCCTGGTCCAGGCCGATACCAACGATGCGCGCCAGAAGATCCAGGAAGAAGTGGCGCCGAAGCTGGCCGCGCACCAGGACGAGATCAACCTCGATCCGAAGCTGTTCGCGCGCGTGAAGTCGCTGTACGACCAGCGTGACACGCTGGAGCTGGACCCGGTGCAGAAGCGCCTGGTCGAGCACTACTACGATGGCCTGGTGCGCGCCGGTGCGCAGCTGTCCGACGCCGACAAGGCGACCCTGCGCAAGCTCAACGTGGAAGAGACCACCCTTTCCACCCAGTTCCATACCCGCCTGGTGGCCGCCACCGCCGCTGCTGCCGTCGTCGTCGACGACAAGGCCAAGCTGGCCGGGCTGGACGAGGACGCGATCAACAACGCTGCGGCGGCTGCCAAGGAGCGCAAGCTGGATGGCAAGTTCCTGCTGCCGCTGCAGAACACCACCCAGCAGCCGGTACTCGGCTCGCTGAGCGACCGCGACCAGCGCGCCGCCGTGCTGAAGGCCTCGGAAACCCGCGCCGAGCGCGGCGATGCAAATGACACCCGGCAGACCGTGCAGCGCCTGGCCCAGCTGCGTGCGCAGAAGGCCAAGCTGCTCGGCTTTGACACCTTCGCCGACTACCAGCTGGGCGATCAGATGGCCAAGACCCCGGCCGCCGCGCTCAAGCTACTGACCGACACCGTGCCGGCTGCCACCGCCAAGGCGCGTGCCGAAGCCGGCGAGATCCAGAAGGTGATCGACGCGCAGAAGGGGGGGTTCCAGGTAGCCGCTTCGGACTGGGACTTCTACGCCGAGCAGGTGCGCAAGGCCAAGTACGATCTGGACGAGTCGCAGATCAAGCCGTACTTCGAACTGGACAACGTGCTGCAGAACGGCGTCTTCTACGCCGCCACCCAGCTGTACGGCATCACCTTCAAGCCGCGTACCGACATTCCGACCTACAACCCGGACATGAAGGTGTACGAAGTGTTCGACAAGGACGGCACCTCGCTGGCCCTGTTCTACACCGACTACTTCAAGCGTGACAGCAAGTCCGGCGGCGCCTGGATGGACGTGTTCGTCGAACAGGATGGCCTGACCGGTGCCAAGCCGGTGGTCTACAACGTCTGCAACTTCACCAAGCCGGCCGCCGGCCAGCCTGCGCTGATCAGCTTCGACGACGTCACCACCATGTTCCATGAGTTCGGTCATGCGCTGCACGGCATGTTCTCGAACGTGAAGTACCCGTCGATCGCCGGCACCGCCACCTCGCGTGATTTCGTCGAGTTCCCGTCGCAGTTCAACGAGCACTGGGCGCTGGATCCGAAGGTGTTCGCCAACTACGCCAAGCACTACAAGACCGGCGAGGCGATGCCGCAGGAACTGGTCGACAAGATCCTCAAGGCACGCAGCTTCAACCAGGGTTATGCGACCACCGAGTACCTGTCGGCCGCACTGCTCGACCTGGCCTGGCACACGCAGAAGGCCGATGCGCCGCTGCAGGATGTCGGCGCCTTTGAAGCCAGCGCGCTGAAGAAGTTCAAGGTCGACCTGCCGCAGGTGCCGCCGCGTTACCGCACCACCTACTTCGACCACATCTGGGGTGGCGGTTACTCGGCCGGTTACTACGCCTACTTCTGGGCCGAAGTGCTGGACCATGACGCCTACCAGTGGTTCACCGAACACGGTGGCCTGACCGCGGCCAATGGCCAGGAGTTCCGCGACAAGATCCTCTCGCGCGGCAACAGTGTGGAGCTGTCGACCCTGTACCGCGATTTCCGCGGCAAGGACCCGTCGGTGGAACCGCTGCTGAAGTTCCGCGGGCTGAAATAAGAAAACGAAAACGGCGGGGGCAACCCCGCCGTTTTTCTTTCTGTGGCGTCGAGCCATGCTCGACGTTCTTCTGTAGAGCCGAGCCCACGCTCGGCTGCGATTCCCGCCCTTGTAGAGCCGAGCCATGCTCGGCTGCCTTTCGATGAAAAACCAGTCGAGCATGGCTCGACGCTACAAACAGCGTTACGTCCCCACGTGCACGCGGTTCGCCTGTTCGGCCAACCCCAGGTGATCCAGCGCGATGTCCAGCGCCAGCACATAGCTCTGTGCACCGTAGCCGGCGGCGATACCCAAGCGCTGGCCGACGCCGGCCGGCAGGCACGGCTCGGCCACTGCGCCGTCGTCATGCACTTCCACATAGGCGTTGTGCAGGTACGGCAGCAGGCGCTGCAGGCGCAGGCTGTTGGCACACGCACCTGGGTCCAGCAGGGTCACCTCGCCGCGGCTGTGGTCGGCCACGCGCAGCGCGTCCAGCAGTTCCTGTTCCGAACCGCAGGCACGGATCGCCACACTGGTACCGGCGTCGATCGCGCGGTGCACCAGCGATTTCAGTACCGGCGCCGGCAGCGGCATCGCCGTGCGGATCAATGCACCGGCTGCTTCCGGGCCACGGATGATGAAGATCGACATGGCTCAGCCCTCCTGTGCCAGGCGGCGGCCGACAATGGCCAGCGACAACGGGTAACCGGCCTGCTGGCTGCGCTGGTCGACCACTACCGCGGCAGGACCATGCTGCAGGCGCAGGCGCGAATCCAGGCCGGGTTCGCTGGGGGCCTGCAGCTCGATGTACTGCGCCGGCAGCCGTTCCAGCGCCGCCTGCAGCGCGCCACCTTCGGCCTGCCATTGCGCCTCGTCGGCGGCGCCGACATCCAGCAGTACCCAGTCGGCCGAGCGCGCCTGCGGCTGGCACAGGCACTGGCGCACTTCGGACAGGCTGGCGCAGTCGCTGCACAGCACGCGATGGCCGCTCAGCTGCGCCGGCAGCTGCGGGCGCGGCGCCGACGGAGACGCGTGGCGGATCACCAGGAGGGTCATACAACACCTTGCGGAATGCGCCCTGTGGCGCGGTGGGCACACGATGCGCGTGCTGCCCGTAAAGGTGCGATGCCCGCTGCCGCGCCGGGGCGTAAAACCTGCGTAACCCGTGTCCGGCGCTACCGGGAACCTGCGGCGCCTGCGTGTGGTCTGATACCGCTATCACCTACCCGGAGCCTGTCATGGATGCTGTTGCCCGCCCTCCCTTTTCCGAACGCGCGCTGGCCTGGCTGAAGAAGGAAGCATTGCCGCTGCTGGTGATGCTCGGCCTGCTCGCCGCCGCCCGCGATACCCTCGCCAACCACTACGTGGTGCCCAGCGGCTCGATGCAGCCGACCCTGCAGCCCGGCGACCGGGTGGTGGTGGACATGCGCGCCTATGGCCTGCGCCTGCCGTTCACCGGCAAGGAACTGATGTCGACCGGCGTTCCGCAGCGCGGTGAAGTGGCGGTGTTCGATTCACCGGCCGACGGCACCCGCCTGATCAAGCGCGTGGCGGCGGTGGCCGGTGACCATGTGCAGATGCGCGAGGGCCATCTGAGCATCAACGGCCAGCCGCTGCAGATCGCCGACCTGCAGGACGTGGAAGCCTTCGGCGAGCGCCGTGCCCGCCTCGACCTGGACATGGGCGGCGGTCCGGACATCGCCGATCTGGTGGTGCCGGCCGGCAAGGTGCTGGTGCTGGGTGACCACCGCGGCAACAGCTTCGACGGTCGTTTCTTCGGCTTCGTCGACGCCGACAAGCTCTACGGCCGCGCCGTGGCGGTGTACTACCGTCGTGGCGACGGTTTCGAGTGGCAGCGCCTGTAAGCTGAATTGATACTTCCTGCATATCAATCCTGACCTATCAGGTTATGGATCGACTGGATGGACGGGCCTAGTCTGAGGCCCGTTCCCTCCCACGCCCGGCCGCCCCCACCGGCCCATCGATCCCATGACTGGCGAAACCGCGGCGGCCCTCGAACGCCGCCCCCCCACTGTCGATCCCATCGCCGAGACCCGCATCCAGCAGGGCACGCCGGCCTTCCGCCGCACCGCGCTGGCGCTGTTCCTGGCCGGCTTTTCCACCTTCGGCCTGCTGTACACCGTGCAGCCGCTGCTGCCGGAGTTCAGCCGTCACTTCGGCGTGTCCGCCGCCGGCAGCGCGATGTCGTTGTCGCTGACCACCGGCACGCTGGCGGTGGCGATGCTGTTGGCCGGCCTGCTGTCCGATGCGGTCGGCCGTCGCCCGATGATGATCGCCGCGCTGCTGGCCTCGGCCACGCTGTCGCTATGCACGGCGCTGGTGGATGACTGGACCACGCTGCTGGTGCTGCGCACGCTGCTCGGTCTGGCGCTGAGCGGCGTGCCGGCAGTGGCGATGACCTACCTTGTCGAGGAAATGGACAGCCGCGCGTTGGGCCTGGCGATGGGCCTGTACATCGGCGGCAACGCCATCGGTGGCATGAGCGGGCGCCTGCTGGCCGGCATCATCGCCGACCACTGGGGCTGGCGGTGGGGCATCGGCGTCGTCTCGATCATCGCCGTGGCCAGTACCGTGCTGTTGTGGTTGCAATTGCCGCCGTCGCGGCATTTCCAGGCGCGTCGTGGCGGCCTGCGCCAGTTGCCATCACGCTGGCGCACGCTGTTCGCCGACCCGGGCCTGCCGTGGCTGTTCGCCACGTCCTTCGTGCTGATGGGCGTGTTCGTCACTCTCTACAACTACCTGGGTTACCACCTGCTGGCACCGCCGTACCGCCTCAGCCAGACCGTGGTCGGCCTGATCTTCAGCGTGTACCTGGTGGGCACCTTCAGTTCGGCATGGATGGGCCAGCAGGCCACGCGTTACGGGCGCGGTCGCATCCTGTCGATCTCGTTCGCACTGATTGGTGCCGGCATCGTGCTGTTGGCGATGCCGTGGCTGAGCACGATGGCACTCGGTATCGCGCTGGTGACGTTCGGCTTCTTCGGCGGTCACTCGGTGGCCAGCAGCTGGGTCGGCAGCCGCGCCGGCGCGATGCGCGCCGAAGCCTCGGCGCTGTACCTGTTCGCCTACTACCTGGGTTCGAGCGTGCTCGGTGGTGTGGGCGGCCTGGCCTATGCAGCGTGGGACTGGCTGGGTGTGTGCCTGTTCGCCGCCGTGCTGACCCTGATCGGCGGTGGCATCGTCTGGGCGCTGCAGCAGCGCGCCCCGCAGCCGGTGACGGCGTGAACCTGCTCTGGTAGATGCCGACCTTGGTCGGCGCTGTGGCCGTGGGCCAACCAAGGTTGGCCGCTACCGGGTGGGTTGCACCTCACCCTTCCGCGAACGCCTCACGCAACAGCCCGGCGAAGTTGCGGATCAGCGGCGTCACACCCTCGCGGTGCCACGCCAGCTGCACCTCCGAATGCGCACCGGCATCGGCCAGCGCCACGAAGCGTGCGCCTTCCACCCGGATGTGATCGCAGGACGACGGCAGGATCGCCGCACCCAGGCCAGCAGCGGCCAGACTGATCAGCGTTGACGCCTCACCGGCCTCCTGCACGATACGCGGGGTGAAGCCCGCCGCCGCACACAACGCGATCATGTGGTCATGGATGCCCGCACCGGCACTGCGCCGGAATGCTACGAACGGCTCCTGCGCGAAGTCGCGCAGCGACAGCGTGCCCTGTTTCGACAGTCTGCGCAGGGCAGGGTGATCGGCATGCACGATCAACGCCAACGGATCGACGAACAGGCTGTGCGCCACCAGTTCCGGCGGCAACGCGCGCTTGCGGATGATGCCCACGTCCAGGCTGCCATCGAGCAGTGCATCGATCTGCTGCAGGGTGTTCATCTCGCTCAGCTGCAGCCGCACCTGCGGGTACTGCTGGCGGTAGCGCAGGATCGAACGCGGAATCTGTGGCGACAGCGGCGTGGCGCGGGTCAGCCCGATGCGCAGCTCACCCTGCTCGCCGCGCTGCGCGCGCTGCACCTCGTCCACCGCCGTTTCCACCTGCTGCACGATGGCGCGTGCACGTTCCTGCAGCAGCTCACCGGCAGGCGTCAGCTGCACACGACGATGACTGCGCACGAACAGCCGCGCACCGATCAGATCTTCCAGCTGGCGGATCTGCTGGCTGAGCGGCGGCTGCGACATACCCAACCGCTCCGCCGCCTGGCCGAAGTGCAGCGTATCGGCAACGGCGAGGAAGTAGCGCAGATGGCGGAGTTCGATGGACATGGGGCCAGTTTATTCATCGCCAGCCGGAAATGGGGTCAGAGCCCGTTGCGCAGCAACGGGATCCGACCCCGACAGATCGCGGCCAACTGTCGAAGGCGGGGTGGGTCCGGTTGCGGGGGCGTGAGCCGCATGGATGCGGCGACCGAGCTTACATGGACGTACTTGCAGCGTCCCCCGCAACCGGATCCACCCCGCCATTCCACGGAATGCCCGCTTTTGACGTTGACGTTGACGTTGATTCGGCAGGTGCAGGGCGCAGCCCTGCCGAACATCCCTCACCGCTCCGAATGCCCGCTCTGGTCGTAATCGCGCGGGCTGAACAACTCCGGCTGGATCAGCTCGATGAACGCCCGCGCCTGCGCCGACAACGCCTTGCCACGCCGCACGATCACCCCGTAACTGCGTTCCGGGAACCAGCGCTTCATCGACCGCGCCGCCAACCGCTCGCGGTCGGCCTCGTTCAGGCACAGCGCCGGCACGATGGAAATGCCCATGCCCATCGCCACGTACTGCTTGATCACCTCCCAGCCGCCCACCTCCAGCGCCACGGTGTAGGCGATGCGGTGGCGCTGGAAGACCTGGTCCACCAGGCGGTAGGTGATCTGCCGCTTCGGCGGCAGCACCAGCGGATAGCGCGCGATGTCGGCCAGTTCCAGCTCGCCGCCACTGGCCAGCGGATGGTCGTGCGGCGCGATCAGCACCTGCTCGAAGCGGTAGGCCGGGGCGTAGCTGAGGTCGGCCGGCACATCGGTCATCGAGCCGATCGCCAGGTCGGCGGCGTCCTCGCGCAGCAGGTCGGTGCCATCGGCGCTGATCGCGTTGTGCAGGGTCAGGCGCACGTCCGGATGATGCAGGCGGAAGCGTTCGACGATCTTCGGCAGCAGGTAGAGGATGGTCGAGCTGTTGGCGGCGATGTTCAGCTCGCCCGCGTCCAGGCCGCGCACCTTGTCGCGGAACCGCGCCTCCAGCCCGTCCAGGTTCTCCACCAGCGGCTGTGCCATTTCGTACAGCAGCTGACCCTCGCGGCTGGGCACCAGGCGGCGCCCGCTGCGCTCGAACAACGGCACCCCCAGTTCACGCTCCAGCGCCTGCAGCTGCAGGCTGATGGCCGGCTGGCTGACGAAAAGTGCCTCAGCCGCCCGTGAGACCGAGCCCAGGCGCACGGTCTGGCAGAACGCGCGCAATGGCTTCAGCCGGTCGGATTTGTAGGAAAAACGCGGACTTGGCGGGGGGCGTGTGGTCATCGCGTCACAAGTATTAGCACAATTTATGTAGAACATTGCAAAAACTGTTTTGCCAAATACTCGGCCCCGGCGGCACCGTGGAGGCGTTCCCCCACTGCTGGAGTCGCCCATGTCCGCCGTCGCTTCCGCTGTTCCCACCCCCGCCAGCAAGGCCACCCCCGGCATCGCCCTGGCGACCCGCGTGGCCGGCCAGGACACCCTGCTGCCGGCGCCGCTGCTGGCCCTGCTGGTGTCGCTGCACCGTGCGGTGGAACCGGGCCGGCAGGCACGGCTGCAGGCACGCCGCGAGCGCCAGGCATTCTTCGACCAGGGCGGCCTGCCGGACTTCCGCGGAGACACCACCGCGATCCGCAGCGGCGACTGGCGCGTTGCGCCGCTGCCGACCGCGCTGCAGGACCGCCGCGTCGAGATCACCGGCCCGACCGACCCGAAGATGGTCATCAATGCGCTGAACTCCGGCGCCAAGGTGTTCATGGCCGACTTCGAGGATTCGACCTCGCCGACCTGGCGCAACCTGCTGGCCGGGCAGCAGTCGCTGGCCGCCGCGGTGCGTGGCGATCTCGAATACACCGCACCCAATGGAAAGCACTACGCCCTGCGCCCCTACGACGAGCAGGCGGTGCTGATCGTGCGCCCGCGTGGCTGGCACCTGGACGAGAAGCACGTGCGCATCGATGGCCAGTTCATTGCCGGTGGCCTGTTCGACGCAGCGGTGTTCGCCTTCCACAACGCCCGCACCCTGCAGGCGAAGGACCGTGGCCCGTACTTCTACCTGCCCAAGCTGCAGAGCATGGAAGAGGCAGCGCTGTGGGAAACCGCGCTGTCGCACATCGAGGGCATGCTCGGCCTGCCGCACGGCCAGATCAAGGTGACGGTACTGATCGAAACGCTGCCGGCGGTGTTCGAGATGGACGAGATCCTGCACGCGCTGCGTGACCGCATCGTCGGCCTGAACTGCGGGCGCTGGGACTACATCTTTTCGTACCTGAAGACCTTCCGCCGCCACGCCGACCGCGTGCTGCCCGAACGCGGCCAGGTGACCATGACCCAGCCGTTCCTGAAGGCGTACTCGGAGCTGCTGATCCAGACCTGCCACCGCCGCGGTGCGCATGCGATGGGCGGCATGGCCGCGCAGATTCCGATCAACAACGATGCCGCCGCCAACGAGCAGGCGATGGCCCGCGTGCGCGCTGACAAGCTGCGCGAGGTCACCGCCGGCCACGACGGTACCTGGGTGGCGCACCCGGCGCTGATTCCGGTGGCGATGGCGATCTTCGACGAACACATGCCCGGTGCGAACCAGCACAGCGTGCTGCGCCAGGATGTGCGCGTGGGCCGCGACGAACTGATCGCGCGGCCGCCCGGCACCATCACCCGCGCCGGCTTCGAAGGCAACGTGGAAGTCTGCGTGCGCTATCTGGCGGCGTGGCTGGATGGCAACGGCTGCGTGCCGATCCACCACCTGATGGAGGACGCGGCCACCGCCGAGATCAGCCGCAGCCAGCTGTGGCAGTGGCTGCATACGCCGGGCCAGCAGCTGGACGATGGCACTGCGATCGATCTGGCGTTGCTGGATTCCACCCTCTCGCAGCTGCCGGCACGGCTGGGCGATACCGCCGCGCTGCCCGGTGGTGCACGCATCGGCGAGGCCATCACCCTGCTCGGCGAACTGAGCCGCAGCGAAGAACTGACCGATTTCCTGACCCTGCCGGCCTACGCGCGCATCGACTGATCGCCGCCCGCGTTTCCCGCCATTTCCCTCCCCGCTGCACGCACGAACCGAACTGGAGAAAGACATGAGCAAGCTGCCCACTGCCGAACAGATCCAGCACGACTGGGACACCAACCCGCGTTGGGAAGGCATCCAGCGCAACTACAGCGCCGCCGACGTGGTGCGCCTGCGCGGCACCGTCCACATCGAGCATTCGCTGGCCCGCCTGGGCGCAGAGAAGCTGTGGGCGTCGCTGCATGAGCGCGAGTTCGTCAACGCGCTCGGTGCATTGACCGGCAACCAGGCCATGCAGCAGGTCAAGGCGGGCCTGAAGGCGATCTACCTGTCCGGTTGGCAGGTGGCGGCCGACGCCAACCTGGCTGGGCAGATGTACCCGGACCAGTCGCTGTACCCGGCCGATTCGGTGCCGGCGGTGGTCAAGCGCATCAACAACACGCTGCTGCGCGCCGACCAGCTGCACCACGCCGAAGGCAAGGACGACATCGACTTCCTGCAGCCGATCGTGGCCGATGCCGAAGCCGGCTTCGGCGGCGTGCTCAATGCGTTCGAACTGATGAAGGCGATGATCGAGGCCGGTGCCGCCGGCGTGCATTTCGAAGACCAGCTGGCCTCGGTGAAGAAGTGCGGCCACATGGGCGGCAAGGTGCTGGTGCCGACCCGCGAGGCGATCGAGAAGCTCAACGCCGCGCGGCTGGCCGCCGACGTGCTGGGCGTGCCGACCCTGCTGGTGGCACGTACCGATGCCGAAGCCGCGGATCTGCTGACCAGCGACATCGATGGCAATGACAAGCCGTTCGCCACCGGCGAACGCACGGTGGAAGGCTTCTACAAGACCCGCAACGGCCTGGACCAGGCGATCAGCCGTGGCCTGGCCTACGCGCCTTATGCCGACCTGGTGTGGTGCGAGACCGGCAAGCCGGACCTGGAGTTCGCACGCAAGTTCGCCGAGGCGATCCATGCCAAGTTCCCGGGCAAGCTGCTGGCCTACAACTGCTCGCCCAGCTTCAACTGGAAGAAGAACCTGGACGACGCCACCATTGCCAAGTTCCAGCGCGAGCTGGGCAGCTACGGCTACAAGTTCCAGTTCATCACCCTGGCCGGCTTCCATGCGCTGAACTACGGCATGTTCAATCTGGCCCACGGCTACGCGCGCCGCCAGATGAGCGCGTTCGTCGAGTTGCAGGAAGCCGAGTTCGAGGCGGCAGAGCGCGGCTTCACTGCGGTCAAGCACCAGCGCGAGGTCGGTACCGGCTACTTCGATGCCGTGACCCAGGCGATCCAGCAGGGCCAGTCGTCGACCACTGCGCTGACCGGCTCGACCGAGGAAGAGCAGTTCCACGGCGGGCGCAGCGAACGCGCGGCGTGATGCGGTAGTGCCGGCCGCTGGCCGGCAACCCGTCGATGTTCCCGGAGTCCACGTGGTTGCCGGCCAGCGGCCGGCACTACCGGGCCATAGAGCGATCAGGGTGGCCAGGGAAGGGCCAGACAACGCCGGCCGGTCGGGGGACCTGCCGGCGTTGTTGTATCGATGGAACAGCCGTGAACGCGGGCAGCGTCAATCCGGCGCACCCCCAGGCCCTGCAACTTGGCCGAAAGCCCGTGAAGATGGCCATCGGATTGATCCAGCAGGACTTTTGTGCGGACAGGCATGCCCAGAACGGGTCACCACGCATCTTCACATCAGAGAAGTGGGTCCGAAGGCTCAAAATGAGATAGGGCGCACACTTTAAAGCGGTGCTATGCTCCGCGGCTCACCAGGGGACGCTGGCGGCGGGTGCAGGGAATGACCGGCAGGGGTGCGGCCGAGAACAGTGATGTGACGTCAGGTATCGCCCGGGTGGCGATGGCCGAGATCGTGCACGCGCTGCTGTCCGCTGCCGAGGTCGCATTGTTCGCCAGATATGCCCGTCCATGCAAGCTTCATGCCGGACAGTGGTTGTTCCAGCGTGGCCATCGCGGCGAACGGATGTACGTGATCCTCGAAGGCCAGATCGAACTGGACTTCGGCGAAGACCTGGTGATCAAGACCCTCGGCCAGCATGAGTTCTTCGGTGAGCTTGGCCTGCTGGTCGGCGACCACCTGCGCAGCGCCAGTGCCCGCGCGCTGGCCGACTGCGAAGTGCTCGAGCTGGGCCCGGCCGACTTCCATCGCCTGGTCGAATCCGATCCTGGCCTGGTCGCCTATTTCCTGCGCCGCACGATCATGCGCGTGCTGACCAACGAGCAGGCGCTGATCAGCCAGCTGCGCCGGCGCAACCATGATCTGGAAACCGCGCTGGACAACCTGTACATCACCACCCATCAGCTGACCCACACCCGCGAGCTGGTGCGCACCGATGAGCTGACCGGGCTGCACAACCGCCGCGGCCTTACGCTGTACCTGCAGGAATGCCGTGCCGACGGCGATGGGTTGCCGCAGGCACTGCTGCTGATCGACTGCGACCGCTTCAAGCAGATCAACGACCGCCATGGCCACCAGGCCGGTGACCGCGTGCTGCAGAGCATGGGCAACATCCTGCGCTCGATGGCCGGTGAGCAGGATCTGGCCTGCCGGCTCGGCGGCGATGAGTTCTGCCTGATCCTGCGCCGTGGCAACCACGAGATCGTGCAGCACGCGGCCGAGTTCATCCTCAGCGCGGTGCATGGCCTGCTCGAGCGCAGCCACGGTACGCCGCACGTCAGCCTGGTCAGCATCGGTGCCAGCCTGCTGGCGCCGGAGGCCGGCTGGAGCGAGTGGTATGCCAGCGCGGACCGCGCGCTGTACCAGGCCAAGCGCGATGGCGGCAACTGCCTGCGCTGGGTGGATGCAGCGGATACACCTTGATCGGGAGAGTCAGGCGATGAATGGCGACAACGGAACGTCGACGCCGCACAACCAGCAACTGCGCGCGCTGTTGTTCACGGATCTGTGCGACTCCCTGCTGCTGGTTGAACGTATTGGCGATGTCGCCGCCGCCGAACTGTTCCAGGAACACGACCGGCTGGTATTGGCGCTGCAGCAGCGCTGGAACGGCCAGTTGATCGACCGTTCCGATGGATTGTTCATGCTGTTCGAGCGCCCGATTGATGCGCTTGGGTTCGCCCTGGATTACCAGCGTGGGCTGCAGCCGCTGGGGCAGTCGCGTGATCTCCGGTTGCAGGCGCGGGCCGGGTTGCACGTGGGTGAGGTGATTCTGTGGAACAACAGCGCTGAGTCCGTTGCGTTGGGGTCCAAGGCCGTAGAGGTGGAAGGTCTGGCGAAGCCGATGGCGGCGCGCCTCATGCAGCTGGCACGACCGGGCCAACTGCTGTTGTCGGCAGCGGCCGAATCGCTGGTCCGGCGTGCAGCCTCCCAGCTTGGCGAGCCGGCCGACCGGTTGTACTGGAAGTCATTCGGCCGCTGGCGCTTCCGTGGTGTGGCGCAGCCGATGGAGGTGATCGGCGTCTCGGCGGTCGGCAAGGCCGCGCTGCGACGGCCGCGTGCGAGTGACAAGGCCAGGCCGGATGTCCCGTTCTGGCGTCGCCCGATGGCGATGGCGGCGCAGGTAACGCTGGTGGCAGCCTGCGCAATGGGCTTGTGGTTGCTGACTCGTCCACAACCGGCCATCGCCTTTGCCGAACGCGACTGGGTGGTGATCGCGGAGCCGCGCAACCTGACTGGCGATCCTCTGCTGAGCGAGTCGATCAACCAGGCGTTCCGCATCAGCCTGGAGCAGTCGCGATATGTGAACGTGCTGAGTGACCTGAAGGTGCGCGACACCATGCAGCGCATGCTGATCAGTCCTGGGGCCGGGCTGGACCGGGGGGTTGCCAGCGAGGTGGCCCAGCGTGATGGTGCACGCGCGGTGCTGGCGCCTTCGGTCCTGGAGGTGCATGGCCGCCTGCGGGTGGCGGTCGATGTGATCGATCCGTCGACCGCGGCCACCGTCTACACCGTGCATGTCGATGGCAAAGGCCTGGACTCGCTTCTGGCATCCACCGATGAAGTGGTGGGGCGTCTGCGCGAGCGTCTTGGCGAAGGCGGTATGGAGATTGATCGACATTCGGTGAATCTGCCGCAGGTGGCGACGTCCAGCCTGGACGCGCTGCGTGCTTACGCCGCAGGCATCAGGGCGCTGGACCGGCGCCAGACCGATGAGGCGCTGGGCTTTCTCGCGCAGGCGGTGAAGGTCGACCCGGACTTTGCGATGGCCCATGTGGCAATCATGCGCATCCACTGGATGCGCGGTGAAAGTCGCATGGCACTGGATGCCCATGCGCGTGCGCAGGCATTGCGGGCGCGACTGACGCCGCGCGATGCACTGTACCTGGACGGATGGGCAGGGCAGGCCAGCGATCTGCCGGAGGCTGACATCGCCCGACGCTGGAAGCTGTTGACCGACCTGTATCCCGACTACCACGGTGGATATGTCAATCGGGCGCTGGCGTTGTCCGGAATGGGGCGCTACGCCGAGGCGGTGACCGTGGTGCAGCCGGCGCGGGTTCCGCAGGCATGGGCCCGCAGCCACACGCTGGATTTCTCAGGACGGTTGAAGCTGGCTGCGGGCAACACCAACGGTGCGGTTGCGGATTTCCGCATGGCCGGTGATGTCGGAGGCTGGAGAACCAGTGCCAACCTAGCTACGGCGATGGCCGTACTCGGAGACTGGAGCGCTGCACGTGCCCAGCTGGCGGGCGTGTCGGCCGATGATTTCGGCGCCCGCATGCAGCAGGCAGCGGTGCTGGTCGATCTCGGTGAGCTGGACAAGGCCGAAGAGGTTGCCCGATCACTGCAGGCGCAGTGCAATGAGCCGGCCCTTTGCCGGCTGGCGTCGGCCTGGCGCGCCAGCATTGCCGGCATGGCAGGAGAGCGGTCGGATCCCGCAGCGAGCCGCAAGCGGATTGGAGAGGCGTTGGCCGACCTGCGCCAGCAGCCCAGCGGCAATCTGCACACCCGGCAGTTCATGGTTCTGGGCCTGATTCGCCTGGCTCAGCGCGAAGGCGTGGACGTGACGCCCCAGCTGCGCTTGGCGCGTCGCGCGATCGACCTCAGGAGCGACCCACGCTCGCGCCAGTTGCTGGACATCATCGAAGCCACCCGCGAGTTGCATGCCGGGCAGGCGGTCGCGGCCGTCGAGCGCCTGCTGCCGTGGGCCGACGGCACGGAGTTGTACCAGTTGCACGTGGCGCTGCGCGATGCAAGGCATGCCTCGGGAGATTCCGCGGCGGCCGCTGCAGAAGCACGCTGGCTGGCCGCGCATCGCGGTCGTGCCTATGCCGAGGATTCCGGCAATTACATCCTGCAGGCGCTCAATGTCCGTGACAGCCGCGCACCGCTGGGCGCGGACTGACAGCGCAGCATCAGCTGTCGGCGCCGGCTTCGAAGAAGTGCGGCAGGACGAAGGCGCCACAGGACTGCAGGTGCTGGTTCAGGGCCTCGGCAGTAGCGGCAAAGGCTTCCTTGCTGGCCAGCGCGTCCACTGGAGCGCACATCGAGCCATCGGCATTGGGAGCAATGCCCAGACCCTGCAGCGCAAGGCTGGGAGAAGCGGCGAAGGCACTGCGGAAGCCGTCATCGCTCTGCAGCAGCGACAGTACCTGGGCGGCTTGTGCAGCCGTAAGCAGGGTCTTGTCGGAAGTACTCATGGTGATCGCGCTGGCCGTTGCAGGTAGGGTTCTCTTGTTTCGGCCTGTTGCAGGGAAAGTTTAGCCTCAGCGCGCCCTGGGGCGATGCATGGCATCCTGCGCGTCCCGCTCCACACCGATGCCTCCATGCAGATCAGACGTTGCTCCATCGTGATGTTCGAGCCCCGTGCGGAAGTGGCGCTGGACCTTGACCTGCTGCTCAAGGGAGAGGCCGGCCTGGGCACCACGATGCAGTGGTACGCGCTGGCCGCGCACCTTGATGCGCCGCTCAGGGTGGAGGCTGGCGACGTGGAGCTGTTGGGCCGTATCGTGCCCGACGCCTGGGTCGACGCGGCGCACAGCAACATTGGCGAAGCCGATCTCGACCGGTTGCTGCACAGTGGTCTGCTGATCAGTGACGGCGCAGCCTACGCTGGGCACCGCCAGCGAGACCAGCGTGTACGCGATGCCAGCTGGTGGCCGCTGTCGGCGCTGGCCCATCGGCTGGGGCGCTGGAACGGCATCGACAGCGCGCAGCAGATGCGCGAAGAGAAACTTGTCACGGCGCAGGACCTGCGACGTAGATTCGGTCCTCCACCACCAGCCGTGATGCCCCCCGCCACCGAGCCGCTGGCACTGCCCCTGCCAGAAGACGAGCCGCGTGATCTGCTCCTTGCGAGGCGCGCGACCTGCCGCAACTTCGATACCGCACGATCATTGCCGTTGCGCATGCTCGCCCAGGTGTTCAAGCGGACGGTGAAGGCGCACGCCGTGGTGGAGCCCGGCGAAGACATGGCCTTTCTGAAGAAGCATGTTCCTTCCGGTGGAGGCCTGCATCCGCTGGAAACCTATGTCATCGCCGTGGACGTCGATGGCCTTGCCGCAGGTGTCTATCACTATCACGCGCTGGAACACACCTTGCGGCCGCTGCCGGTGGATGGCACCGGTCTTCGCGGCAGCGTGCTGACGCTGCTGGCTGGACAGGACTGGTTCGCGGCTGCGCCACTGCACATCATCCAGGTTGCGCGGTTCCCGCGAAGCTTCTGGAAGTATCGCAACCATCCCAAGGCCTATCGGGCAGTGCTGCTGGATGCAGGCCACCTGTCACAGCAGTGGATGTTGTCTGCCACCGAACTTGGGCTGGCGGCCTACGTCACCGCTGCCATCAATGAAGTGGATATCGAAGCCCTGCTGGGCCTGGATGGCATCGACGCCAGTCCGGTAATGATGTGTGGATTGGGGTGGCGGGCAGCGGACCAGACCACCAGCGAGTTTGATCCACTGCAGCGGGTCTGGCCGGGTTGAGGCGTGGCGCGCCGTTGCCAGCACGCCACTGCCACTTCATCAGGTCGCTTCGAAGTCCACCAGCACCGCACCGTCACCCACCTGGTCGCCGGCCTTGGCGCGGTAGCCCTTCACCGTGCCGTCTGCCGGTGCCTGCAGGGTGTGCTCCATCTTCATCGCTTCCAGCACCACCAGCGGCGTGCCGCGCTTGACCTCGGTGCCGGCCGCGACCAGTGTCGCGACGATCTTGCCCGGCATCGGCGCCAGCAGGCTGCCCGCGTCGGCCACGGCGTGGTCCGATTCGCCCACCGGGTCGTGCAGGATGAAACGGTGCTGGCCATCGGCACCGAACAGATACAGCTGGTCGCCTTCGCGCAGCAGCTGCAGCTGCCAGCGGCGGCCGTCCAGCTGCACTGACAGGCTGCTGCCCTTGGCACTGCCGAGCACCGTGGCCGGCGCAGCAGCATCGCACTGCACGCGCCAGCCATCGGCCTGCACCCATACCTGCAGCGTGTGCTTGCGTTCGCCCTGCTGCAGCGGCAGCACGCGCGGTGCCGATGCGCCAAGGCGCCAGCCGTTCTGGGCCTGCCACGGCGAATGCGGATCTCGCGCGTCGGTGCTGGCGCCGCCCGTGCTTGCAACCGCAGCCACCGCAGCCAGCTGCCACAGGGCATCATCTGTGTCGCCCACCGCATTCAACGCGACCTGCTCGCGCTCGATCAGCGCGGTATCCAGCTTGGCGTGCGCGAACGAATCGGTGTTCACCAGCCGGCGCAGGAAGCCGGCATTGGTGGTCACGCCCACCACCTGGCAGTCGGCCAGGGCCTGGCTCATGCGGCGCAGTGCGGCGTCGCGGTCCACGTCCCAGACGATCAGCTTGGCAATCATCGGATCGTAGTACGGCGTGATGCTGTCGCCTTCCTCCACGCCGGTATCCACGCGCACATGGGCCGACGGCGTCGGCAGGCGCAGGCGGCGCAGGGTGCCGGTGGAGGGCAGGAAGCCCCGGTCGGCATCTTCGGCGTACAGGCGCGCTTCGATGGCGTGGCCGTGGATGGCCAGCTGTTCCTGGCGCAGTGGCAGCGGCTGGCCCGAGGCCACGCGCAGCTGCCACTCCACCAGGTCGGTGCCGGTGATGTACTCGGTCACTGGGTGCTCGACCTGCAGGCGGGTATTCATTTCCATGAAGTAGAAATCGCCGTCCGGGCCGGCGATGAACTCCACCGTGCCGGCACCGACGTAGCCCACCGCGCGCGCGGCATCGACCGCCGCCTTGCCCATTGCAGCACGACGTTCTGCGCTCATGCCCGGGGCGGGTGCTTCTTCCAGCACCTTCTGGTGGCGGCGCTGCACCGAGCAGTCGCGCTCGAACAGGTAGACCGCCTCACCGTGGCGGTCGCCGAACACCTGGATCTCGATATGGCGCGGGCGCTCGACATACTTCTCGACCAGCACGTGGTCGTTGCCGAACGCCGAGGCCGCCTCGCGCTGGCAGCTGGCCAGTGCATCGACGAAGTCCTCGCTGCGCTCGACCCTGCGCATGCCCTTGCCACCGCCGCCGGCGCTGGCCTTGATCAGCACCGGGTAGCCGATGCCGTCGGCCTGTGCGCGCAGGAAGTCCGGCGCCTGCTGGTCGCCGTGGTAGCCCGGGGTCAGCGGTACACCGGCCTTGGCCATCAGCGCCTTGGCCGCGCTCTTGTCGCCCATCGCGCGGATGGCGCTGGCCGGCGGGCCGATGAAGGTGATGCCGGCCGCCGCGCAGGCATCGGCGAAGTCGGCATTCTCGGACAGGAAGCCGTAGCCGGGGTGGATCGCCTGCGCGCCGGTCAGGCGTGCGGCGTCGAGCAGGGCATCGCTGCGCAGGTAGCTCTCACGCGCGGCGGCAGGTCCAATGTGGATGGCTTCGTCGGCCAAGCGCACGTGGCGCGCGTTGCGGTCGGCATCGGAATACACCGCCACGGTGGCGATGCCGAGGCGGCGGCAGGTGGCGATGACGCGGCAGGCGATCTCGCCGCGGTTGGCGATCAGGACTTTGGTGAACATGGCAACAGGCTCGGTCATGGCACGGGTTACATGCGGAACACGCCGAAGCGCGTCTGCTGCGGGGCGGCGTTGAGGCTGGCCGACAGCGCCAGGGCCAGCACCCGGCGGGTGTCGGCCGGATCGATCACGCCGTCATCCCACAGGCGCGCGCTGGCGTAGTACGGATGGCCCTGCTGCTCGAACTGCTCGCGGATCGGCGCCTTGAACGCATCCTCTTCCGCTGCCGGCCACTGGCCGCCCTTGGCTTCGATGCCATCGCGCTTGACCGTGGCCAGCACGCTGGCGGCCTGCTCGCCGCCCATCACGCCGATGCGTGCGTTCGGCCACATCCACAGGAAGTTCGGCGAGTACGCGCGGCCGCACATGCCGTAGTTGCCGGCACCGAACGAGCCACCGATGACCACGGTGAACTTCGGCACCTTGGCGCAGGCCACCGCCATCACCAGCTTGGCCCCGTCCTTGGCGATGCCGCCCTGTTCGTACTTGCGGCCGACCATGAAGCCGGTGATGTTCTGCAGGAACACCAGGGGGATGTTGCGTTGGGTGCACAGTTCGATGAAGTGCGCGCCCTTCAATGCCGACTCGGAGAACAGGATGCCGTTGTTGGCGATGATGCCGATCGGGTAGCCGTTCAGATGGGCGAAGCCGGTCACCAGCGTTGCGCCGTAGCGCGGCTTGAATTCATCGAAACGCGAGCCATCGACCAGCCGCGCGATGACCTCGCGCACGTCGTAGGGCTTGCGCGTATCGGCCGGGATCACCCCGTACAGTTCGTGTGCGGGCAGCAGTGGTTCTTCGCTGGCCTGCATCGCCATCGCCGGTTCCGGCTTGCGCCAGTTCAGCTGCGCGATGATCGCGCGCACCCGTGCCAACGCCTGCAGATCGTTGTCGGCCATGTGGTCGGCCACGCCGGAAATGCGCGTGTGCACATCGGCGCCGCCGAGTTCCTCGGCCGTCACCACTTCACCGGTGGCCGCCTTCACCAGCGGCGGGCCACCGAGGAAGATCGTGCCCTGCTCGCGCACGATCACGGTCTCGTCGCTCATCGCCGGCACATAGGCGCCACCGGCGGTGCAGCTGCCCATCACGCAGGCGATCTGCGGAATGCCCTGCGCCGACAGGTTGGCCTGGTTGTAGAAAATGCGGCCGAAATGGTCGCGGTCGGGGAAGACTTCGTCCTGCAGCGGCAGGAACGCGCCACCGGAATCGACCAGGTAGATGCACGGCAGGTGGTTCTGCTCGGCGATCTCCTGCGCGCGCAGGTGCTTCTTCACCGTCATCGGGTAGTAGGTGCCGCCCTTGACCGTGGCGTCGTTGGCCACGATCACGCATTCCACCCCGCTCACGCGGCCGATGCCGGCCACCACCCCGGCGGCGGGCACGGCGTCTTCATACATGCCATGCGCGGCCAGCGGCGCGATTTCCAGGAAGGCGCTGCCCGGGTCGAGCAGGGCGTCGATGCGGTCGCGCACCAGCAGCTTGCCGCGCGCGGTGTGCTTGGCACGCGCGGCCTCGCTGCCGCCCAGCGCGGTGCGGGCGAGGGTGGCATGCAGGTCATCGACCACGGCCTGCATGGCCGTGCGGTTGCTTTCAAACGTTTCGCTGCCCGGTTGCAGCTGGCTGTTCAGGACGGTCATCGCGGTGGCCTTACAGGGTGCGCTGGAACAATTCGCGGCCGATCAGCATGCGGCGGATCTCCGAAGTGCCGGCGCCGATTTCATACAGCTTGGCGTCGCGCCACAAACGGCCGGTCGGGTATTCGTTGATGTAGCCGTTGCCGCCCAGGATCTGGATCGCCTGGCCGGTCAGCCAGGTGGCCTTCTCGGCGGCGTACAGGATCGCACCGGCGGCGTCCTGGCGGGTGGTGCGGCCCTGGTCGCAGGCGCGCGCCACGGCATACACATAGGCGCGGCACGCGCCCAGGCCCACGTACATGTCGGCGATCTTGGCCTGGATCAGCTGGAAGCTGCCGATCGGTTCGCCGAACTGGTGGCGCTCGTGCACATAGGGCATGACCACGTCCATGGCCGCGGCCATCAGGCCCAGCGGGCCACCGGACAGCACCACGCGCTCGTAATCCAGGCCGGACATCAACACGCGCACGCCACCACCGACCTGGCCCAGCACGTTTTCTTCGGGAATCTCGCAGTCCTGGAACACCAGCTCGCAGGTGGGCGAAGAGCGCATGCCCAGCTTGTCCAGCTTCTGCGCGGTGGAGAAGCCCTTCATGCCCTTCTCGACCAGGAACGCGGTGATGCCCTTGGCGCCGGCCTCCATGTCGGTCTTGGCATAGACCACCAGCACGTCGGCGTCAGGGCCGTTGGTGATCCACATCTTGTTGCCGTTGAGCACGTAGCGGTCGCCGCGCTTGTCGGCGCGCAGCTTCATCGACACCACGTCCGAACCGGCACCCGGCTCGCTCATCGCCAGCGCGCCGACCAGGCTGCCGTTGCACAGGCCGGGCAGGAAGCGCTGCTTCTGTTCTTCGTTGCCGTTCTTGCGCAGCTGGTTCACGCACAGGTTGGAGTGCGCGCCATAGGACAGGCCGATGCCGCCGGAGGCACGCGAGATCTCTTCCATCGCCACCACGTGGGCCAGGTAGCCCATGCCGGTACCACCGTATTCTTCCTCCACGGTGAGGCCGAGCAGGCCCTGCTCGCCCAGCTTCGGCCACAGGGCCAGCGGGAACTGGTTGCTGGCATCGGCCTCGGCGGCCAGCGGCGCGACCTCGGCGGCGGCAAAATGGGCCACGCTCTGGCGCAGCAGGTCGATGTCTTCGCCAAGATCGAAGTTCAGGGATGGCACGTGCATTGTGGTGGCTCCACGGCGGGATGGCAGGAAATGGACGCACCCGGCGGGGGAGCGGGCGGCGGTCTGCAGGACCGCGACCCGCACGGGCGATGGGCCCCAGCGTAGCGGGGTTCGGGTAAGAAGTGAATACGAATTCAAAAATTGAAACTAGAATCAGAACATGGCCTATAAACGCTCTGCATTGATGGAAGAACGCCTGGCGGGCGCCCGTGAACGGATCCTGCTGGCCACCCGCGAGCTGGTCGCTACCGGCGGCTGGCGCAACGCCCCGGTGACCGCCGTGGCGACCCAGGCGGGGGTATCCACCGGCCTGATCTATCGCCATTTCCCGTCCAAGGCCGAGCTGTTCGTGGAGGTGCTCAACGCCGCAGTGGCCCACGAGGTCGCGATCATGGAACGCATCGCCAGCGGCCCGGAGGTGGCCAGCGAGCGCCTGCGGCTGGCGATCACCGCCTTCGTCCGCCGCGCCCTGGCCGGGCCGGGGCTGGCGCATGCCTTCATCGTCGAACCGGTCGACCCGGACGTGGAAGCCGAGCGCATGCGCGGTCGTCGCGCCTTCGGCGACGTGTTCCTGCGGCTGGTGGAGGAGGGCGTGGCCGCCGGTGAGCTGCCGGCGCAGGACGCGCACGCCACGGCCGCGTGCCTGGTCGGCGCCTTCACCGAAGCAATGGTCGGCCCGACCGCGCCCAGCCGCGAAGCGCACCGCGACGAAGGCGCGCTGGTGGATGCGATCTGCAGCTTCTGCCTGCGCGCGATCGGCGCCCGGTAATTCGGTAGCGCCGGCCGCTGGCCGGCTTCTGCACGATCCATCCGGCGGGATGGCGATGCCGGCCAGCGGCCGGCTCTACCGGGTAGGCATGTTGCGCCGCACCAGCAGTGACGCCTGTTGTCGCACGCAAAGCGCGTTCTATACTCGGTCCATCACGCAGTCGCTCAGCCGTGGTCCAACGACTATCAGCCAGGGGTAACGAAGAGTGCGGAATTACGATCTGGAGTTCCTGAAACGCTTCTCCATGGTGATCGCGCTGCTGGCGACCATCACCCTCGGCCTCATCCTCCTAGCCGCCTACATCCACACCCGGATTCCGCCCGAGGTGTCGCCGACCGCGGCCAAGCGCACCGAACAGCGCATCTCGCCCACCGGCGCGGTCTATGCCGGCAGCACCGGCGCCGCCGCGCAGGCTGCGGCCAAGGCCGCCGCGCTGGCCAAGGCCGCCTCGCAGGTGGCCTACGGCGGCACCAAGGACGGCAAGGTCATCTTCGACAACCTGTGCACCGCCTGCCACACCACCGGTGTGGGCATGGCGCCGACGCTGGACCATTCGCACTGGGACAAGCGCATCGCACAGGGCAAGGACACCCTCTACAAGCACGCCATCGAGGGCTATACCGGCCCGGATGGCGGCATCATGCCGCCCAAGGGTGGCAACCCGGCCCTGACCGAGGAACAGATCCACGCCACCGTGGACTGGATGCTGGGTAACCTGAAATAACCGGTAGTGCCGGCCGCTGGCCGGCAACCACGCATCGCACGAAGGTCATGAGGTTGCCGGCCTGCGGCCGGCACGACCCAGGCTTTGCCCACCAAGGTCAAAACCCTGCCCGCAGGCGGGGTTTCGCATTTCAGGGTTAGTCTGTGCGCCCTCTTCCAAGGAATCGCCCGTCGATGCGCCGCCGCTCCCTCGCTCTTGCCCTGACCCTGCTGCTGCCGGCCAGCGCCTTTGCCCAGGCCCAGCCGCAGGCCGCACCGGTCGCGACCACCCCCGCCGCGCGCAGCAGCGCCATCGTGGTGCTGACCACCGCGCCGGCCGACTGGCGTGCGCTGGATGGCCAGCGCGTGCGCATCGCCGCACCGCTCACCCTGGCCGGTACCGATGGCCTGGAACGCTTCGGCCAGCTCACCGTGGCCTTCGATGGCCGCCTCTGGCAGCCGACCGAAGTGGCTGCGCCGGGTACTGCCGGCTATGAGCAGGTGATGGCCGACAACCAGCGTCGCCGCCTGCTGCTGGACGACGGCAGCGAAGCCCGCGACCCGGCCAGCGTGGCCTACCTGCCGGCCAACCCGGTGCTGCGCACCGGCATGCAGCTGCGCAATGTGGAAGGCGTGGTGCACGTGGACGCGCAGGGCCGTCCGCGCCTGCAGGTCGAAGGTGTGCTGAAGCTGACGGAACTGAAGCGCCCCGCGGTACCCCAGGTGCCGGGCAGCCTGCACGTGGCGGCCTTCAACCTGGAGAACTTCTTCAACGGTGATGGCCAGGGCGGTGGCTTCCCGACCCTGCGCGGCGCGCGCACGCTGGACGAGCACAAGGCGCAGGTGGCCAAGCTGGTCACCACGGTCAACGCGCTGGGTGCCGACGTCGCCGCGCTGATGGAGCTGGAGAACGACGGCTACGGTCCGCAGTCGGCCATCGCCGAACTGGTCGACGCGCTCAACCGCGATCGCGGCGCGCAGGGCGACTGGCGCTTCGTCGACGCCGGCAATGGCCCCGGCGACAACCCGATCCGGGTCGGCATCATCTACCGCAGCACGCGCCTGCAGCCGGTGGGCACGCCGGCCACGCTGACTGGCGGCCCGTTCGTCGAGCACAGCCGTGTGCCGCTGGCGCAGGCCTTCCAGGGCAAGCACGGTGCACCGTTCGTGGTGGTCGCCAACCATTTCAAGTCGAAGGGCTGCCGCGACGCGGCCGGTGCCGACGCCGACCACAACGACAACCAGGGCTGCTGGAACGCCACCCGGGTGACCTCGGCGCAGCAGCTGCACGCCTGGCTGCAGACCGATCCGACCGGTACCGGTGCCAAGGACGCGGTGCTGTTGGGTGACTTCAACGCCTACGCGATGGAAGACCCCATCCGCACCCTGCATGAGCTGGGCTGGCAGGACGCGTTCAAGGTCGCCAAGGTCGAGCATCCCTACAGCTACGTCTACAACGGCTATACCGGCCGCCTCGACCACGCGCTGCTGAACCCGGGCATGGCCAAGCGCCTGCGTGGCGCCGCCGAATGGCACAGCAACGCCGACGAGCAGGACGCCAGCGGCTACCAGGGCCGCAACGTGCAGGGCCCGTGGCGCAGCTCCGACCACGATCCGCTGCTGCTGGGTTTCGACAGATAACGCCCAGCGCCGGGGTCGGATCCCATTCCAACGGAATGGGATCCGACCCCGAGGCCGCGCTCACCCCCAGGCGATCAACCCGATCGCCAGCACCGCCAGTGCAAGGCCGGCGCGGTTCCACTTCGTGGTGGCCTCGCCGAAGGCGAACACGCCCACCAGCGCGCCCAGCACCACCACGCCGATGTTCATGCCGGCGAACACGGTGGCCGGGCTGTCCGGCATGGACTGATGCGCGTGCACATAGAAAAGAATGTTGCCGCCGTTGAGCAGGCCCAGCAGCGCGCCCGCACCGAGGTTGCGCCAGGCCAACCGGCTGCGGCCACTGGCGTGCCGCCACAGCTGCAGTGCCAGCATCAGCACGAAGGCCACGCTGAAGCTGGCCAGCACCGCCGCCATTGACGGCGTGCCGGACAGCGCCACCTGCTTGAGCAGCACGTCGACCACCGCGAACCCGGCCCATACGCCCAGCAGCCAGCCCCAGCCGCCGGGTGAGGACGCCACGGCCGGGCCGCGCGGGCGCAGGCTGATCGCCACCATCGCCAGCAGGCCCAGGCCGAGACCGGCCAGCTTCCACGGCGTCGCAGTCTGGCCGAAGAACAGGAACGCGGCGGCCAATGACAGCAGCAGCGACAAGCGCTGTGCCACGTCGCTGCGGACGATGCCAGCCACCGCCACCGCGCGGCCCAGCACCAGGAAGATCGACGGCAGAACCACCGCCAGTGCCAGCAGCGACAGCCACGGCGCATGCGGCGCGCGCAGCGCATCCAGCGGCGGCTGCAGCACCACGGCGGTGAGCGTTGCCGCCACCAGATAGTTCCAGGTGACCATCTGTGAAACATCCAGCTGGCGGCGTCCGGCCACCTTCAACAACACCGAAACCAGCACGCTGCAGATCACGGCCAAGGACAGGTAGAGCATGGGGCGGGCACAGGGCAGGGGCGGGGGACGGTATCATGGTGCCATGCACAAGCCTTCGTTCCCCGTCGCCCCCGGCGAAACCGCCTGCCTCGAACTGGCCGGCCCGGCCGGCCCGCTGGAAGTCGTCGTCGACCTGCCCAAGGCCGATGTGCCGGCGCAGCCGATCGTGGCCATCATCTGCCATCCGCTGTCCACCGAAGGCGGCACCCTGCACAACAAGGTGGTCACCATGACCGCCACCACCCTGCGCGAGCTGGGCATCGCCACGGTGCGCTTCAACTTCCGCAGCGTCGGCGGTTCGGCAGGCGAGTTCGACCACGGCGTGGGCGAGCAGGACGACCTGAAAGCCGTCGCCGCCTGGGTGCAGAGCCAGCGCCCCGACGACCGCCTGTGGCTGGCCGGTTTCAGCTTCGGCGCGTTCGTTTCGTTGAAGGCCGCTGCCGCGCTGCAGCCGGAAGCGCTGATCTCGATCGCACCGCCGGCCGGCCGCTGGGATTTCGATGGCATCGCGCCGCCGGCCCGCTGGCTGGTGATCCAGGGCGAGCAGGATGAGATCGTCGATCCGCAGGCCGTCTACCAATGGCTGGACACGCTGGACGTCCCGCATGAGCTGGTGCGCATGCCCGAAACCAGCCATTTCTTCCACCGCAAGCTGATCGACCTGCGCGGCGCGCTGACCCACGGCGTCAAGCACTGGCTGGGCGCGGCGGCATGAGTGCAACCGAGTTGACCCCGTCGCAGCGGTACGCGGAAGGGGTTGCCCGTGGCGACTGGCAGAACGACCCGGCCCAGCACGCGGCGCTGGCCGAGCTGGACCGCATCCACCTGGGCCTGCTGGACAGTGCCGAGGACGGTTGGCTGGACCGTCTGTCCTCGTTCTGGAAGAAGCCCGAGCCGGTCAAGGGCCTGTATTTCTGGGGCGGCGTCGGCCGTGGCAAGACCTTCCTGGTCGACCTGTTCTACGACGGCCTGCCGATCAAGCAGAAGTACCGCACGCATTTCCACCGCTTCATGCGCAGCGTCCACGAGCGCCTGCGCGAGCACCAGGGGCAGAGCGATCCGCTGGCGAAGATCGCCCAGGAATGGCGCAGCAACCTGCGCGTGCTGGTGCTGGACGAGTTCTTCGTCACCGACATCGGCGATGCGATGCTGCTGGCACGGCTGCTGGAGCGCCTGTTCGCCGAAGGCGTGACCCTGGTCACCACCTCCAACACGGCGGTGGAGAACCTGTACCTCAATGGCCTGCAGCGTGAGAGCTTCCTGCCGGCCATCGGCCTGCTGCAGCGCTTCTGCGTCGAGCTGTACGCCGAGGGTACCGAGGACTACCGCATGCGCGCGCTGACCCGCTCGCCGGTGTACCGCGCACCGCTGGCCGCCGACAGTGATGACTGGCTGGCCACGCGCTGGAACGAACTGAGCGGCGGCCAGCCGGCCAAGCCCGGCAACATCGAGATCGAAGGCCGCAAGATCCCGGTGCGCGGCCGTGGCAAGAGCATCGCCTGGTTCGATTTCGCCGCGTTGTGCGAAGGCCCGCGTGGCCCGTCGGACTACATCGAGATCGCGCACGAGTTCAACACCGTGCTGCTGGGCGGCATTCCCGCCTTCGATCGTTTGAACGAAGATGCCGCGCGCCGCTTCGTCAACCTGATCGACGAACTGTACGACCGCCACGTCAACCTGGTCTGCACCGCCAGCACCTCGCCGATCGAGCTGTACACCGGCCAGCGCCTGCAGGGCGCGTTCGAGCGCACCGCCTCGCGCCTGATCGAAATGCAGAGCGCCGAGTACCTGGGTACCCCGCACCGGGCGTGAGGGCGCCACCCAGGTAAATGCGTTGCCGGCCAGGGTTCCGGTAGTGCCGGCCGCTGGCCGGCATCCGCCGCGCGGTTACCGGGTCGGCGCCACGGCGTTCCCACGCGGCCGCTCATCCGGCCCGGCCGACACATGCAGGCCCGAGCCATCGCCGTGCTCTACCCGTACGCTCTCGCCGCGCTCCAGCAGCCGCAGTGGCTGGCCTTGGTAGCGCACTTCCAGCGCGTCATGAGTGTCGGCCAGCGACTGCACCAGCGGGCAAAGCGACTGTGCTTGGGCCTCGATGCGTTCGGCGCGGCCTTCCAGCTGCTGTTCCATCCGCGCGTCCAGACGGTCGGCGCGTGCCTCCATCGCATCGCTGCGGCCGGTGAACACCTGCCACAGCACGCTGCGGGCGATGGACGCGGACAGCGACTCGGCCATGTCCTGCACCTTGGCCTCGAAGCCCGGCCCGAACACCGCCTGTTCCCAGTAGCCCTTGCCCAGCGTGCCGCCGATCCAGTCATCGGCCTGCCGGCGCAGGCGCCGGACCTTGCGGCTGTTGGCGGTGCCGGTGAGGCTCTCATAGACCCCGTCGAGCACGTCGAAGCTCAACCCGCTCACTTCATGGGCCAGCGCGGTGGCCGCCGGCATCAGCTGGCGCGCACCGGCCTCCATCTGCCGCAGGCGGGCGGCGTCGGCCTCGCTGACCGGCACGACCGTGTCGTCCAGGCTCAGCACGCCATCGTGGAACACCACCTCGTGCGGTGCCTGCGGGCCATGCCGCAGCCAGATGCCACCGCTGTCCACCAGCACGTCATAGTCGGTGTGGATACCGCACTGGTCCGCGCGCAGCTTCGGGGTGTCAGCGGCAATTGCAGGTACGGTGACCACAGCAGCCAGCAGGGCCAAGGCGGGTGCTGACAGGCGCATGGTGGAATCCTTTCCGGTCATTGCAGGACCCCAGCATCCCGCGTTCGGCAGGCGCCGTCACCCGCCGAAAGTCACTGCGCGATGGCGATTCGTCCGGCCATACCGGCTTTCCCACCGGCTGCCCACCACCTATCCACAGGGTTGTCCCTAGCCAGCTTCATCACTGTCATGTGAAGCTGTCATTGTTCCGTTTCCGCGCGGCGTTGTACCACCGCGATGACGCCTTTCGGGCTTGACTGCGCAGCCCGTTCCGGCAGGTCTGAAGCGTCTGATCCGGGCGCCGATGGCACGATCCTTGCGGCGCAAGGGATTGCCGAATTTCACTACATTTGGCGTTGACGGACCCAATTACCCCCACTATCTTGTGGCCGTCGGTCGCAGCAACCCCAATTCCAGGGGGTGCCCGGGGTACCCATCCGCGATCGTCAACGGCAGTGGCAGGCGCAGGGTCTCATCCCCTGCGACGCCGTCCTGCCATCCTGGGCTGTCATGTCCCGGGCTGCGTCACCCGATGCATCGAGCACCCCCAATCACGCCAAGAGGACACACGCCGTGAGCACCGAATCCAGCGCCACCATCGAGAAGGAAAGCGAATTCCTGTTGACGTCGCCGCCGACGGCCAACGCGATGAGTGTGACCAAGCGCAATGGGACCACCGAACTGGTGGACCTGAACAAGATCGTGCGCGCGGTGCAGCGTTCCTCCGAAGGCCTGCACGCCGTCGATCCGATGCGCGTGGCCACCCGTACCATTTCCGGCCTGTACAACGGTGCCACCACCCGCGAGCTGGACGAACTGTCCATCCGCACCGCCGCCCTGCTGATCGGTGAAGAGCCCGAGTACGGCCGCCTGGCTGCGCGCCTGCTGGCCAACTACATCGCCAAGGAAGTCTCGGGCCAGGAAATCTACGCCTTCTCGCAGTCGGTCAGCCGTGGCCATGAAGTCGGCCTGATCAACGACCGCCTGCTGAACTTCGTGCAGACCAATGCGCGCAAGCTCAACGACGCCATCGACGGCGCGCTGGACCTGAACTTCGATTACTTCGGCCTGCGTACCCTGTACGACCGTTACCTGCTGCGCCACCCGCACACCCGCAAGGTGATCGAGACCCCGCAGCAGTTCTTCCTGCGCATTGCCAGCGCACTGAGCGAGGACGTGTCCGAGACCCTGGCGCTGTACAAGCGCATGGGCAATCTGGATTACCTGCCGTCCAGCCCGACCCTGTTCAACTCCGGCACCACCCACGAGCAGCTGTCCTCGTGCTTCCTGCTGGATTCGCCGCAGGACTCGCTGGAGTCGATCTATTCCAAGTACGGCGACATCGCCCAGCTGTCGAAGTTCTCCGGCGGCATCGGCGTCAGCTACACCCGCGTGCGTTCGCGTGGTTCGCTGATCAAGTCGACCAACGGCCACTCCAACGGCATCGTGCCGTGGCTGAAGACCATGGATTCGTCGGTGGCTGCGGTGAACCAGGGCGGCAAGCGCAAGGGCGCGGCCTGCGTGTACCTGGAAACCTGGCACGCCGACATCGAGGACTTCCTCGAGCTGCGTGACAACACCGGTGACGAAGCCCGCCGTGCGCACAACCTGAACCTGGCCAACTGGGTGCCGGACCTGTTCATGAAGCGCGTCGAGGCCGACCAGGAATGGTCGCTGTTCGATCCGCGCGTCGTGCCGGAGTTCACCGACCTGTTCGGCGAAGCCTTCGAGCAGGCCTACCTGCAGGCCGAAGCCCAGGGCAAGGCCAACCGCACCATCTCCGCGCGCAAGCTGTATGCCCGCATGATGCGTACGCTGGCCGAGACCGGCAACGGCTGGATGACCTTCAAGGACAAGTGCAACCGCGCCAGCAACCAGACCCTGCGCGCCGGCAACGTGATCCACCTGTCGAACCTGTGCACCGAGATCCTGGAAGTCACCTCCAACGATGAAACCGCGGTGTGCAACCTGGGTTCGATCAACCTGGGCAACCACTTCGACGAGCACAACGAGTTCGACTTCGAGAAGCTGGCCGAGACCGTGCGCCTGGCCGTGCGCCAGCTCGACCGCGTCATCGACCTGAACTTCTACCCGATCGAAACCGCCCGCCGCGCCAACCTGCGCTGGCGTCCGGTCGGCCTGGGCTGCATGGGCCTGCAGGACGTGTTCTTCCGCAAGCGCCTGCCGTTCGACAGCGCCGAAGCCCGCGCCCTGTCGAAGAAGATCGCCGAAGCGATCTACTTCCACGCGCTGGAAACCTCCTGCGAGCTGGCCCAGGAACGCGGCAAGCACCCGTCGTTCAACGACACCCGCGCCGCCGGTGGCGAACTGCAGTTCGACGCCTGGAACGTGGTGCCGGAAGATGCCGAGCGCTGGGATGCCCTGCGTGCCCGCATCAAGGAACACGGCCTGCGCAACTCGCTGATGATCGCGATCGCCCCGACCGCGACCATCGCCTCGATCGCCGGCTGCTACGAGTGCGTCGAGCCGCAGGTGTCCAACCTGTTCAAGCGCGAGACCCTGTCCGGTGACTTCCTGCAGGTCAACCGCTACCTGGTCAACGAGCTGAAGAAGCTGGGCCTGTGGACGCCGGAAATGCGCGATGCCATCAAGCTGGCCGAAGGCTCCATCGCGGGCGTGGCACAGATTCCGGAAACGCTGCGCGAGGTCTACCGCACTGCGTGGGAACTGCCGATGCGTTCGTTGATCGACATGGCCGCCGAGCGTGGTGCCTTCATCGACCAGTCGGCCTCGCTCAACCTGTTCATGGAAAGCCCGAACATCGGCGCGATGTCCTCCATGTACATGTACGCCTGGAAGCAGGGCATCAAGACCACCTACTACCTGCGTTCGCGCCCGGCCACCAAGATCGCCAAGACCACGGTCAGCGCTGCGGCCCCGGCCAAGGTGTTCAGCCCGGACGAAGCCATCGCCTGCTCGCTGGAAAACCCGGAAGCCTGCGAGGCTTGCCAGTAAGAGCGGCACCGCCGCGCGGTAGTGCCGGCCGTTGGCCGGCACACCCCTTTGTAGAGTCGAGCCATGCTCGACTGCAGAAAACACCAAGGTAGCGCCGGGCCATGCCCGGCGTTTTGACCCGAGAAGACAAGGAAACACCCATGGCCGACAAGCCCAAGCAGATGCTGCTCGATCCCGGTTTTGAACTGACTCTGCGCCCGATGCGCTACCCGCAGTTCTATGACATGTACCGGAATGCGATCAAGAACACCTGGACGGTGGAAGAGATCAACTTCCAGATCGACATCACCGACCTGCACAGCAAGATGTCGCCGGGTGAGCGCCACCTGATCCACCGCCTGGTCGCGTTCTTCGCCACCGGCGACTCGATCGTCTCCAACAACCTGGTGCTGAACCTGTACCAGCACTTGAACGCGCCCGAAGCGCGCATGTACCTGTCGCGCCAGCTGTATGAAGAAGCGCTGCACGTGCAGTTCTACCTGACCCTGCTCGACAACTACCTGCCGGATCCGGAAGAGCGCGTCAAAGCCTTCGCCGCGGTGGAGAACATCGACTCGATCAAGAAGAAGGCCGATTTCTGCTTCAAGTGGATCGACTCGATCCAGGACCTGAAGCGCATCGAGACCCGTGCCGAGCGTCGCCAGTTCCTGCTCAACCAGATCTGCTTCGCTGCGTGCATCGAAGGCCTGTTCTTCTTTGCTGCGTTCGCCTACGTGTACTACTTCCGTTCGCGCGGCCTGCTGCCGGGCCTGGCCTCGGGCACCAACTGGGTGTTCCGCGACGAAAGCGCGCACATGGAGTTCGCGTTCGAGTCGGTGCGCGTGGTACGTGAGGAAGAGCCGGACCTGTTCGACGACGAGATGAAGCAGCAGGTCTACGACATGCTGGCCGAAGCCATCGAATGCGAAGTGCAGTTCGCCGAGGACGTGCTGTCCGGTGGCGTGGCCGGCATCTCGACCCGTGACATGCGCCAGTACCTGCAGCACTGCGCCGACCAGCACTTCGCCAAGCTGGGCATGGAGAAGAAGTACAACGTGCGCAACCCGCTGCCGTTCATGGAGCTGCAGGACGTGCAGGAGCTGACCAACTTCTTCGAACGCCGCGTCTCGGCCTACCAGGTCGGCGTGCAGGGCGAAGTCGCCTTCGACATGAACTTCTGATCGAACCGGTCAGGCCTGTCGCAACGAGAAACCCCGGCCAGCGCCGGGGTTTTTTTGTGCTTGCTGCGCTCGCCGGGCATGGCCCGGCGCCACCGGCCGGCTTCGCGCGCGCCTGTGTAGAGTCGCGCCATGCTCGACTCACGCGTGTGGCGCGCAAGGGCATAATCTGCATTGATGGTCGATCATGGCCCAGTGTCGACTCTGGTGGAGTACAGGATGTTGATCGTCGAAAGCGAATTTTTGAATGGCCATCTTGCCGCGCTCAGGGAGGAGTTCCATTCATTCGCCGCGGCAATGGAATCGGCACTTTCGGCGTGCAGGGACAAGGTCGTCGATTGGAAGTACTCCGTGGGCGAGGCCTTGGAGCTTGTTCCCTATGAGCATCTTGTTCCCAGCGTTCTGGAGACGAAGGGGCGTGTGCTTCGCGAGCCGACGCGGAAGGAATTGAACTCCAAGCGCCTGGTGAAGCATGGGCTTGATGGAGGCGGGTTGCCGATCATCGAGATCCGCCGGCTGGATGCGGATGTTGAACGCTATGGGGAGCTGGTGAGATTCATCAGCGGTGACATGATCGTGAGCTGCCACCTTTTCGATAACGAGAAGCACCGCAACAGGTTGATGTCACTGACCAGAGTGATCAGGCAAAGCGATGCCGTACATTACGTATCTGCGAACCCGCCTCATCAATGGGCAGTGAGATCCGACCAGCTGCTTGGCAGCAGGATCTCCAGAAGTTCAATCATGGCGACAAGCTGGTACAAGCAGATGGACTATGACTTCGTGTACGGCACAACAGGACGGCTTGATGCAATCCTGATCGGTGACCATACGCATTGGTCGGCCGAGTAAGCCCGCAGCGATCAGGCAAGCGTCCCGTCCGCCGCTACCGCCGCCCTTCCACCGCCATGCGCACCGCCAGCCCGGCCAGCACCGTGCCCATCAGCCAGCGCTGCACCACCTGCCAGGTCGGGCGCGCGGCCAGGAAGCCGGCGATGCTGCCAGCGGTCAGCGCGATGATGCCGTTCACGGTCACACTCACCGCGATCTGGGTGGAACCCAGCACGATCGACTGCATCAGCACGCTGCCTTCGCCGTCCGGATGCAGGAACTGCGGCAGCAGTGACAGGTACATCACCGCCACTTTCGGGTTCAGCAGATTGGTCAGGAAGCCCATCGTGAACAGCTTGCGCGGGCTGTCCTGCGGCAGGTCGCGTACCGCAAATGGTGAACGGCCACCGGGCTTGAGCGCCTGCCAGGCCAGGTACAGCAGGTACAGCGCGCCACCGATGCGCAGCGCGTCGTAGGCGAACGGTACGGTCATCAGCAGGGCGGTGATGCCCAGCGCCGCGCACAGCATGTAGAACACGAAGCCCAGCGCGACGCCAGCCAGCGAGATCAGGCCAGCGGTCGGCCCCTGGCAGATCGAGCGCGAGATGACGTAGATCATGTTCGGCCCGGGCGTGAGCACCATCGCCAGCGAAACCAGCGCAAAGGCCAACAGGTCGGAGGTGGCGGGCATGGGCAATCCTGGCAGGGGGCGTGGCGCAGTGTAGCGCCGCCTGCACGGGGCCTGGCTTAAAATCGCCGTACCCCACACCGAAGCACCCCCATGACCCCGATCCCCGAGACCGTGCCGCCCACCGAAGTGCGCATGGCCGAAATCGTCTTCCCCAACCACACCAACCACCTCGGCACCCTGTTCGGTGGCCAGGCGCTGGCGTGGATGGACAAGGCCGCGTTCCTGGCGGCCGCCCGCTACTCGCGCCGCACCGTGGTGACCGCGCGCAGCGACCAGGTCGACTTCAAGCTGCCGATCCGCATCGGCCAGATGGTGGAAACCATTGGCCGCATCGTCGAAGTCGGCCGCAGCTCGATGAAGGTCGAGGTCGAACTGGTCGCTGAAGACCTGCACAGCGGCGAGCGCAAGCTGTGCACCCGCGGCCACTTCGTGATGATCGCGCTGGACGAGGAAGGCCATCCGATCGCGGTGCCGCCGCTGCCGGCGGCCTGAGCCCGCCGACTGAACCGGCGCTTGCGGGGGCGCTTGCGCGCCCCCATCTGGCAGCCATGACCCCACCGCTGACCGACTTCATCGACCGCGCCCAGCGCTTGTTCGTGCTGACCGGCGCCGGCTGCAGCACCGCCTCGGGCATTCCCGATTACCGCGATACCGACGGCCAGTGGAAACGCACGCCGCCGGTGACCTACCAGGCCTTCATGGGCGAGGCGGCCACCCGCCAGCGCTACTGGGCGCGCAGCCTGCTGGGTTGGCCACGCTTCGGCCTGGCCCGGCCCAACGGCACCCACCAGGCCCTGGCCGCGCTGGAAAGCCGGGGCAAGCTGCAGCTGCTGCTGACCCAGAATGTGGACGGCCTGCACCAGCGCGCCGGCAGTCACAACGTGATCGACCTGCATGGCCGCCTGGATCTGGTGCGCTGCATGGGCTGCGAGCGTCGCAGTGGCCGCGAGGACTTCCAGCAGCGCCTGCTGGACGCCAATCCCGGCTGGGACGCGCTGGAGGCAGGCATCGCGCCCGATGGTGATGCCGATCTGGAGACCGATTTTTCCACGTTCGTGGTGCCCGACTGTCCGCACTGCGGCGGCCTGCTGAAGCCCGACGTGGTGTTCTTCGGCGAAAACGTGCCGCGCGAGCGGGTGGCGGCGGTGCACGATCATCTGCAGCAGGCTGATGCGGTGCTGGTGGTGGGGTCGTCGCTGATGGTCTATTCCGGCTTCCGCTTCGTGCAGGCGGCGGCCAGGGCAGGGCTGCCGGTGGCGGCGCTGAACCGTGGCCGTACCCGTGCCGACGACCTGCTGTTGTTCAAGGATGAGCGGGACTGCGCTGAAGCGCTGGCGTCGGTTATCGCTGGATAGAGTCTGCTATCGCGTGCAGCGCGGGCTTTTCGCCGCCGTTGGAAAAGCAGTCGACTGGCAGTCGACTCTACCGAGAACCCGCCCCCGCGAAACAGCGATCCATCCAGACGGTTGATTCGCAGGCCGTGCGGCGGTGCAATACGCCCCCTCCATCCGCCTGACCCCCGCATCGCCGTGACCCAGCTGTTTTCGCCGATCTCGTTCGGCCCCCTGACCCTGTCCAACCGCATCGTCATCGCGCCGATGTGCCAGTACTCCGCCGAAGATGGCCGCGCCAGCGACTGGCACGCCATGCACCTGGGCAACCTGGCGCAGTCCGGCGCCGGCCTGCTGATTCTGGAAGCCACCGCGGTCGAACCGCGCGGCCGCATCAGCTGGGCCGACCTGGGCCTGTGGGACGACGGCACCGAGGCCGCGCTGGCACAGGTGCTGACCAGCGTGCGCCGCTGGTCGCCGATGCCGCTGGGCATCCAGCTGGGCCATGCCGGCCGCAAGGCCTCGGTGAGGCGTCCTTGGGACGGTGGTGGCCAGTTGCCGGCCGACGATGCGCGTGGCTGGGCCACCGTGGCGCCGTCGCCGCTGCCGTTCCATGCCGCCGATCCGGCACCGCAGGAACTGGACGAAGCCGGCATCGCCGAGGTCATCGCCGCCTTCGCCGCCAGTGCGGTGCGCGCCGAGCGCCTGGGCTTCGAGTTGATCGAACTGCATGGCGCGCACGGTTACCTGCTGCACCAGTTCCTGTCGCCGCTGAGCAACCGCCGCACCGATGGCTACGGTGGCTCGCTGCCGAACCGCCTGCGCCTGCTGGTGGAGGTGTTTGATGCGGTGCGTGCGGCGGTGTCCGACAAGGTCGCCGTGGGCGTGCGCATTTCCGCCAGCGACTGGGTCGATGGCGGCTGGGACCTGGTGCAGAGCGAGGCCCTGGCCCAGGTGCTGGACGCGCGTGGCTGCAACTTCCTGCATGTCTCCAGCGGCGGCCTCGACGAGCGCCAGAAGATCACCGTCGGCCCGGGCTATCAGGTGCCGTTCGCAGCGGCGATCAAGGCCAAGGTGCGCATGCCGGTCATCGCCGTGGGCATGATCACCGAACCGGAGCAGGCCGAATCGATCCTGCGCCATCGCCACGCCGATGCCGTGGCCCTGGCGCGCGGCATCCTCTACGACCCGCGTTGGCCGTGGCATGCCGCCGCCGCATTGCGCGACAGCGTGGAACCGGCGCCGCAGTACCTGCGTTGCGAGCCGCGCGATGCGCGCGGCGTGTTCAAGGCGCGCTGAGGCTCACACCCGCCAGGCCGGCGCCATGCCGGCCTGCAGGTGCTCGAACAGCGCGCGGATCTTGGCAGTGAAATCGCGGCGGTCGCTGACGCAGAAATAGACTTCCATCGGCTCCGGGCGCCACGTCGTGTCGGCGCCGAACACCGCCTGCAGGCGGCCATCGCGCAGGTACGGCTCGGCCACGAATGCAGCCAGCCGGGTGATGCCGGCGCCGGCCGCCGCCAGCGTCGCCAGCGCGTCGATGTCATCGCAGACCATGCTCGGCGGCAGCGCGGCGTCCACGCGCTGACCGTCCTTCAGCAGGCCCCAGCGCAGCGGCCGGCCATCGGTGGGGAAGCGATGCAGCAGCCCGCGATGGCCGCCCAGGTCGGATGGCTGCTGCGGGGTGCCGTGTGCCTTCAGATAGGCCGGCGAGGCGCAGAACACGAACGGCACGCGCGCCAGCTGCCGCGCGACCACACCGTCTTCCAGCTGCGCGCCGATGCGGATACTGGCATCCACCGCCTCTGGACCATGCTGCACGGCACGGTCGGTCAGCCGCAGTTCCAGCTGCAGCTGCGGGTAGCGTTGCTGCAGTGACGGCAGCAACGGTGCCAGCACGTGGCGGCCGAACGCGCTGCTGCTGGCGATGCGCAGCGGCCCGGCCGGTTCGATGTCACCGGAGGTGACCATCGCCTGTGCACGCGCCAGGTCGGCTTCGATGTGGCGCACCTGCGCCAGGTACAGCGCGCCAGCCTCGCTGAGCGCCAGCTGCCGCGTACTTCGGTTCAGCAACCGTACGCCCAGATGCGCCTCCAGCCGGTTGATGTTCTGGCCGACTGCGGTGGCGCTGATGCCAAGGATGCGGGCCGCGGCGGCAATGCTGCCGGTCTCTGCGGTGCGGGTGAAGCTGCGGATCAGTTGCAACAGGTTCATGACCGACCAGCTTGCCATGGAGAAACCCAAGTATCGCTTGGGACTGAACCAAGCAGGTCGGTTGCATCGGTGACCATCGATCCCGAGGACAGGCTGCTGCCCTACACTCGGGCGATGCGCCCCGATTCCATCCTCACCCTGTCCTGCCCCGACCGTACCGGCATCGTCTACCGCGTATCCGGCCTGCTGTTCGACCACGGCTGCAACATTCTCGACGCCCAGCAGTTCGGTGACGAGGAGAGCGGCCGCTTCTTCCTGCGCGTGCATTTCGATCGCGATGCCGGCCTGCCGCTGGAGACCGTGCACGCCGCCATGGCCACGCTCGCCGCCGGCTTCGGCATGGACTGGCAGCTGCATGATGGCCGCCGCCGCGCACGCCTGCTGGTGCTGGTCAGCAAGCAGGGGCACTGCCTCAACGACCTGCTGTTCCGTGCCCACAGCGGCCAGCTGAAGGTGGACATTGCCGCAGTAGCGTCCAACCACGCCGACTTCGCGCCATTGGCTGCGTCCTACCAGGTACCGTTCCACCACCTGCCGGTGACCGCCGATACGCGTGCGGTGCAGGAGCAGCAGATCATCGACCTGGTCGAGCGCGAACGCATCGACCTGGTGGTGCTGGCGCGCTACATGCAGATCCTGTCACCCACGCTGTGCCGCGCGCTGGCCGGACGAGCGATCAACATCCACCACAGCTTCCTGCCCAGCTTCAAGGGCGCGCAGCCGTACCACCAGGCGCACGCGCGCGGGGTCAAGATCATCGGCGCCACCGCGCACTACGTCACCGAGGATCTGGACGAAGGACCGATCATCGAACAGGACGTGGCCCGCGTGGACCACGCCATGGCGCCGCGCGAGCTGGTGCGGCTGGGCAGCGATACCGAATCGCTGGTGCTGGCCCGCGCCGTGCGCCGCCATGTGGAGCACCGCATCCTGCTCAATGGGCACCGTACAGTCGTGTTCCGGTAGTGCCGGCCGCTGGCCGGCACCGCAGAGATCCCGAGGCT
This sequence comes from Stenotrophomonas riyadhensis, assembly GCF_040256885.1. Taxonomy (NCBI): domain Bacteria; kingdom Pseudomonadati; phylum Pseudomonadota; class Gammaproteobacteria; order Lysobacterales; family Lysobacteraceae; genus Stenotrophomonas; species Stenotrophomonas riyadhensis. The sequence goes on from NZ_CP155568.1 coordinate 230,032, forward strand.
GCCGGCCAGCGGCCGGCACTACCGTTTCGGGTCGGATTACCGGTAGCGCCGGGCCGTGCCCGGCGGTGGTGGCTCAGATGATCGAGATCCCCGCCTTGCCCAGCGTCTCGCGCACCATCGCGTCGTTGGCCTCGGTCACCGGCTTGGTCAGGTCCCACAGGAACTTTACCCGGAAGCCGGACTTCACCGCGTCCTGCGCGCTCCACAGCACGCAGTAGTCGCGGGCCAGGCCGCACACATGCACTTCGCGGATGCGGCGTTCGTGCAGCCAGCCGGCCAGGCCGGTGGCTGGGCGCTCGCCGTCGGGCCCGTGGTTCTCGCGGAAGGCGCTGTACGAATCCACCTGTTGGCGCGTGCCCTTGCGCAGGATCATGTCGGCCACCGTCCAGTCCACGCCCGGGTGCAGCGCGGCACCGGCGCTGCCCTGCACGCAGTGGTCGGGCCACAGGGTCTGCGGCTGCGCGTGCAGCAGGATGGTCTCGAACGGGCGCTGGCCGGCGTGCTGGCTGGCAAACGAGGCATGGTCGGCGGGGTGCCAGTCCTGGGTCGCCACCACGGTGCGGTAGCGGCGCTGTGCCAGCAGATCGGCAATCGGTGCCACCAGCGCATCGCCCTGGTCGCAGGCCAGCGCGCCACCAGGCATGAAGTCCGGCTGCAGGTCGATCACCAGCAGGGCGACATCGGCGGGCAGGGCAGTCATGGTGGGTCCAGCGCGAACTCAAGGGGCGACCAGCGTGGCCGCCCCATGCCTGCACGTCAATCGCCCTGCGGCGTCTCAGCGTCCTGCCCGTAGTACAGCAGGCCGATCTTGATCCGCTCGCGGCCATTCTCGCGGCGGTGGCGGTTGGCATCGCGCAGCGAGTACACGCAGCCGCAGTATTCCTGCTGGTAGAACTGCTCGCGCTTGCTGATCTCGATCATGCGGCTGGCACCGCCGCCCTTGCGCCAGTTGTAGTCCCAGTACTGCAGGCCTTCATAGCGCGAGGCGGCGCGGATGCCGCAGTCGTTGATCTGCGCCATGTTCTTCCAGCGCGAGATGCCCAGCGACGAACTGATGGTGTCGTAGCCGTGCTCGTGCGCATACAGCGCGGTGCGCTCGAAGCGCATGTCGAAGCACATCGTGCAGCGGATGCCGCGCTCGGGCTCGTTTTCCATGCCGCGTGCACGGCTGAACCAGTTGTCGGTGTCGTAGTCGCAGTCGATGAACGGGATGTCGTGCTGCTCGGCGAAGCGGATGTTCTCCTGCTTGCGCAGCTCGTATTCCCTCACCGGATGGATGTTGGGGTTGTAGAAGAAGATCGCGTAGTCGATCCCGGAGGCGGTGATCGCCTCCATCACTTCGCCGGAACAGGGCGCGCAGCATGAATGCAGCAGCAGGCGCGTGCCGTCGGCGGGCAGGGTCAGGGTAGGGCGTTGGAGCTCGGTCATCGTCAGGTACCGCATGGACCGCCGGCAACGGCGGTGGCCCATGCATCAGCGCGTGGGTGAACAGGTCTGGCCGGATACCGTGAACAGGACGCGCGCGGCCGCGCGGCCCGCATGCGCAGGACGACGACGGCCCCGGCAACCTCCCCGCGGAGATTCCAGGTCGAGTCAGGGGACGGTCGTGTCCCCCGGCCGGGGCCGGTATTCGGGCTGATGGACACGGGCCGCAGCCCACCTACTACCTGCCGCTTCCCAGGCGTGAGCCCAGTGCTGTTGGCAGGATTCGTTTCCATTCACCGCTGCGGGGCAGCTCCGGAATGGGCGCGCGAGGCGCCTTCACCGGATTCCCGTTTAAATCCCTCCCCGCGCCGGAGCGATGGGAGGGATACCTTCGGCGTGTGCAAAGTGGACCTATTGGTGGCGCGGGTCAAGAGCGCAGGGGTCAGAGCCCGTTGCGCTGCAACGGGATCCGACCCCAGCGGAAGGAAGGGGTCGGATCCCGCTGCCACGCAGCGGGCTCTGACCCCGGTCGGAATGCACCTTCAATGCCCCGCAGCGGCCCGCGTGCGGATGTCGTCCAGGCGCTGGTCGTGCAGCAGACGGCCGTTCTCCCACACGGTCACCATCGCATCCTCGAAGCCGTCCGGCAGGGTGTCGTCGCCGTTGGCCGGCAGCGGCACCGTGTGCAGGCTGCCGTCATCCAGACGCCGCAGCAGGCGCATGCGGCCGCGCTTGCTGGTCTTGCCGGCGTCGGTGATCGGGTCCTTGTAGACATCAATCCACTCACCGTCCACCCGTGCGGCCGAGCACTTCAGCGCGAACTTCTGCGTATCGCGGTCCAGCCGCTGCAGCAGTGCACCGCCCATGCCGAAGGCCACGTTGTCGGCGGCGTAGCCGTCGTCGGTGATGCGCTGCAGGATCGCCCGGATCGTGTCCGGATTGATGCCATCGCCCTGGATCACCCGCACGTGGTTGAGCACGCGGTAGCCCTTGCCGTTGAAGGTGTGGCCGAAGGCTTCGTCCAGCCGGCGCAGGCTTTCGGCCACCACCTCCACCGGGTCGCCCGAGTCGGGGCGGATGACCAGGGTGGCGCCCGAGGCGATCACTTCATCGCGCAGCGTCGTGCCCCAGTGCTCGCTGATCGCGTGGTAGATGTCGTAGCTGTCCGATACCACCGCCATGATCGCGCCGGGCTTGCCGAACCGGCGCAGCATGTTGCGGTAGGCGTCCACCTCGCGCTCGCGGCCCCAGCTGGTGATGGTGCTGTGCTCGGCGGCGGGAATCGAATAGCCGGCCATCGGCGCGTGATAGTGCGCACGGGCCAGGCACAGGGCCGAGACGGTATCGGTGCCGAGGAAGTTGACCAGATGCGCGGCACCGCCCAGCGCGGCCGACTCCAGGCTCGAGACACCGCGCGCGCCGAAGTCGTGCAGCTTGAACGGCAGCTGCCCCTGCGGGTCGTCGCTGGTCTGCTGCAGGAACGCGGCAATGGTCTGCCGTGCATGCCAGCTGATGGTGGCCACGGTGACCGGGTACCACACGCGCAGCAACAGCGTTTCCAGGTACGACGGTACCCAGAACGCGGCCGGATCGGTCGATTCGATGGTCATCAACGCCTGGTGGGTGGGCACCACGCTGCCCTCGGGCACGGCGCGGATGCGCACCGGCAGGTGGCCGCCAAGCCGGTCGACGATATCGCGCCAGCCGGCTTCGTTGAACGGTTCGCCATGCGCGGCGAACACCGCAGCGGCGTCGTCGATGTCGGCGTGGGTGACCGGCCTTGCCAGGGCGTCCTTGAGGATCGCCTGCAGGCCGAAGAACACCGTGCGATCGTGCAGGCCGCCGCGCGATTCCACGTAGAAGAAGGTGGCATCGGTACCCGGCGGGTACTGCAGCCAGTGGCTGGCCTTGTAGCTGTCGGTGTTGAGGAGAAGATTATCGAGGTAATGCATGACGGAAGCTCCTTCGCGTCGGGTGGCACCGGCGGTCTATCCGCCAGTGGGAAAGCCGGGCCTGTCAGCCGCGGCCGAGGAAATACTCCAGGATGTGCAGGTGGTCTTCGTACAGCTGCGGGCCCATCTCCAGTGCTTCGCTCACCGGGATCCAGCGTGCCTTGTCGGCGTCGTCGCCGCCGCGCACCGGCGGCAGGTCACCGGCCGGAAACTCGAAGTGGAAGCCGTGGGTGATGGTGCGGCCGCGCTGGCTGCGGTCGGGGTGGTCGAAGACCTGCTGGCCCTTCAGCGATCCCTTCAGCACCGGCAGCGGAATCTTCAGCCGGGTTTCCTCGCGCAGTTCGCGCAGGCAGCTGTCGAGCAGGCTCTGCTCCTGGCCGACGAAGCCGCCGGGCAGCGCCCACAGGCCCTTGCCGGGTTCCGAACGGCGACGCACCAGCAGCACGTGGCCCGAATGCACCACCACCGCATCGGTGGTGACGAAGGTGGGCGCGTAGGGCGCATCCTTCCAGGCGGCCTTGTACTGTTCGATGAAGCGGTACTCGGCCACCAGCTGGCCATAGGCAGGCGCGCTCCTGCGGAACGCTTCGAGCATGTCGTACACCGGCGCCGGCACATTGCCACGCAGCATCAGCAGCGCGCCGTGGAAGTCGACGTCGCCGGCTTCGAACAGGTAGCGCCGCAGCTCGGTGGCCGACAGGGTGGCGGTATGCTGCACGTCCACCAGCGGCCACTGCGGGAATTCGCGCAGGTAGTAGCTGGAGGCGTCCTTGTCCATGCCGATCAGGCCCACCTTTGCATCGGCGGCGGCACCGTCGTTGCGCAGGGCTTCGGCCACCTGGCGCTGCACATTGGCGATCCACTGCGCTTCGTTGTACAGGTGGTCGCGCAGCGGGCGGATCAGCAGGCGGTCGGTGTGGCCATCAAGGGCGGCCTGGATCATCACGGCGCGTTCGGCCACGGTCCAGGGGTTGCGCAGGCTGCGGGGGGTATCGGCAGAGCCGACCAGGAAGATCAGCTTGCGGGCCCGGCTCAGGGCCAGGCGGGCAACGGCGGCATGGCCGTTGTGGAAGGGCTCGAATCGCCCGATGAAGACGAGATAGTCGAATTCCATGAGAATCCCTCATGACGTTGTGGCAGCCGCGGGTCTGTCCCTTGGCTTGCTGCGGATGCTACGCCAATGGCGGGGCGGGTCAAGCCTGCAGGCATGCCTTCCGCTGAACGCCGAAGATTCGTGCCGGGACTGCGCTGCTGTTCTCAGGCCCTGAGAAGCCTCTGCGCCATACTGGCACCCACGCGGCGGACGGCATGCTCGGGGGCAAGACAGTGGCGGACAAGTACTGCGATCTGGTCATGAAAGGCGGCATCACCAGCGGCATCGTGTACCCCAATGCGGTGCTGGCGCTGGCGCGCGAGTACCGCTTCAAGAGCATCGGCGGCACTTCGGCCGGTGCCATCGCTGCGGCGGTGGCGGCTGCGGCGGCATGCGGTGATCGCCGCCAGCAGGCCGGCGAGCACCTGCCCGGCGATGCCGGCTATGGCGGGTTGTCGGCGGTGTCGGCGCAGCTGTCGCGGCGCGGTTTCATCTACAGCCTGTTCCAGCCGGCACGGGGCGCACGCGCCGCCTACCGGCTGCTGGTGGTGCTGACCGGCAATGCCGGCCTGCCGCACAAGCTGCTGTGCCTGGCCGTTGCCGTATTCGAGATCGCGCCGCTGGAAGTGCTGGTGTCGTTGGCACTGCTGCTCGGCCTGGGCTGGTGGGGCGGTGGCTGGAGCGGCGTGGCCGCCACGCTGCTGCCGTCGCTGCTGTGCGCGTACGGTGCCGGCGTGGCCGGTGCCGCGCTGCGGGTGGCGCGGGTGGCGCGGCGCAATCTGCTGGGCCTGTGCAGCGGCCTCGGCCGCGATGCACGCACGCCGGCGTTGACCGAGTGGCTGCACGCGTGCCTGCAGCAGTTGTCCGGCAAGCCGCTGGATGCACCGCTCACGTTCGCCGACCTGCACGATGCGCCGCGCTATGCCGGCGAGCCGGACAGCCCGCATGCGATCAGCCTGCAGATGATCACCACCTGCGTGTCGCACAACGAGCCGCGTACGTTGCCGCTGGGCGGCGCGCAGTTCTGGTTCCTGCGCGAGGAGTTCGAGCAGCTGTTTCCCGCCAGCGTGGTGCAGTGGCTGGTGACGCAGGCCGGCCCGCCGCTGGAGGTTGAAGGGCGCCGGTACTACCACCTGCCGCAGGGCCCGAAGCTGCCGGTGCTGGTGGCCACGCGCATGAGCCTGAGCTTCCCGCTGCTGATCAGTGCGGTGCCGCTGCATGAGCCCTCGCGCCGCGAGCGTCGCTGCGAACCGACCGCACCTGCGGCCGACCAGGAGCACAACGTGGCCGACAGCATGGAAGGGCTGACCAGTGCCGGGCAGACCTGCGGACCGGTGATCACCGCGTTCCGCATCTGCTGGTTCTCCGATGGTGGCATCAGCAGCAACTTCCCGATCCATCTGTTCGATGCCGCGTTGCCGCGCTGGCCAACCTTCGCCATCAATCTGGTTTACCCGCAGCATGCCGAAGACGTGAGCCACGGCAGCAGTGGCCGCCAGGCGCTGGAACATGCCGTGTTCCTGCCCACCGAGAACCGCCACGGCTGGCAGCGCACCTATCAGTCGATCGCCACGCCGTTGGCGGCCGCCGAGCTGGGCCGCTTCCTGTTCGCGGTGGTGGCGACCATGCAGAACTGGCGCGATCTGCTGCAGGCGCGCGCGCCGGGCTACCGCGACCGCATCGTGCACGTCAGCCTGCAGGGTGACGAAGGCGGCATGAACCTGGACATGACGCAGGACGTGCTGACCCGCATCGCCGACAAGGGCAGCCTGGCCGGTGCACGCTTCTGTTCGTTCTCGTTCGAGAACCATTACTGGATCCGCTGGCGCAACCTGGCCTCCGCCTACCAGCGCTACACGCTGGAAGTGGCGCGTACCGATGACCCGGCGCAGCAGGTACTGGCCTACCGTGCAGCGTACGCGATGGTTGCCAGTGGCCAGCCGACGCCACCGTCGTACAAGCTGGGCTCGGAAGACAAGCGGCTGGCCTCGCAGCAGCTGTGGGGCTTGATGGTCGAGCAGGGACGTACCTGGGAAGACCTCGGCCCGGACCTTACTGACGGCGCACCGCGTCCGCTGCCGCAGATGAAGGTCACGCCGATCTACTGATCTCCGCCGCAGCCGATTGAACTGTTCTGGTGGGTGCCGACCTTGGTCGGCACGATCTGACCCCTGCGGTGCCTCATCGCCACGACGCCACCACCGCATCACCCTGCAACGGCGCATACAACGGCAACGCCAGCTCCTGCTTCACCCAGCCCGGATTGAGCGCACGCAGTCCTGCCAGATACTCGCGCGCCAGCGCCGTATCGCCCTGCCGCATGGCCAGGCGCGCAGCGCGCGCCCAGGTACGGTCCCAGCCATGGGCCAGCGACAACGAGGTCGCCAGTGCTGCACGCGCCCCTGCCACATCGCCTTTCTCCCAGCGCTGCTCGGCGCGGATGATCGCCTCGTTGGACAGGCGCATGTCGTACAGCTCGCGCAGCCTTGCGACCGCGCGTGGGTCAGCGTCCACGCGCAGGTCGGTGTCCTGCCAGTCGCCGCCGGGCGTGCGTACCAGCAGCGCCGCCGACCATTGTCCACTGCGCTGCCCGCCTGCTGCCTGGCCAGCTTCCAGCGCCGCCAGCAAGCGCGCCGCCAACTCACCCTGAGATGCAGCGAAGACGCGTTGCATCGATGCCAGCACCTCTGGCCCGGCCAGACCATTGCCCTGCACGCTCAGCATGCCCTCGCCCTGCGCACCGGCCCAATCCGCCTGCTGCGCGGTGGCGCCGGTGTACTGCGCATTGCCGCCGCGCGCGCTGACCAGCCCCACCTGGCGCTCGGCAAGCGTGGTGCCATCGAAGTTGCCGTCTTCATCGAGCAGCTGCTTCAGCACCTGGGCAGGCGTGCGGCCTTTGGCCATCAACTCCAGACCCTTCGACCCATAGGTCGGGTTGGTCTCGAACTGGCTGGCGACCGCACCCACCTTCGCCTGCGCCCACGGCACACCCACGCCGCCGACCGCCAGGTTGTGCGTGGCTACCGCCACCCCGCAGTCGCCGGCCTCGTTGCAGGCCGCAATGGAGAACGTCGCCCACGCCGGCGCAGCGAAGGCAGCGAGCAGCAGGACCAGGCAGGAACGCAGCAGGAACATGGCCAACTCCGTGGGCAGGCATTGCAATGGGATGCAGCCTACGCACGAAAGGTTTAGTAGACCCACGCCATGCGTGGATGGAACCCCATCGAAATCGAGCATTTCGAACATCGAAGAGCATCCACGCATGGCGTGGATCAAGCGTGTCGACCAAGGTCGACACCCACCAACAGCAGCGTGCCGACCAACGGTCAGCACCCACCAACAGCAGCGTGCCGACCAACGGTCAGCACCCACCAACAGCAGCCGGAAACTGTCGAAGGCGGGGTGGGTCCGGTTGCGGGGGTGTCCGCGGGATGGATGCCGCGGCCAAGCCCCCAGGGACGGGTTCACGGCGTCCCCGCAATCCGACACGACACCGCCCCGCCATTCCACGGAATGCCAGCTGTTGCTTTTGAGGTTGCCGGCCAGCGGCCGGCACTACCGCAGGTGCAGGGCGCAGCCCTGCCGAACCACCCCTACCGCCCCGGCAACTGCGCGAACGCGCGCTGCATGCAGTCCTCACGTGGACACACCCGGCAACCCGGGCCGATCGACACCGAATTGCCCGGGCTCTGCACATCCAGCCCCAGTGAATACACCAGCCGCTCGGCATGCTGCAGATCGCAGCCCAGCGCCACCGCGAACGTCTTCCGCGGTTGGCCATGGCCCACCGGGCCACTGCTGACCTGCCGCGCCAGCCAGAAGTGGCGCCGCCCATCGGGCATGCGCGCGGTCTGTGTCAGGATCCGCCCCGGCTGGTTGAACGCCTCGTAGACGATCCACAGCGGGCACGAACCACCCACCTGAGAGAAGTGGAAATCGGTGGCCGAATGACGCTTGGACACATTGCCGGCGCGATCCACGCGGATGAAGAAGAACGGCAGCCCGGGCGCACTGCGCCGCGCCAGCGTGCTCAGCCGGTGGCAGACCGCTTCGAAGCCGACGCCGAACTGATGCGCCAGCAGTTCGATGTCGTAGCTGCTGGCTTCGGCCGCACGCAGGAAGCGCATGTACGGCATCACCAGCGCGCCGGCGAAATAGTTGGAAAGACCGATCCGCGCCTGCGCGATGCGTGCCTCATCGGTGAACCCGGCGCGCGCCACCACCGCGTCGATCTGCGGCAGGTAGCCGTGAAGGGCCAGCTCGGCCGCCATCTGGAACGCCTGCTGGCCGGGCTCCAGGTAATCGGGCAGCCACAGCCGCCGCGCACCGGCATCGTATTGCCGCTTTTCGCGCCCGGCCTGCAGTGCGGCCACCTCCACCAGCACGCCATGGCGGTCGGCCAGCAGCTGGCGCAGCCGCGGTGCCACGTGCCCGGGCGACAGCCCCCATTCGGCGAACAGCTGCTCGGCCAGCTCGTCCAGCTCGGGAATGTGGTTGTGCATGCGATTGAAGAATTCGCGGACCTGGTCGCCGGCCGGCAGGGTGCTGCCTGCGCCGGGCTCGCCCAGCTGGAACTCCAGCGCGGCGGCATGCTCGCGCAGCGCCAGGTGGCGGCGGTGCAGGTCCAGCAGCGCGCGGCTGACCTGCGGCAGGTTGCCGGCCAGCGCGCGCAGTTCGGTGGCGCTGACCTCGGACAGGCCCAGGTCACGCAGGGTTTCACCCAGTGCTTCCTGCAGCGCGGCGGGCTCATCCTCGTCGAACAGTGCGGAAACGTCGCCCAATACCTCGCCCAGCTTCTTCTGCACCGCTGGCGTGAGTGGGCGCTTGTTGCGCTCGATCTGGTTCAGGTAGCTGGCCGACAGCCCCAGCGCCCGTGCCAGATCCGCCTGGCTGTAGCCGCGCTGCTCGCGCAGCCGCAGCAGGCGCAGGCCAAGTTGTCGCTGGGGGGCTGAATAATTCACAAAATTAACATGAATCGTCTGGCGTGTTCGCCAGATTAAGCGGATTCAGCCCGGAAATCGAGGTGGACGCTGTGAATAATGCCAAGCATCTTTCGCACCCCGTGGGATTGTCGTCATGACTGTTGCAGCGCCCCGTATCCGCATGCTGATCGATGGCCAGTTCGTTGAATCGGCCACCTCCCACTGGCAGGACGTGATCAATCCGGCCACCCAGGACGTGCTGGCCAAGGTGCCGTTCGCCACCACCGGCGAAGTGGACGCCGCCGTCGCCGCCGCCAAGGACGCCTTCAAGACCTGGCGCAAGACCCCGATCGGCACCCGTGCGCGCATCTTCCTGAAGTACCAGCAGCTGATCCGCGAAAACATGAGCGAGCTGGCCCACATCCTTACCGCCGAACAGGGCAAGACCCTGCCGGACGCCGAAGGCGATGTGTTCCGCGGCCTGGAAGTGGTCGAGCACGCCGCCGCCATCGGCAACCTGCAGCTGGGCGAGCTGGCCAACAACGTGGCCAATGGCGTGGACACCTACACGATCATGCAGCCGCTGGGCGTGTGCGCCGGCATCACCCCGTTCAACTTCCCGGCGATGATCCCGCTGTGGATGTTCCCGATGGCGATTGCAACGGGCAACACCTTCATCCTCAAGCCGTCCGAGCAGGACCCGATGGTCACCATGCGCCTGGTCGAGCTTGCGCTGGAAGCCGGCATTCCGAAGGGCGTGCTGAACGTCGTCCACGGCGGCGAGGAAGTGGTCAACGCGATCTGCGACCACCCGGACATCAAGGCCGTGTCGTTCGTCGGTTCCACCCGCGTCGGCACCCACGTCTACAACCGTGCCTCGCTGGCCGGCAAGCGCGTGCAGTGCATGATGGGCGCCAAGAACCACGCCGTGGTGCTGCCGGACGCCAACAAGGAACAGACCCTCAACGCGATGGTCGGCGCCGCCTTCGGTGCCGCGGGCCAGCGTTGCATGGCCGCCTCCACCCTGGTGCTGGTCGGTGAAGCACGCAACTGGGTGCAGGACCTGGTCACCAAGGCCAAGACCCTGAAGGTCAGCGGCGGCACCGTGGCCGGCACCGACGTCGGTCCGGTCATTTCCTGCAGCGCCCGCGAGCGCGTGGAAGGCCTGATCGCCTCGGGCGTGGAGCAGGGCGCCAAGCTGGTGCTCGACGGCCGCAAGCCGCAGGTCGATGGTTTCGAGAAGGGCAACTTCGTCGGCCCGACCATCTTTGCCGGTGTCACCACCGACATGCGCATCTACCAGGAAGAAATCTTCGGGCCGGTGCTGGTCATCCTCGAAGCGGAGACGCTGGAAGAGGCCATCGCGATGGTCAACAGCAACCCGAACGGCAACGGCACCGCACTGTTCACCCAGTCCGGCGCGGCCGCGCGCAAGTTCCAGGAAGACATCGACGTCGGCCAGGTCGGCATCAACGTGCCGATCCCGGTGCCGGTGCCGCTGTTCTCGTTCACCGGTTCGCGCGCCTCCAAGCTGGGCGACCTGGGCCCGTACGGCAAGCAGGTGGTGCTGTTCTACACCCAGACCAAGACGGTCACCGCGCGCTGGTTCGATGACGAGACGCTCAGCCATGGCGTCAACACCACGATCAGCCTGAAGTAACGGCAGGAGCAGCCATGAGCCACTCGATGACGACGGAACTGGAAGAAGCGCAGCAGGCGTACCGCGAGGCGGCGCGCGACTTCGCACAGGCCGAACTGGCGCCGCACGCCGCGCGATGGGATGCGGAGGGCATCTTTCCGCGCGAGGCGATCGCCAAGGCCGGTGAACTGGGCTTCTGCGGTCTGTACATGGACCCGGAAGTGGGCGGCAGCGGCCTGAGCCGACTGGACGCCGCCGTCGTCATCGAGGAGCTCGCCAGCGTCGATCCGTCGACCGCGGCGTACATCAGCATCCACAACATGGCCTCGTGGATGGTGTCCAAGTGGGGCCAGCCGGCACTGCGCGATGCGTGGGGCCAGGATCTGGCCGCCGGCCTCAAGCTGGCCTCGTACTGCCTGACCGAACCCGGTGCCGGTTCCGACGCGGCCTCGCTGAAGACCACCGCCGTGCGCGATGGCGACTTCTATGTGCTGAACGGCTCGAAGGCCTTCATTTCCGGCGCCGGTGCCACCGAGCTGCTGGTGGTGATGGCGCGTACCGGTGGTGCCGGTGCCGGCGGTGTCAGCGCCATTGCGGTGCCGGCCGACCTGCCGGGCATCAGCTTCGGCCGCAAGGAAGAGAAGATGGGCTGGAACAGCCAGCCCACCCGTGGCATCACCTTCGAAAACGTCCGCGTACCGGTCAGCCACCTTCTGGGAGAGGAAGGCGGCGGCTTCAAGCTGGCGATGAAGGGGCTCGATGGCGGCCGCATCAACATCGCCGCCTGCTCGCTGGGCGCCGCGCAGGGTGCGCTGGACGCTGCACGCCGCTACATGGGCGAGCGCCGCCAGTTCGGCAAGGCACTGGCCGAGTTCCAGGCCCTGCAGTTCAAGCTGGCCGACATGGTCACCCAGCTGGTGGCCGCCCGGCAGATGGTGCACACCGCTGCGCGCAAGCTCGATGCCGGTGCCAGCGACGCCAACGTGTGGTGCGCGATGGCCAAGCGCTTCGCCACCGATGCCGGTTTCAACGTCTGCAACGAAGCACTGCAGATCCACGGTGGCTACGGCTACATCCGCGAATACCCGATCGAGCGCCTGCTGCGTGACTGCCGCGTGCACCAGATCCTGGAAGGCACCAACGAGATCATGCGGGTGATCGTTGCCCGTCACCTGCTCAACACCGAAGAGGAACTGCGATGAAGGATTGGCGTACCCAGGAGCACGTGGGCCTGAAGGTCGAGGCCGATGGCCACACCGCGGTCATCACCCTGCACAACCCGCCGGCGCATACCTGGACCGTGCACAGCCTGTCGGCACTGCGCGACCTGGTGGGCGCGCTCAACGCAGACCGCGAGATCTACGCGCTGGTGATTACCGGCGATGGCGAGAAGTTCTTCTCCGCCGGTGCCGACCTCAACCAGTTCGCCTCGGGCGACAAGGCCGCCGCACGCGAAGCCGCACGCCGTTTCGGCGAAGCCTTCGAGGCGCTGTCCGGTTTCCGTGGTGTGTCGATTGCCGCGATCAACGGCTACGCCATGGGCGGTGGCCTGGAATGCGCGCTGGCCTGTGACCTGCGCATCATCGAAGACCATGCCCAGGTCGCGCTGCCGGAGGCCACCGTCGGCCTGCTGCCGTGCGCCGGTGGCACCCAGAACCTGCCGCGCCTGGTTGGCGAGGGCTGGGCCAAGCGCATGATCCTGCTGGGCGAGCGCATCAACGCCGAGACCGCGCTGCGCATTGGCCTGGCCGAAGAAAAGGTCGGCAAGGGCGAAGCCAAGGCGCTGGCGCTGGAATGGGCGAAGAAGGCCGGCAAGCAGAGCCCGACCAGCATCGCCGCCTGCAAGACCCTGGTGCAGGCCACCCGCACCGGCACTCACGCTTCGGCGCTGGTGGCCGAACGCGAAGCCTTCGTCGACCTGTTCGACACCGCCGACCAGGTCGAGGGCGTGATCGCCTTCCTGGAAAAGCGCGCTGCGCAGTGGAAGAACGCATGAGCACCGACACCGCTGCCGACGACGCACCGGTGCTGTTCGAAGAGCGCGCAGCCGGCAATGGCACGCGCATCGGCATCGCCACGCTCAACGCGCCGCGCACGCTCAACGGCTTCTCGCTGCCGATGGCGCACCTGCTGCTGAAGCAGTTGAATGCCTGGGCCGACGACGACGGCATCGCCATGGTGGTGCTGCAGGGCGCCGGTGAAAAGGCGTTCTGCGCCGGCGGCGACCTGCACAGCCTGTACAAGAGCATGGCCGCCTTCCGCGAGGCCGGCCGCAGCGACATCCGCGAGAACGACTACGCGGCCGAGTTCTTCGACGTCGAATACCGCGTCGATTACCTCATCCACACCTATGCCAAGCCGATCCTGTGCTGGGGCCATGGCATCGTGATGGGCGGTGGCATCGGCCTGATGTCCGGTGCCAGCCACCGCGTGGTCAGCGAGCGCTCCAAGCTGGCCTTCCCGGAAATCACCGTCGGCCTGTTCCCCGATGTGGGTGGCAGCTGGCTGCTGCCACGCGTACCGGGCAAGGGCGGGCTGTTCCTGGCCCTGACCGGCGCACTGCTCAATCCAGGCGATGCCATCTATGCCGGCCTGGCCGATGTGCACGTGGCCGAAGAACGCCGCAGCGCGGTGTTCGACGCGCTGCTGCAGGTCGCGTGGTCCAGCAACGCCGCACACAACCACGAACGCCTCAGCCATCTGCTGCAGTCGCATGCCAGCGATGCTGCCACGGGTCCGTTGCTGGCCAATGCGGCGCAGGTTGATGCGTTGTGCGAAGACGATGACCTGCAGGCCATCATTGCGCGCATTGCCGGTCTGCAGACCGACGATGCCTGGCTGCAGGCAGCACAGAAGACCCTCGCCGCCGGTGCACCCGGTTCGGCACGGCTGTCGTACGAACTGCAGCGCCGCAGTGCCGGCCAGGACCTGGCCGCGATCTACCGCCTGGAGTACATCGTCGCCCTGCATTGCGCCGCCCACGGTGATTTCGCCGAAGGCATCCGCGCGCTGCTGATCGACAAGGACCGCAATCCGCAGTGGAACCCGGCCACCCTGGCCGAGGCCACCGGCGCGTGGGCCGACACCTTCTTCGCTTCCCCCTGGGCCGATGCCGCGCATCCGCTGGCCGACCTGGGCACTCCCCTTGTTGAAAGGAGCCTTGCATGAGCCGCATTGCATTCATCGGGTTGGGCAACATGGGTGGCCCGATGGCCGCCAATCTGGTCAAGAACGGCCATACCGTGCGCGTGTTCGATCTGGTCCCGGCCGCGGTGCAGGCCGCCGTCGATGCCGGTGCCAGCGCGGCCGCATCGGCGCGCGAAACCCTGGCCGGTGCCGAGGTGGTGATCTCGATGCTGCCGGCCAGCCGCCACGTCGAAGGCGTGTACCTGGGCGACGACGGCATCCTCGGCGCGATCCCGGCCGGTGCGCTGGTCATCGACTGCAGCACGATCGCCCCGGCCAGCGCCCGCAAGGTCTCCGAAGCCGCTGCCGCACGTGGCCTGCAGATGATCGACGCGCCGGTATCCGGCGGTACCGCCGGTGCCCAGGCCGGCACCCTCACCTTCATCGTCGGTGGCGAGGAGGATGCGCTGGAGCGCGCTCGCCCGGTGCTGCAGGCGATGGGCAAGAACATCTTCCATGTCGGCGCCAGCGGTGCCGGCCAGGTCGCCAAGCTGTGCAACAACATGGCGCTGGGCGTGATCATGGCGGTCACCGGCGAAGCCATCGCCCTCGGCGTGGCGCATGGGCTGGACCCGAAGGTGCTGTCGCAGATGATGGCGGTCAGCACCGGCCGTAGCTGGGCCACTGAAGTGTGCAACCCGTGGCCGGGCGTGCTGGAAAACGCCCCGGCCTCGCGCGGCTACAGCGGCGGTTTCGGCAGCGATCTGATGCTGAAGGACATGGGCCTGGCGGTGGAAGCGGCGATGAGTGTCGGCGCTTCGATTCCGCTGGGCGAAGTGGCCCGCAACCTGTACTCGATGAACCACCAGGCCGGCCGCGGCAAGCTGGATTTCTCCAGCGTCGTGCAGCTCATCACGAGCGAGAAGTGACCTGGTAGCGCCGGCCGCTGGCCGGCAACCTCATGCCCCCGTGCGGGACAACGAAGGTGGGATGGGCGGATGTTCGGTTTCGACCGGCATCCGCCCATTTTTTTTGGGGTCGGATCCCTTTCGCAACGCGAAAGGGCTCTGACCCCCGAGTACTCTGCGATGGGGTCAGAGCCCTTTTACCGGTGGCAAAGGGCTCCGACCCCGGTCCCATCAGGCAACGATCAGCGTCACGTCGATGTTGCCACGCGTGGCATTCGAGTACGGGCACACGATGTGCGCCTTCTGCACCAGCTCTTCCAGCTGCTCGCGCGGCACGCCCGGAGCGCTGATGGTCAGCTCGGCTTCGATGCCGAAACCGGTCGGGATCTGGCCGATGCCGACCTTGCCGGTCACGGTGGTGTCGGCCGGCAGCGCGACCTTGGCCTGGCCGGCCACGAACTTCAGCGCGCCCAGGAAGCAGGCCGAGTAGCCGGCCGCGAACAGCTGTTCCGGGTTGGTGCCCGGGCCGCCGGCGCCGCCCAGCTCGCGCGGGGTCGACAGCTGGATGTCCAGCACGTTGTCGGAAGAGACGGAACGGCCTTCACGGCCGCCGGTGGAGGTGGCCTGGGCGGTGTACAGAACCTTTTCGATGGACATCGGGATGCTCCTGGTCGGTGGGTGGGTGTTGCGTTGGAGCCTACTTTGCCCGGTTTCCGCGTACGTTGGGTTGCAATGCGTACGAAAAACTTGATCGATCGTCCTGCTGGCCTAGATCGTCCACTCGCGGTCAGTGGTGAACATGATGGTCAGCCAGCGATCCGGCGAGGCTTCGCCCAGCGCATCGCCGATCTCGTCGCGCAGCTGATCCCATTCCACCAAGGGCCGCGGTGGGTCGTTTTCCGGCACCACGAAGAACAGCTCGATCTGCTCGCCACGCCCCACCTGGGCCACGTAGCTGCGGTGCTCGACGAAACCGTGCTTGGCCACGATCCCGCGTGCCACTGCATCCACATGGGCCTGCAGTTCCGGCGGGGTGACCAGCAGGATGCCGGCCAGCGCCCGGCGCACGGTGCCGAGCGGGGCGATCATCACCAGCACGCAGACGAAGGCGAGGATGGCCGGGTCGATGTACGGCCCGACCCAGGCCCACGAGGTGCCCTGTACCAGCACGCCGCCGAGGAAGGCCAGCAGGTAGCAGGCCGACATGCTGGCGGCGATCACCCAGTTCTTCGCGTCCAGCGCGATGAACTCCGAACCGATGCGGCGGTTGGCGCGCAGGATGAACCAGGCCAGCGCGGCTTCGCCCACGATCGACAGCCCGGCGAAGGCGATGGCCGGGCCGAGCGCGATATGGCGGCCCCCGGACATCAACGCGTCCACCGCATTGACCAGCGCATACAGCGCCGCACCGATCATCAGTGTGCCGCTCACCCCCAGCACGATCGGCTCCAGGTGCCAGAAGCCCATGGTGAAGCGCTGGTTGAGCCGCGATTGCAGCGCATCGGTCTGTGTGGACAGTGCGATCAGGCGCGCCACCAGCAGCGACAGCCAGGTCATCACCACGTCGATCAGGCCGTAGATGCCGTCGAAGATGATCAGCGAAGAATTGGCCAGCAGGCCGAACACCACCGCCGCCGCGGCCAGCAGCAGCGAAGCGGCGATCGACAGGCGCAGCACCCCCTGTTCGGTGGCGGGGTCGAAGAACTGCGGGCGGTTGGCGGCCATGGTTCAATTGTAGAGCGGAGCCAGGCTCCGCTGCCTTCGCCGGCCAACCGCGCTACCCCCGTGGGGCCGCTTCCCGTAGACTGCGCCCCTCCCACGTACCGACGCCCGCCTGCAGTGATCACGCCACCCTGACCCTTGCCGCACATCGGCAGCCGGCCTGCCCGGCTCAGGAACCCGTGTCTTTCCACTGCAGCGCCATGCGGCCACGCCCGCCTGCGCGCGGAGCTTTCCCATGCAAACGTCCTACCCCCTGCGCCAGCAATGGCTCGGCAACATCCGTGGCGACCTGCTGTCCGGCATCGTCGTCGCCCTGGCCCTGATTCCCGAGGCCATCGCCTTCTCGCTCATCGCCGGTGTCGACCCCAAGGTCGGCCTGTACGCCGCGTTCTCGATTGCCGTCATCACTGCCATCGCTGGCGGCCGCCCCGGCATGATCTCCGCCGCCACCGGTGCAATGGCGCTGGTGATGGTCGACCTGGTCAAGGACCACGGCCTGCAGTACCTGTTCGCTGCCAGCATCCTGGCCGGGTTGCTGCAGGTACTGGCCGGCGTGTTCAAGCTCGGCGCGTTGATGCGTTTCGTCTCGCGCTCGGTCATCACCGGCTTCGTCAACGCGCTGGCGATCCTGATCTTCCTGGCACAGATGCCCGAGCTGATCGGCCGCGGCCCTGCGGTCTACGTGCTGTGCGCCGCCGCGCTGGCGATCATCTACCTGTTGCCACGCCTCACCCGCGCCGTGCCATCACCGCTGGTGGCCATTGTGGTGCTTACCGCCGTGGTGATTGGCTTTGGTGTGGAGGTGCGCAGCGTCGGCGACATGGGCCAGTTGCCTGACAGCCTGCCGCATTTCCTCATCCCCGATGTGCCGCTCACCTGGGAAACGCTGCGCATCCTGCTGCCGGTATCGGCCACGCTGGCCGTGGTCGGTCTGCTCGAATCGATGATGACCCTGCAGATCGTCGAGGACATCACCGAGACGCCCAGCGAGCGCAACCGCGAATGCGTCGGCCAGGGCGTGGCGAACACGGTCACCGGCTTCCTCGGTGGCATGGCCGGCTGCGCGATGATCGGCCAGTCGGTGATCAACGTGACCTCCGGTGGCCGCGGCCGCCTGTCCTGCCTGGTGGCCGGTGTGTTCCTGCTGGTGCTGGTGGTGTACGGCAGCGATCTGGTACGGCAGATCCCGATGGCGGCGCTGGTTGCAGTGATGATCATGGTCAGCATCGGCACCTTCAGCTGGCGCTCGCTGCGCGACCTGCGCACGCATCCGCGCAGTTCCTCTGCGGTGATGCTGCTGACCGTGGTGGTCACCGTGGCCACCCACGATCTGGCCAAGGGCGTGCTCAGCGGTGTGCTGCTGTCGGCCCTGTTCTTCGCGCGCAAGGTCGGCCGCATGCTGGACGTGCAGCGCGACGATGCCGGTGACACGCAGGTCTACCGCGTGCGCGGGCAGGTGTTCTTTGCCTCGGCGGGGCAGCTGGGTGCGGCGTTCGATTACCAGCACGTGGCGCCGAAGGTGCAGATTGATCTGCGCGATGCCCACCTGTGGGACCTGACTGCCGTGGCCGCGCTGGAGCGGGCGCAGGAAAAGCTGGCCGCGCACGGTGCGGAGGTGACGGTGGTGGGGCTCAATGCGGCCAGCCAGACGTTGATCGAGCAGGTGGGCGGCGCGCGCGGGGGGCATTGAGGCGGTAGCGCTTCAATGCCCGTGTCAATTCTGGGGGCGGCTAAGCCTCCAGAATTTTCCTGAATCGGCCTTTCAGTGCGGTAGTCCCATTACTGATGGAGAGTCCATATGCGGCCAGCGCCTTGGCAGACTCGGTGCCATCCTTTGCCTGCCATGAAAGGGCAGCGAGCAGGGCCCTGCGGACGCGTGTGATCGAACTGAAATGTGCCGGCGTCGAGTCGGCCTGAATGGCCGCGACCGTCAAAGCTTCGCAGATGGAATCGATGTCCTGGAACTTTGAAAAGAAGGGAAGGGCATTCTCTTTCAAAAGAGCATCCACCTCGGTCTTGAGCAGATCAGCATCCTGTTCAACGCTTATCCAATGGTCGCTTTTCCCCGGAGGAGCTGCCCTGCATCTCACGTCGCAGTCGGTTTCGTTGAGATTCGTGGTCTGATCCATGCAACGCCCCGGGATGAAGCGTGCAAACACGCCGACATTGAACGCGAGTGCCTTGCCGTCGCTTCTGGTCTGCAGTGAAAGAACATCTATGAAGTGCTCGCGCACTCTCATGAAAGCCGGCCCGTTGCGCACAAATCCTGCGTCCTTTATTGAGGCGTAGGCGGTGTCCAAAGCTTGCCTTTTCATTGGTCCTCACGAGGCGAGCATGGGCGGGAAGATGACTGCAGTTGGGGGCATGACATAACGGGTATGCCGGTGCGATGTACTAAAGCCTATCGGCTGAAAAGGAAGGTGCAATGGGAGCTGGCGTCAGAACATGTCGCATTTGACGCTGGCTGTGTGATCGCTACGCCCAAGCTCGTAAGCTGCGATACAACCTGGATTGTTGCACCGCGCAGATTGCAGCTTCTTTCATTGCCAATCACTTTGGAGTGAAAGCGGATGAGACGGTCTAGCGTTGGGCCCCGATCCTGCACGACCTGCAGCGTTACGAGGGTAGCGCCGAGTGATGCCCGGCGAGCGAAGCGGGCACGATGCGCGCCTACCTATAGGTTGTCGCGGCTAAGACCCGATTCTTCGGCATTGCCGCGTGAGCCGCGCGCTCGCACGACTGTTCCAAGCGCCTCCTGGAAATGGCTTGCATCACCAACCGCCAACGCTGCGCTCAGATAGGTGGCGATTGCGACGTCATCATCCAGATAGTCTGCGGGATCGAAGGGAATCGTCCTCAGCCTGCTCATTGCGAATCCAAGGAAAGCGTTTGCAACCTGCAACGCGTTGGACTGTACCTCACATGGCAGACCACCAGCTTGGTCGAGCTTTCCCGAGCGACGCGGTGCAGGGCATTGGAAGGTGCCGTTCGATAGCGCACATTGACGCTATAGGCTGCGACTGCAGCATTGCAACGCCATGGCCGCTGTTGCGGTTGCTGCATCTTCAGCCTGTGAACCCCACATCGGGTGGAAGAATCGCCGCGATCGTGCTCCGTTGTGATCCTCACGACGGAGTACTTCTTACGGGATGGATTCGCTCTTCAACAACGCCACCACGCTGCTGACCTTTCTGCTGCCGGGTTTCCTGTCTGCATGGGTGTTCTATGGGCTGACATCCCATCCCAAGCCGCCGCAGTTCGAACGGACCGTGGAAGCGTTGGTGTTCACCTTCGCGGTCCAGGTGCTGGTCAAGTTCACCGAACTGATGCTCCTGCTGGCTGGTCGCTGCTTTGTGCTGGGGACCTGGACCGAGACCAGCAGCCTGCTATGGGGTTTTGTCCTCGCCGCACTGCTGGGGGCAGGATTGGCCCTCGCTGCGAACAAGGATTCCCTCCACAGGGTTCTCCGTCGTGCAGGCTTCACCACGAGGACATCCCACCCGAGCGAGTGGTACTGCGTGCTGGGTACGCGTCCCGCCTTCGTGGTGCTGCAGCTGAAGGATGGCCGTCGGCTGACGGGATACCCCAAGGAATGGCCGATCAGCCCCGCTGCGGGACAGTTCTACATGCAGATGCCGGCCTGGCTCGTGGATGCGGATCCACCGGATGAAGGTGCCGATCCAGCAGCGGATCCCGTGGCCAGCCCCGCCATGGTCGAGCTTCCGCAGCTCGATGGCATACTGATTCACGCGGTGGATGTGCAGTGGGTCGAGATTCTCCAGGAGACAGACGATGGCTAAGTTGAGGAAGGGTTCCAATCCACCATTGGACCAGCTGGTCGTATCCATGGAGAACGCGAACCCCAAGCTCCCCGAGGGCAGGAGGCGTCCGCCTCCGCCACCCAGCCCGCCCCGGCCGCCAGCCGGAGCCGGGCCCAACCGGCGCTCGCCGCGCGGCTGACCGGGCGCATTCAGTCGCGCGGTGTAAACTATTGATCTCACTGGCAATGCCAGTCTCCACGATCAATGCCCCGATGACGTCCGCCACCGCCCGTTACGCCGATTCCCTGCGCCTGTCCGTTGCCCCGATGATGGACTGGACGGACCGCCATTGCCGCGTGTTCCATCGGGTGCTGGCGCCGGGCGCACGCCTGTACACGGAAATGGTGCATGCCAACGCGGTCATCCACGGCGATCGCGAACGCCTGCTCGGCTTCGACCGCAGCGAACAGCCGCTGGCGCTGCAGCTGGGCGGCAGCGATCCGGCCTTGCTGGCGCAGGCCGCGCGCATTGCCGCGGAGTGGGGCTATGACGAGGTCAACCTCAACTGCGGCTGCCCGTCCGACCGCGTGCAGGCCGGGCGTTTTGGCGCCTGCCTGATGCGTGAGCCGGCGCTGGTGGCCGAATGCGTCGCGGCCATGGTCGACGCGGTTGATATCCCGGTGACGGTGAAGTGCCGCCTGGGCGTGGACGAGGACAACGACTACGACGTGTTTGCCAGCTTCGTCGACCGCCAGGTTGCCGCCGGTGCGGCGATGGTGGTGGTGCATGCGCGCAACGCGTGGCTGAAGGGCCTGTCGCCGAAGGAGAACCGCGAGGTTCCGCCGCTGAAGTACGACTGGGCCTACCGTCTGAAGCAGGAGCGCCCGGCACTGCCGGTGGTGCTCAACGGTGGCCTGGCCAGCATCGAGGCGGTACAGGCGCAGGCCGCGCACGTCGATGGCGTGATGCTGGGCCGCGCGGCCTACCACGACCCCTACCTGCTGCATCAGCTGGAGGCGCTGCATACCGGCGCCCCGCTGCAGGCCCGTGGTGACCTGCTGCGCGCGCTGCGCCCCTACGTGGAAGCGCGGCTGGGCGAAGGCCTGGCACTGAAGCACATTACCCGCCACCTGCTCGGCCTGTTCCACGGCCAGCCCGGTGGCCGCGCATTCCGCCAGGTGCTGAGCGAGGGCGCACACCGCCCGGGCGCCGACTGGAGCCTGGTCGAACAGGCCTTGGCCGTCACCGAGCGCGACGCTGATCGCGCCGCAGCGTGACCGCAGTCACACTCCCGACTTGACAAGGGACGGCGATTCGTCCCGAATGTTCACTTAGCTGAACGACGCAGGCGAAGGGCCGGAAAAGTTCAGACCGGATTCACTGCCCCAAACCAAGAATTTGCAAAGGATTTGTAAAACGCCGGGTCCCGAACCCGGCACCCGGATTTACGACTTTTGAACGAATCGCCGAGCTCGGCTAGGATCGCATCGATGTCTTCCGCTCCCTTCCATTGCCGCATTGCCCTGGCCACCTGCGTGGTGCTGTCGGCTGTGCCGCTGTCTTCGGCGCTGGCACAACAGCCGCCGCGTGGCGAGCAGGCGAGGGCGGAGATGATGGAGCGGGGCGAGCGTGGCAATCGTGGCGACGAGCGATCGCTGTCCGATGCCGTGCGCCGCGTGCAGCGCACCACCGGCGGTCACATCCTCGGCGCCGAGCGTGTGCCGTTTGATGGTCGTGACATCAACCGGGTGAAGTACATGGACGACCGGGGCCGGGTCCGCTACATGGACGACCCTGCCCCGTCGCGTTCACAGCCGCGCACGCCGCGGTCGGATATGTCATCACTACGCGGCGATAACCCCTGAACAGGGATAGTCGTCGTTATCAACCCGTACCCCACAGGCCTCCGGGCCACACCCAGGACACTAGGGAGAGTTCATGCGTATCCTTCTGGTCGAAGACGAAGCCCCGCTGCGTGAGACCCTGGCAGCCCGGCTCAAGCGCGAAGGCTTTGCCGTCGATGCTGCGCAGGACGGCGAGGAAGGCCTCTACATGGGGCGCGAAGTCCCGTTCGATGTCGGCATCATCGACCTCGGCCTGCCCAAGATGTCGGGCATGGAGCTGATCAAGGCCCTGCGTGACGAAGGCAAGAAGTTCCCGGTGCTGATCCTGACCGCGCGTTCGAGCTGGCAGGACAAGGTCGAGGGCCTGAAGCAGGGCGCCGACGACTACCTGGTCAAGCCGTTCCACGTCGAAGAACTGCTGGCCCGCGTCAACGCGCTGCTGCGCCGCGCCGCTGGCTGGAGCAAGCCGACGCTGGAATGCGGCCCGGTTGCGCTGGATCTCGCCGCCCAGACCGTCAGCGTCGCCGGCAGCAATGTCGACCTGACCAGCTACGAGTACAAGGTGCTGGAGTACCTGATGATGCATGCCGGTGAACTGGTCTCCAAGGCCGACCTCACCGAGCACATCTACCAGCAGGACTTCGACCGCGACTCGAACGTGCTGGAGGTCTTCATCGGCCGCCTGCGCAAGAAGCTGGACCCGGATGGCGAGCTGAAGCCGATCGAGACCGTGCGCGGCCGCGGCTACCGTTTCGCGATCCCGCGCAACGAGGGCTGAGCCGGCTCACCCTGGCGATTACACGATGTCCGGCCGTCTGTGGTTCTTCCGACGCTGGCGGCCGCGCTCACTGCAGGCGCGCCAGATGTTCGCCGCGTCCGTGGGTCTGGTCGCGTTCCTGGCGCTGGCCGGTTACGCGCTCGACGCCGCCTTCGCCGATACGGCGAAGGCGAACCTGCGTGAGCGCCTGAAGAACTACGCCACCGCCTATGCGGCCGGCATCGATTTCACCCGCGACCGCTCGCTGTACATCCGCGAGCAGCCGCCGGATTCGCGCTTCGACGTGCCGGGCAGTGGCCTGTACCTGCAGGTGGTGATGCCGCACGGCAAGGGCAACTCGATGTCCGCCGAAGGCCCGATGCTGCCCACCGTCGGCGGCGGCCTGCTGGCACCGCGCCAGGAAGTGTTCGAAGGCCCGCTGCCGATGATCCAGATCGATGGCAGCCAGGGCTCGGTGTACCGCTATGGCCTGGGCCTGGTGTGGGACGCCGACGCCGACCCCGCCACCGAATTCCCGTACACCATCTACGTGATGGAAGACTCACGCGCGCTGGGCGCGCAGCTGCGCGTGTTCCGCAGCCGGGTCTGGTTCTACCTCGGCGGCATCGGCCTGATCCTGCTGCTGCTGCAGACCGTCATCCTGCAGTGGAGCCTGCGCCCGCTGCGCCGCGTGATCACCGAGCTGACCAAGGTGCAGCGCGGCGAGACCGAGCGCATGAGCGAGCGCCACCCGCGCGAGCTGGAACCGCTGACCGACAGCATCAACGCCTTCATCGAAAGCGAGCGCGAGAACCTGGAGCGCCAGCGCAACACCCTGGCCGATCTGGCGCACAGCCTGAAGACGCCGATCGCGGTGCTGCGCACGCAGATGGACAGCGGCGCCGGCGACGGCGCGCTGCGCGAGGAACTGGACGTGCAGCTGCAGCGCATGAACAACCTGGTCTCGTACCAGCTGGCACGCGCTGCGTCGTCGGGCCACAAGCTGTTCTCCGCGCCGCTGCCGATCGAATCCAACGCCGAGGAAATCGTGCGGGGCCTGGAAAAGGTCTATGCCTCCAAGGGCGTGCTGTGCGAATTCGACATCGACCCGGCCGCGCGCTTCCATGGCGAACCGGGTGACCTGCAGGAACTGCTCGGCAACCTGCTGGAAAACGCCTTCAAGTGGGCCAACCGCCGCGTGCTGCTGACCGCGCAGCCGCTGCCGGCACCGAACGCCCGTCGCGCCGGCCTGCTGCTGGCGGTGGACGACGATGGCCCGGGCATTGCCCCTGACGACATCGGCAAGGTGCTGCAGCGTGGCGTCCGTGGCGACGAGCGCGTGCAGGGCCACGGCATCGGCCTGTCGATCGTGCAGGACCTGATCAAGGATTACCGCGGAGAACTGGCCGTAGGCCGCTCCAGCGAGCTGGGTGGGGCGCGCTTCGAAGTGCGCCTGCCGCCGGGACCGTAAGCCGCGCGCTCCCGTCCGCCGGGCATCGCCTGGCGCAACAACGCGTGGTGTTCCGGTAGTGCCGGCCGTTGGCTGGCAACCTCATGATCTTCGGTGGCAGTGCCAGGATGCCGGCCAGCGGCCGGCACTACCGTATTTCGATCTTCGGCGGCTCGCCATAGAACCGCCGCAGCTGCGCGCTCCCGTCCGCGGGGCATCGCCTGGCGCAACAGCGCGTGGTGTTCCGGTAGTGCCGGCCGCTGGCCGGCAACCTCATGATCTTCGGTGGCAGTGCCAAGGTGCCGGCCAGCGGCCGGCACTACCGTATTTCGATCGCCGGCGGCTTGCCATAGAACCGCCGCAGCTGCGCGCTCCCGCCCGCCGGGTATCGCCTGGCGCAACAGCGCGTGGTGTTCCGGTAGTGCCGGCCGCTGGCCGGCAACCTCATGATCTTCGGTGGCAGTGCCAAGGTACCGGCCAGCGGCCGGCACTACCGTATTTCGATCGCCGGCGGCTTGCCATAGAACCGCCGCAGCTGCGCGGCCACTTCCGGCAACGCCTGCTGCAGCAGATCCGGCGCCGAGAAGTGGTACTCGCTGGCCACCGCGAAAAACTCTTCCGGCGCCTCGGCCGCATACGGATCGATCAGCGTTTCCTCGCCTGCGTCCACCTGTGCACAGAAGGCGTCGTAGGCGCGCTGGAAAATGCCCGCCCATTCGCGCTGCCATTCGCGCGGCAGCGGCGGCGTGCCGTCCATCGCACCATCCAGTGCATCCAGCTTGTGCACCATCTCGTGCACCGCCACGCAGTAGCCCTCGTGCGGCGCCGCCAGGTCGGCCTGCACATCGGCCCAGGACAGGATCAACGGACCGCTGTCCCACGACTCGCCAATCAGTTCGTCATCCCATTCGTGCAGCACGCCGGCCGCATCCATGTGGCTGCGATGTACGCGGAATGCATCGGGGTAGACGATCAGCTGCGACCAGCCTTCCAGGCCCACTTCGCCGAACTCCAGCAGCGGCAGGCAGCACAGCGCGGCCAGCAGCACACCGTCACCGGCCTGCAGCTGCAGCTCGCCGATCGGGGTAATGGTCTTCTCGTGCAGGAAGCGTGTGGCCAGTACGCGCAATCGCGCGCGGCGTTCGTCGTCCAGACCGTGCAGCCAGGCGGCGCGGCGGCAGGCCTCATTCCACAGTACATCGTCGATCGGCCGCGGCGCAGGCCGCACCCACTGCAGCAACGACTTGATCAGCGGAACATTCCCGGCAGGTAGCTGTGCCACTTCGGCGCACGGATGCGTTGCAGCACGTCATCGTCGCTGCCACCGCCGCCGGTGCTGGTGGCACTGCTGGCGGCCGGGCGTACTGCCGCCGGCTTGGTGGTGGCTGACGAGGCGGTCGCGGTCGGTGCGCGCTGAGAGGCGGCATCACCGTTGGACGACACGCAGGCGCCGCGGCTGTCGTCCAGCGCTGCTGTGGCAGACGCCGCGAAGGGCATCATCAGCAGGATCAGGCAATGGGCATAACGGCGCATTGACGACATCCACGTTAAGGGAAGGTGAGTTCCCGATTCTAGCCCGAACTTGCCGCTCCGTTGGAAGCCCCCGCGGAACCCAGCGTGGCGGGCGTCGCTGGCGGCTTTCCCGCATAATTCCTTCCTGACTTCGTGGAAGCTGCCGTGGACGATCGCCAATTGCTGGCCAAACTCGCTGCCGGTCGCCTGTCCGGCGACGCCCTGGCCCGTGAGCTGGGCCAGACCCGGGCGGCCATTTGGAAGCGTATTCAAGGACTTAGAGCCGCCGGTGTGGACGTCGAGGGCCGCGCCGGCGAAGGCTATGGCCTGACCCGCCCGGTCGACCTGCTGGACCCGGACGCGATCCGTGCTGGCCTGCCTGCCGGGGTTCTGCCCCTGCTGCACGACCTGCAGGTGGCCTGGACGGTCGACTCGACCAACGCCGAATTGCTGCGTTGCAGCGCGCCCCAGCGCGGGGTGAGCGTCCTGCTGGCCGAGCGCCAGACCGGTGGCCGTGGCCGTCGTGGCCGTACCTGGGCCTCGCCGCTGGCCGCGCATATCTACCTGTCGGTGCTGCGCCTGTACTCCGGTGGCCTTGGCCGCCTGGCCGGGCTGAGCCTGGTGGCCGGTATCGCCGTGGCCGAAGCGCTGCACGACCTGGGCTATACCCAGGCGCAGCTGAAATGGCCGAACGACCTGATCGTCGATGGCCGCCGCAAGCTGGTCGGCCTGCTCGCGGAAGGTGGTGGCGAATACGCGGGCCCGGCGCGCGCGGTGATCGGCATCGGCATCAACACGCACATGCCGCCGTCGTTCGCCGAGCAGATCACCCAGCCGTGGGTGGACCTGGATACGCTGGCCGGCAAGCCGGTGGACCGCAACGTGGTCGTTGCTGCCGTGCTGACGCGCCTGCTGCCGGCGCTGGAAGAATTCGATCGCGAAGGCCTCGCTCCGTTCCTGCCGCGCTACGCCGCGTTCGACATGCTGGCCGGCCGCGAAGTGCGCGTGGAACTGGACGGGCAGTGGCAGCACGGCACCGCACTTGGCCTGGCTGACGACGGCGCGCTGTGCGTGCGCATCGATGGCCAGGAACGCCTGCTGCACGCCGGCGAAGTCAGCGTGAGGGCGGCATGAGCGATTGGTTGTTCGACCTGGGCAACTCGCGCTTCAAGTTCGCGCCGTTGCAGGGTGACCGTGCCGGCGACGTGCAGGCCTGGGCGCACGGCGCCGAAGGCATGGCCGGGCAGCCGCCGCACAGCCTGCCCAGCGGCACCACCGCGTTCGTGGCCAGCGTGGCCGCGCCGTCGCTGACCAGCGCCATGCTGGACCAGCTGCAGCGCCGCTTCGAGCATGTGCATGTGGTGCGCACCAGCGCCGAATGCGCGGGCGTGCGCATTGCCTATGCCAAGCCGGAAAAATTCGGTGTCGATCGCTTCCTGGCCCTGCTGGCCGCTGCCAAGGCGCAGCGCCCGGTGCTGGTGGTTGGCGTGGGCACTGCCTTGACGATCGACCTGCTCGACGCCGACGGCCAGCACCACGGCGGCCGCATTTCCGCGTCGCCCACCACCATGCGTGAAGCGCTGCATGCCCGTGCCGTGCAGCTGCCCGCGACCGGCGGCGACTACAGCGAATTTGCCAACGACACCGCTGACGCGCTGGCCTCCGGCTGCGACGGTGCGGCGGTGGCGCTGATCGAACGCAGCGCGCAGCAGGCGCATGCGCTGCTGGGCGTGGCACCGTCGCTGCTGGTGCACGGTGGCGGCGCACCGGCGCTGATGCCGCTGCTGCCTGGCGCCGACTACCACCCGTCGCTGGTGCTGGATGGCCTCGCCCGCTGGGCGGTGCACCAGCCCGCAGGCTAGTATCCGCGCATGCTGACCCGTGCCCTGATCGTCGTACTGGCCATCCTCAATCTTGGCGTCGCCTGCTGGTGGCTGCTGCGCGATGCACCGCAGAAGCCTGCGCCGCCGCCGCAACCCGTTGGCGTGGCCGAGCTGCGCTGGGTGCCCGGTGGCGTTGATGCAACCGCGGCCGCCGCAGCCACCGTTGCCGCCCCGGCCTCGCCGCTGGTGGAACGCGAACCAGCGGCGAAGACCACCGTGGCTGCGACGCCTGCGCCAGCCGTGCCGGCAAAGCAGGACGTTGCCAAGCCGCAGACGGCCGAGGCTGCGCCTGCCGCTGCATCGATTGCCGCCGCTGCCAAACCCGTGGCGGCGCCCGCACCGGCACCGGAAAAGCCCGCAGCTCCGCCTGCGGCTGCCGAGCCGCCGCGCTGTATCGCGCTGGGTCCGTTCGCCGACCGTGCCGCCGCGACCAGTGCACAGGGCAGGGCCGGTGCTGTGCTCAACCAGGTGCGCCTGCGCGAACAGCCTGCTGCCAGCGGCGGCGCCCGCTACCGGGTGATGCTGCCGGCCGCCGCCAATCGCGACGAGGCCCAGGCCACGGTGAAGCGCATCGTCGCCGCAGGCCTGAGCGACTACTACATCATCAGCCAGGGCGAGGAAGCCAACGCCGTGGCGCTGGGCCAGTACCGCAACCGCGAAGGCGCCGAGCGCCGCATGGCAGCGGTGCAGGCCGCAGGCTTCCAGCCGCGCCTGGTCGCCAGCGGCGACGCCGGCCAATGGTGGCTGGAAGGGCAGCTGGCGGCAGGCACGCAGCCGGCCCAGGCCCAGCAGCGCAGCGGGGCGGCGCAGAGCCGGTCGCTGGAATGCGCGCGATTGCGCTAGAATCCCCCGGACCGCGGCACTGCCGCCGGTGATGCACCCATGCCGCTTTAGCTCAGTTGGTAGAGCAACTGTCTTGTAAACAGTAGGTCATCCGTTCGATTCGGATAAGCGGCACCATCGTACAGTCAGCGCCCCTTTGCTTTGCTCTTTCTGGACTTCGGCTGGAGTCTGGCAGCGCGCTGCTCGAGGTACTCGCCCAGCAGGCCGAGCGCCTCGGAGAACTTGATCCGCTCCCGGCCTCTATCCGACGTCCCCGCGCTCGCACTTCGACACGAGCGTCTGCGTGTTGCCCAGCCGTTCGGCCAGATCGACCTGCGACACGCCGGCCCGTTCACGGGCCCCCTTGGGACCCGGACGCCGTGCAGGTCCGGGACGTGTGCGCCAACTTCACTGAGGAGTTCGGCATCGTCGCCTGTGGCCGGGCCAACGCCAAGAATGAGTGTGGCGGGTACATCGGCCCCCTGGGCTTCATGTCGGGCGACAAGAGCGTCATCCTTTGGGGGATAACTTCGCCGTTGAAGAGTCGGGCGTCTGCCTGCAGGTCGAGGGTGGCAATTGGACAGTGGCCGTTGACAGCGCATAGGATCATCAGAGGGCAAGGGAAGGGAATGCCATGGGGAGACAGGCAAGCCGCCGATGGATCGAACGGGCTTGGGGCGCGTGTTTGTTTGCTCTGGCCCCGCTTGCCTTGGCCGCTGATGACCCTTCGCCCTTGCATGCCCAGTTTCAACTGCCTGACGATCGTGTCGACTATGTCGCCGCCAAGCTGGTAGTGGATAGCATCATTGATCCGTCCACTGACACTGTGGCAGTGCGTCGGCAAGTCGATCAGTGGGAGCACGCTGTACGCGGCAATGTGCCTGGCAACCCGACGGCGCGACAGGTCCTCGACGCTTTGCTCAAGACGCTTTACATGCCGGGCGAGTGGAACCAGGGGAAGCCTTTTACCTACGACCTGTCGGACCCACTGGGTAAGAATCCGAAGAACAAGCAGCTAGCTACCTACTTGGCCACACTCAAGGGCAACTGCGTCTCAATGCCCATTCTCTTTGTCATCCTGGGCCAGCGGCTGGGGCTGACTGTCGCGCTTGCTACGGCGCCCAATCACCTGCTGGTGAAGTTCGCCGACGACGAGCAGCAGATGTGGTTGAACGTTGAAGCCACTGCGGGCGGCTTCAAATACGACAGCAGCTACCAGCGTGAAACGGGGATCACCGAGGCGTCATTGGACAATGGACTTTACTTGCGCCCGCTGCTGCCGCACGAAGGGATAGGCGCCATCGCCAGCACACTGATGGAGCACTACGGGGCGAAGAAGGACGCCGATGCGCTCATGGCCGTGGCCGATCTGGCGCTGGCCGCCAATCCGAAGGACCCGGTAGCGATGATATGGAAGGCGAATGCCTACTACATCCAGACCCAGCAACGCATCCGCTCCAGGTATTCGAATGCGGAAGATCTGCCACCTGAGTTGCACGGGGAATTTCACCGTTTGACTCGCGAGAATCTGGCATGGCTTGCCAAGGCCGAATCACTTGGTTGGACGCAGAAAACGCCGGAGCAGGAAGCCAGCTACCTACAATCCATCCAGCGCGAACGCGCGAGAAGAGGACTGTGATGCGCATTGCCATTCCAGGGCTGTTGACCGTGGCGCTGTGCGCCATCGCTTCCAGTGCGTCGGCCCGGTTCGTTTCAGCCGATCCCGTACAAGCCGATCCAAATACGGGCGCCAACTACAACCGCTACTGGTATGGGAACAACAATCCCTATAGCTTTACCGACCCGGACGGGCGCCTGTCGCGTGGTACCGGCTGGACGGACAGGCAGTGGAATCAGTTCGACCGCGCCCAGCAGAGCGCCGCTGGCAGCTTGGAGAAAGCGGCGGGCAAGATCAACGGTGCACTGGCCGAAGGGGGCAAAGCACTCCAGCGTGCGGAGAAGTCTTTCCAACGCAACTTCGGTGCTGGCTCAGCCACTCCAGAGAACATGGCGAAAGCTGCCTCAGATATGAGCTCAATGGCTGCGGCATTGCGGGATACCAGTGCGGGCGCTATTCCAGCCAATGGTATGACGGGTGCGCAAATCAACGCGGCATATGGGGCCGGTGGAGATACCTTGGCGGGCGTGCCTACCACCGGGCCGAAAATGGTCATAGTCAATACTACGCACGTGAGTTTCAATGATCCGTCAAGGTTGGCTTGGGGGGCAGGTCACGAAACCGGGCATGCAGTGCTGGGGTATAAGGACCAGTTCTTTAATGGCGACACGGCATACAAGTTCGGATCCCCTCAGCAACAGAATATCTTCAAGACGCTGCCCAGCCAGCAGCGCCTTATCAATCCTGACCACATCATGGACCAAGCTCGATGAACAGGATTCTGGCAGGCACCTTGCTGTGCATGGCGATCGCTGCCTGCGCTAGTCCATTTCGGCGCGCAGAACCCCGGGATTTCAGTGTTTCGGTGGTTGATAACCCAACGAAGCGGCGATACGACGTAACCTTGGCGTCTGCCGTTGGCACGCCCTTATGCCTTTCGAAGGAAAGCTGGCCTGCCGAAGATGGCACATTTCCGATGGGGTACGAAGGTGCAGCCTTGACCACGGCCACTGGTCCTCTACATCCGAAGGCACTTATGACGACATACTGCCCTGGAGGATGTGGTGAGGTTCGCTTGGAGCCAGGCCAAACTTTACGGGCAAGCATTGCCTATGCTGCATTCGGTGATGCGGAGGTCATCGCAGCTGATCCCGTTCGCTCGCTATCGTTTCCCGTTTTTCCGTACTACTGTGCACGGTAGGTTCGACTTCCAATAGCGCTTTCGGCAACCTTTGATGGATGATCGGAAACGTTGGTATCGGCACGTGAGTCAGGCCAATACTATGTGAAATAACCGGTCTGACGATCTGGCCAGAGAATGGCCGGCAGTTGCCATGGCGGTCAAGGAGGCCTTCGGCGGCAAGAACAGCCGAGGCTCCCGGACACCGACTGATACGGGAGTAAGGGCCCATCTCTGCGACGAGCAGCCCGAACTACGCCCGTGTGGGTACTTGCCGCAGGCCTGTCACGGGAAAACTGGTATCGCGCACTGTCCGGCGAGCGCAGCCCTGATTTCGCGACCATCCTGAAGGTGACCCGTGCCTTGGATGTGAGGCTGCATGCCAGCGCCGTGTGAGGCATCAAGGCAGTGTGCTTCACCTCTTCCGCCTCGAGAACGCCGGAGCGATCAGCTTCAATCAAACCGAATGATGCGGATCAACCCTCTTCTTGCCGATCCATTTCCGAAGGCGGCCACGGTGCCATCGGGGAGTGCCTCCTTCGCACCGTCATGGTTGATGAATGAGATCGTGCAGTGTGCCCGCGTGCCAGGCGTGATCCGGGTGATGGTGCGGTCATTCAGTACGAAGCTGTACCACATGAGTTCAGGGCTTATCGAAAGCGCCATGGGCCGCGCGGTGGAGGCGATCATCTCGGCAACAGCGCCGCCGTGCGAATCCACTTCGTCCAATCGCAGCTCCACAAGTACAGGTTTCAGGTTTGGATAGGGTGTGCTCATGCCAGCAGCGGGCCTTCTTGATTCGATAACCGGGGCAGTGACGTTGTGAACCTGACAAACACGAGGGCCAAAATGCACCGCCCGCATTTTGATTCTCCTCACAGACCGCTTCCGACCCTAACCGCATACTGGGAGTACACATCCGTCAGGACTCGCCCATGCGTCGCCACGCCCTGCCGCTCACCGTCGCATTGTTGTCCGCCGCGTTCGCAGCCCCGGCCATGGCCGCCGTGCCGTTCTTCAACGCCAGCTGCCCGGGCGGTATCGATGTGCACGCAGATGAAGGCGGGCCGGTCTACGTGCAGGGCCGCGAGACGGCGTTGAAACGTTTCAACGACCGCTATTTCGAAGCACGCGATGTCAACAGCGGCATCACCCTGTCGATCAGCCGCAACGATGACGCCTCGCCGCAGGTCAGCTACACCGGCCGAGGCGGCGCCAATGGCATCTGCCAGGTCAGTAGCAGCGGTGCGCCCGCGCCCGCCACAAACAGCGCCCGCCCTGGCGACGCTGCCGCCGGGGATGCCGCGCTGCCGCGCGAAGTCACTTGCGAATCCACCGGCCAGCAACAGGTGTCGTGCGATCTGAATACCCGTGGCAATGTGGAAATCGTGCGCCAGCTCAGCCGTACCCGCTGCGAGGAGGGCAAGAACTGGGGCCTGTCGCGGCACTCGGTGTGGGTCAATGGCGGCTGCCGCGCGGTGTTCCGCAATGTGTCCTCGGTGACTACCCCCGCGCCGGCAGGCGATACCGCGTTGGGCGCCTGCAACATGCGCAAGGGCGCGCAGGGCGCTCTGGTCACCCAGATGCCGGTGGGCAGCGATTACCAGGAACTGATCATCGATTACCCCGATGGCCGCTTCCTGTGCATGATGCGCAACAACGGCCAGGTGCAGAGCGTGACGCCGGTGCGCCGCCGCGAACGCTGAGCGCGCAGCGGGTTGGGGCAGGCTTCAGCTGCAGGACCTATACAGCAACACCCACGCCAGCATCAGGGTGAACATGCCAACGAAGGTCAGGCCGAACCATAGCGCCGCCAGCTTCACGTTGCCGATCAATGCCGTCGCCACACGGGGCAGCTCGCTTTTCAGAATCGGGTGTTCGGCGTGTGCCTTGCGCATACGCTGCCAGCCAAGCCCAAGGAACACCAGGATGGAGAACGGCGCCAGCAGGAGCGCCGTCTGGATCAGCCAGCCGTGGTGTGGCGCATCGACCGTGCTGTTCAACAGAACCGCAAAAAGGGCGATGGGCAGCGCCCCGATGAAAAAGCGCGGCCAGGCCGTATTGATGAAGGGCGACATCGCAATCTTCCATGAAGCGGGGGCAGGTCCGCCCGGCATCATGCCATGTGATTGCCCTGCTGCACCGCCGCGAGTGGTGTCACACAGCTCTGGCTAGACTGTGCTTCTTTTTCCCCCGCAGGAGGCACCCATGGCCCATCCCATTTCCGTATCGCTGATTGGCGTTCCCACCGATGTGGGTGCGGGCCATCGCGGTGCCCGGCTGGGGCCGGAAGCGCTGCGCGTGGCGGGCCTGCCGGAGGCGCTGGAGGCGCGCGGCGTGGACGTGCGCGACCTGGGCAACCTGGATGGCCCGCGCAACCCGTGGACCGCGCCGGTGGAAGGCTACCGCCACCTGGATGAAGTGGTGGCGTGGAACCATGCGCTGATGGAAGCCAGCTATGCCGAACTGCAGGCCGGCCGCATGCCGATCATGCTCGGCGGCGACCACTGCCTGGGCATCGGTTCGATCACCGCGGTGGCGCGCTGGTGCCGCGAGCAGGGCAAGACCCTGCGCGTGCTGTGGCTGGATGCACATTCGGATTTCAACACCAGCGACGTGACTCCGTCGGGCAACATCCATGGCATGCCGGTGGCCTGCCTGTGCGGCCTCGGCCCGGATGCGCTGACCCGTCTTGGTGGCAGTGCACCGGCGATCACCCCGGCGCAGATGCACCAGATCGGCATCCGCTCGGTGGACCCGGAAGAGAAGCGCCTGATCAAGACCCACAAGGTCGATGTCTACGACATGCGCTACATCGACGAGAACGGCATGAAGCGCGCGGTGGAAGCCGCACTGGCCGGGATCGACGAGAACACCCACCTGCACGTCAGCTTCGATGTCGACTTCCTCGACCCGAGCATCGCGCCGGGCGTGGGCACCACCGTGCCGGGTGGAGTCAACTACCGCGAGGCGCAGCTGGTGATGGAAATGATTGCCGACACCGGACGCATGGGGTCGTTGGACATCGTCGAGCTCAACCCCTTGCTGGACAAGCAGAATGCCACCGCCGAGCTGGCCGTGGACCTGGTCGAAAGCCTGTTCGGCAAGTCCACCCTGATGCGCGACTGAGCACCCGGCCTGAACGGATCGTCGATCCGTTCACACCCGCTCCACGCCGCTGCCGCCAGATTGCACTTCACGCGGCGGTGGTGGGCGTTGGCCTTCTCCCGCCGAGCGAAAGAATCCCATCCGCGAATGAAGCGGTGTAGCGGCAAACCCAAGGAGAAGCCCATGAAGCGCGTAGTTGCCCTGATGCTGTTGTCGATGTTCTCGGTGGCCCTGCTGGCCGGTTGCAACACCATTGCCGGTGCCGGCAAGGACGTGCAGAAGGCGGGTGAGAAGGTTGAGGACACCGCCAAGGGCCGTTGAGCCCTGCACGGAACGGAAAGAGAAAAGGCCGGGGTTTCCCCGGCCTTTTTTGTGCGTGCTTTTCGCTGCGTGCTGTCGAAGCGGAGTGAACCATTCAAGCAGGTGAGCAGCGTTTTCATGGTCGGTTGACCGCTGCCCAACGGCTGCTGCGCGAAGCTGGAGCCACGGTAAGAACGCCGTTGCAACCAAGGACTCCCAGCAATGAACAAAGACATCATTTCCGGCAAGTGGTCGCAGCTGAAGGGCAAGGCCCAGGCCAAGTGGGGCGATCTGACCAACGACGACTTCGATGTGGCCGAAGGCAATGCCGAGTATCTGGCCGGCCGCCTGCAGGAACGTTATGGCTGGGCCAAGGACCGCGCCGAGAAGGAAGTCCGTGAGTTCCAGGACAGCGTGAGCAAGGACTATCCGGACTACAAGTAAGCCGCTTTCGTTTCCCCCGCAGCACAACGCCCGCACCGTGAGGTAGCGGGCGTTGTGCTGTCTGGGCGGGCGATCAGCGTGCCGGCGGATCCGGCACGTAGCGGTTGGGGAAGGCCTGCGGTTCGCGCGGCAGGCGCGACGGCGAATCCACCAGGATGCCGCGCGCGCGCAGGTTGCGGGCGCTGTCGTAGCGCAGCTGCAGCACCTGTGCGGGACTACGGCTGGCACGCTCGAAGTCGGTATCGCGCACCGAGGACTGTTCGCGTGCACCATGGCCGGTGCCCAGCGCTGGCGCCTGCGACTTGTTGGCGTAGCCCTCGATGCGGCTGGCGCTTGCGTCAGCGGCCGCTTCGGCGGCCGGTGCCGGCGCAGGCAGGCCACGGCGCAGGATCGGCTGCGGATACCAGCGGCGCGCCTCCTCGAACACGGCCACGCCGACCACGCCGATGTTGTCCGGGCGGCCGGTGCGGCTGGCATAGCTGCCGCTGGGGCTGCTGAACACGAACTGCGCCACTTCGTCCTGGCTCTTGCGCCAGCCGGTGATGTCGGCGCGCTGGCCGGGGTTGAGCACGTAGCCGGTCTGCGAAGGATCGGCATCTTCGCCGGAGATGGCGTTGACGCCGTCTACCGACAGCACCACCAGCACCCGGCGCGGGCTGTCGTTGTACAGGCGCACGGCGTAGCGATGGCCGCGCTCGCCGGCCACCCAGCGCTGGCCCTGGGCCGGGTAGCTGCGCAGTTCGGTGCCACGGTCGCGGTCGACCAGGGCCATGCGCACGGGGCCGCCTTCGTACACCGGCGGCGGCATCGGGGCCGGGCGGAAACCGGCCAGGGGCAGGATCAGCAGCAGGGGCAGCAGGCGTTTCATCGGGCGTCTCCAGCGGGGTTGCGTGAATGAACGCACCGCAGGCCCTGACGGGGTTGGTGGCGTGCAAGGTAAACTGGCCCCGTTCATCGAAGGTTACCCCACGCAGTCATGACGACCCGAGTCCTTACCGGCATCACCCCCTCCGGCACGCCCCACCTGGGCAACTACGTTGGCGCCATCCGTCCGGCCATCGCGGCCAGCCGCGCGCCGGGGATCGAGAGCTTCTTCTTCCTGGCCGACCTGCACAGCCTGATCAAGTCGCAGGACCCGCAGCGCACCCAGCGCGCGACCCTGGAGATCGCGGCCAGCTGGCTGGCCTGCGGCCTGGACCCGGAACATGTGTGGTTCTACCGCCAGAGCGACATCCGCGAGACCACCGAGCTGATGTGGTTCCTGACCGCCATCGCCAGCAAGGGCATCCTCAACCGCGCGCACGCCTACAAGGCGGCGGTGGACAAGAACCGCGAGGAAGGCGTGGACGAAGATGCGGGCGTCAGCGCCGGCCTGTTCATGTACCCGGTGCTGATGGCCGCCGACATCCTGATCTTCAAGGCCAACCAGGTACCGGTGGGCCGTGACCAGATCCAGCACATCGAGATGGCGCGCGATTTCGCGCAGCGCTTCAACCACGTGTACGGCAAGGAGTATTTCCCGCTGCCGGACGTGGTGATCGACGAGCAGGTGGCGACGCTGGCGGGCCTCGACGGCCGCAAGATGAGCAAGAGCTACCACAACACCATTCCGCTGTTCGTGCCGCGCGAGGAGCTGAAGAAGCTGGTGTTCTCGATCCTGACCGACTCGCGCGCACCGGGCGAGCCGAAGGACACCGAGGGCTCGGCGCTGTTCCAGATGTACCAGGCGTTCGCCACCCCGGAACAGACCGCGGAGTTCGCCAGGGCGTTCGCCGCGGGCATCAGCTGGGGCGATGCCAAGCAGCAGCTGTTCGAGCGCATCGACAGCGAGCTGTCGCCGCTGCGCGAGCGCTACAACGCGCTGATGGCCGAGCCGGAGAAGATCGAAGCATTGCTCAAGCGCCGCGGCCAGCAGCTGCGCGAGCAGCTGGCGGCACCGCTGCTGGACGAGCTGCGCCATGCGGTGGGCCTGCGCGACCTGTCCACTGCGGGCGACATCGCCAGCGAGGATGCCGGCGTGGCCCGCGTGGCACCGCCGCTGTTCAAGCAGTACCGCGAAAAGGATGGCCGTTTCTACTTCAAGCTGACCGCCGGTGACGGCACGCTGCTGATCCAGAGCGAAGGCTTCGATTCGCCGCGCGATGCGGGCCAGCTGATCGCGGTGATCAAGCAGGCCGAGCAGGGCGACCAGCTGCAGAGCGAGCTGTTCAAGCTGGACGCGGAAGTGGATGTAGTGCTGGCCGCGCTTGCGGCGCTGCGAGCCGACTGATCGGTAGATGCCGACCTTGGTCGGCGCCGTTGAAGGGCGGATGCCGGCCAGCGGCCGGCACTACCCGTGAACGAAGGTCATGGCATGATGTCCACGCGCCTCCGGCGCGATGACATGGAGTCTGCGATGGCCTGGTTGTCGCTGCTGCTGTTCCTGCCCTGGTTCCTGCTGCTGGGCAGCCTGTACTGGCTGTTCCCGCGCCAGCCGCGTACCGCGCGGCGGCGCCTGTTCGATGGCACCACCCTGGTATTGGCGTTCGCGCTGAGCATCGTGTCGATGCTGTGGGGCTACCGCATCGGTGTGGTGCAGCCCGGCGCCGGCCCGATCTGGCCGCAGGTGCTGGCGGTGCTGTATGCCTACGGGGCGTTCCTGGCGGTGCTGGTGCTGGCCCTGTTGCTGCGGCCGCGGTTCGCATTGCGCTCCGGCTGATCGGTAGTGCTGGCCGCTGGCCGGCACATGCATTCTCCTGGTTATCCCGAGGTTGCCGGCCAGCGGCC
Organism: Stenotrophomonas riyadhensis; assembly: GCF_040256885.1. Taxonomy (NCBI): domain Bacteria; kingdom Pseudomonadati; phylum Pseudomonadota; class Gammaproteobacteria; order Lysobacterales; family Lysobacteraceae; genus Stenotrophomonas; species Stenotrophomonas riyadhensis. The sequence goes on from NZ_CP155568.1 coordinate 268,264, forward strand.
GGCACTACCCGACCAAAGCCGCATCGAACCCGGGCCGCCTGCGCGCCTACCATGGGGGTCTGTTCCCGATCCTGCCAGGTGCGTGCCGATGACCGCCGACCCCAGCATCCACACCATCGATACCGGCTTCCAGCGCCCGGATTTCGACGCGGCTTACCTGATCGTTGAAAACGGCCGCGCTGCGTTCGTCGACTGCGGCACCGGCCTGTCGGTACCGGCGATGCTGCAGGCGCTGGCGGATGCCGGCCTGGGCGTGGAGGCAGTGGACTGGCTGCTGCTCACCCACGTGCATCTGGATCACGCGGGCGGTGCAGGCCTGCTGATGCAGCAGTTGCCGAATGCGAAGGCGGTGCTGCACCCGCGCGGCGCGCCGCACATGATCGACCCGACCCGGCTGATCGCTGGCGCCACGGCGGTATACGGCGCCGAAGAGATCGCGCGCAGCTATGGCCGCATCGAGGCGATTCCGGAGCACCGTGTGGTGGTGGCCGAAGACGGCCACCGCATCGACCTGGCCGGCCGCGAGCTGGTGCTGCTGCATACCCCGGGCCACGCGCTGCACCACTACTGCGTGTGGGATGCACGCAGCCGCAGCTGGTTCACCGGCGATACGTTCGGCATCTCCTACCGCGAGCTGGACAGTGCGCAGGGCGCTTTCATCTTCCCGACCTCCTCGCCGGTGCAGTTCGACCCGGAGGCGATGAAGGCTTCGATCCGGCGCATGCTCGATTACGCGCCGCAGGCGATGTACCTGACCCACTATGGGCGCGTGCAGCAGGTTGAAAAGCTGGCCGAAGACCTGTTCGAGCAGATCGATGCGATGGCCGCCATCGGCCGCCAGTGCGACGGGCGACCGGACCGCCACCGCTGCCTGCTGGCCGCGCTGCAGGCGCTGTACCTGGAACGTGCACAGCTGCATGGCTGTGCGCTGGACGATGCCGCGGTGACTGCAGTGCTGGCGATGGACATCGAACTCAACGCGCAGGGCCTGGCGTGCTGGCTGGACCGCGTATCGCGCTGACCTGGGCGCGCCCTATTGGCGGGAATCCGGTGTGCCACTGGTAGATCCACGCCATGCGTGGATGACGTGGGCCCATGCTGCGCCGTGATGTCACGACCACGTTACACTCTGGTGACTTCCAAGCTAGCCGTGGTACTGCCGTGAATCCGATGCGCGTGTTGCTGCTGTCGTCCTGCCTGTTCGTCGGTGGCCTGGCCCATGCGGCCAACGATCTGCCCGGCGGCGGCATCGATCCGCAGGCACTGTCGCGCCATGTGCGCGTGCTGGCGTCGGATGAATTCGAGGGCCGCGCGCCGGCCACCGAGGGCGAAGAGCGCACGGTGCAGTACCTGATCGAGCAGTTCCGCAGCTACGGCCTGCAGCCGGGCGGCGTGGACGGCAGCTGGGTGCAGCCGGTGCCGCTGGTGCGCGCGCAGCTGGACGGCGCGGCCAAGGCCAGCCTGTCGCTGAAGCAGGGCAAGCGCGCGCTGGCCAACGGCGTGGACGTGACCCTGCAGAGCCTGCAGCCGCGCAAGCGCGTGCAGATCAAGGATGCGCCGCTGGTGTTCGTCGGCTACGGCATCGACGCGCCGGAGCGTCAGTGGAACGACTACAAGGACGTGGACCTGCACGGCAAGATCGCCGTCGTGCTGATCAACGACGCCGATTTCGAAGCCGATGCGCCGGGCGCGTTCGACGGCAAGGCGGTGACCTACTACGGCCGCTGGACCTACAAGTTCGAGGAAGCCGCACGCCGTGGCGCCGAGGGCGTGCTGATCGTGCACGAGACCGCACCGGCCGCCTATGGCTGGGCCACGGTGAAGAGCTCGGGCACCTCGCCGCTGTTCGACATCGAGCGCAGCCAGGCCGAGGCGATGGCGCAGCACACGCCGCTGCGTGGCTGGATGCAGCGCGAACTGGCCGAGGCGATCTTCGCCGACGCCGGCCTCGACTTCGATGCCGAGAAGCGCAAGGCGATGCGTGCCGACTTCCGCCCGGTGGCGCTGGACAACGCGAAGCTGAGCGTTGATTTCGCGCTCAAGCGCGAGCAGGTGGTGACCCGCAACGTGGTGGCCAAGCTGCCCGGTGGTGAACACGCCGACGAGGCCGTGATCTTCTCCGCGCACTGGGATGCCTTTGGTATCGGCCAGCCGGACGCCAAGGGTGACCGCATCCGCCGCGGTGCGATCGACAACGCCACCGGTGTGGCCACCGTGCTGGAACTGGGCCGCGTGTTCGCCGCCGGCCCGCAGCCGCAGCGCACGCTGTACTTCGTGGCCCTGACCGCCGAAGAGAAGGGCCTGCTGGGTGCCAGCTACTACGCCGCGCACCCGCTGGCGCCGCTGGACAAGACCGCTGCAGTGCTGAACATCGAGATGTTCAGCCCGGATGGCGCGACCCGTGACATCGCCTCGTGGGGCAAGGGCCGGGTCTCGCTGGAGGGTGACCTGGAGCGCGTGGCCAAGGCCCGCGGCCGCAGCTACAGCCCGGACCCGAACCTGGAAGCCGGCTTCTTCTACCGTGCCGACCACTTCGCCTTCGCCCGCCTGGGCGTGCCGGCGATCACCATCGGCCCGGGGCTGGACAAGCTGGACGGCGGCGTTGAAGCCGGCCGCGCGCTGCGCGAGAAGTACTTCGCTGACTGCTACCACCAGGCCTGCGATGCCTGGACCCCGAGCTGGGACCCGAGCGGCCACGCCGCCGACACCCTGCTGGTCTACGACCTGGGCGCCGAGCTGGCCAACAGCCGCCGCTGGCCGACGTGGGAAAAGGAATCGGAGTTCCGCGGCGCGCGCGACAAGAGCGAAGCGGCCCGCCGTTGAGGTAGTGCCGGCCGCTGGCCGGCAACTCCCTGCTCTTTCCGAAGGTTCATGAGGTTGCCGGCCAGCGGCCGGCACTACCGAAAGAGGTGGCGTTGCCGGCCAGCGGCCGGCACGCCCGGGTATTCGTCAGCGCCGGCGCAGCAGCGTCCACGCGCCCCAGCCACTGGCGGCGAGCGCTGCCAGATAGCACGCCACCATCGTGCGCAGTCCAACCGGCGACCCTGCATTGATGCCGCGATGCAGGCGCAGCTGCAGCGAGCTGTGGCCGCTGCCCAGGTCCACCGCCAGCTGCAGCGCCAGCGCGGCGCAGAACACCAGCAGGGCAATCCCGAATCCGATGCGCGGCCACGCGGCCTGCGCGTTGGGGCGGCGCAGCAGCCAGGCCAATGCCGTGGCTGCGGCCAGCGTCGCCGCGATCCACATCAATGGCGTGGCGGGAGACGTAGCGGCCACCGGCAATGCACCGGTGGCCGCGATCATGACGACGCGCTTACTTGCGGGTGCCGTCGAGCCAGTTCGGGCCCTTGTTGGTGAGGAAGAACACATAGACCACCAACGATACCGCGATCGTCGCGGTCACGTAGATGGCGAACCAGTCGACGTGGCCGGTCTTCAGCGCGCCCTGGTACAGCAGCGGGGCGGTGCCACCGAACAGCGAGTTGGCCAGCGCGTAGCCCAGGCCCACGCCCAGTGCACGCACGTGGGTCGGGAACAGCTCGGCCTTCACGACGGCGTTGATGGAGGTGTAGCCGGTGAGGATGACGAACGCCAGCGCCAGGGTCAGGAACGCCAGGGTGGCGTCATGCTGGTGCGGCAGCTGGGTGATCAGGTACCAGCTGTACAGCACGCCACCGACGCCGAAGAACACCAGCAGGGTCTTGCGGCCGATGATGTCCGACAGCCAGCCACCGACCGGCTGCAGCACCATCAGAAACGCCAGCACGCCCAGGTTGATCAGGGTGCCGGTCATCGGGTCGTTGCCGGCGAAGGCGCTCTGGATCATCTTCGGGCCGTTCACCGAGTAGGTGTAGAAGGCCACGGTGCCGCCGGCGGTGATCAGGAAGCACAGCAGCAGCGGCCGCCACTGGTGCACGAACAGTTCGTACATCGAGCCGGACTTCTGTGCCTTGCCCTCGCGCGCGGCCTCGATGGACGACTCCGACAGCGACTCGTCCATGCCCCGGCGCAGCCAGAACACCACCACCGCGGCGATGCCGCCGATGCCGAAGGCAATGCGCCAGCCCCACTCGGAGATTTCCGGCTTGCCCCAGAAGGTCAGCATCAGCAGCAGGGTCAGCTGGGCCAGCACATGGCCGCCGACCAGGGTGACGTAGTGGAAGGAGGACAGGAAGCCGCGGCGGCCGGGAATGGCGGCCTCGGACATGTAGGTGGCGCTGGCACCGTACTCGCCACCGGTGGCGAAGCCCTGCAGCAGGCGCGCAAACAGCAGGATGACCGCGGCCCAGATGCCGATGCTGGCGGCGGTGGGGGTGATGGCGATCAGGAACGAACACAGCGCCATCAGCGTGACCGAGACGGTCAGCGCCAGGCGGCGGCCATGGCGGTCGGCGAAGCGGCCGAAGAACCAGGCGCCGATCGGGCGCATCAGGAAGGTCGCCGCGAAGATCGCCCACACGTACATCGTGGAGTTCTTGTCATCGGGCGAGAAGAACTGCGATTCGAAGTACACGGCGAACACCGAGTACACGTAGACGTCGTACCACTCCACCAGGTTGCCGGCGGAGCCTTTGAGGGTGTTGGAGATCGACCGCCGCAGGGCGGCGCGGTCGTTCGCGGGGACAGCAGGTTGGGACGTGGTGCTCATCTGGGTGAGAATCCTCGATGCGGCGCGTCCGTGCGCAGGGAAAACGGCGCCCGGCCTTGGGGCGGCGCGGCCGGGCAGCCCTCTTGGTACTGCATCGACCGTCAACACGGGGTAGCAGACCAGAGCAGGGTGCATGGATGGATGACAGCGTGCCACCGTATGGGGTCCCGGACCATACTCAAAACGTCCTAGAATCCGCCTTCCCCCGGCTCCCTGGTGTGTCATGTCGGCTCCCCCCTCTTCGTCTGCGGCTGCCCCCCGGGGTGGCCTTGTCGCGCTGGCACTGCTGCTGGTCTACGTGGTCTGGGGCTCGACCTACCTGGGCATCGCCAAGGCCCTGCACGGCGGCGCACTGCCGCTGACGATGGTCTCCGGCAGCCGCTTCATCATTGCCGGCGGCCTGATGTTCCTTGCGCTGCGCCTGTTCTGGAAGCTGCCGAACCCGACCCTGCGGCAATGGCGCAACCTGGTCATCATGGGCGTGACCATGCTGGTGCTGGGCAACGGCATGGTGGTCCTGGCCGAACGCGAGGTGTCCTCGGGCCTGGCCGCCACGGCGGTGGCCTCGGTGCCGCTATGGATGGCGCTGTTCTCGGCGCTGCGCGGCCAGCACGCCAGCAAGGGCGAATGGCTGGGCATCGCCATCGGTTTCCTGGGCGTGGTCTGGCTCAACGCCGGCAGCAGCCTGACGGCCTCGCCGACCGGGCTGGTGCTGCTGCTGATCGCGCCGATCGGCTGGGCCTTCGGTTCGGTGTGGGCGCGTGGGCTGGACCTGCCGGGCCCGTTCATGACCGCTGCCGGGCAGATGGTCTGCGGTGGCGTGCTGCTGGTGCTGATCGGCCTGGCGGTAGGCGAGCGCCCGACCACGCTGCCCGATACCGGTGGCCTGCTGGCGATGGCCTACCTGTGCGTGTTCGGCTCCATCGTCGCGTTCACCGCCTACGTGTGGCTGCTGCAGAACGTGCGCCCCGCGCTGGCGGGCAGCTACGCGTACGTCAATCCGGTGATCGCGGTGCTGCTGGGCGCACTGCTCAACGGTGAGCGGTTCGGCTGGCGCGACCTGTTGGCGATGGTGGTGATTCTTCTGGGTGTGGTGGTGCTGACGATGGCAAGGACAAGAAAGAAATGAGCATGGATGAGAAAGAACAACGCCGGGGCCTGCTGGTCACCGCTTCCACCTTCGTGATCTGGGGACTGGTGCCGGTGTACTGGCACTTGCTCAACGAGGTGCCCTCGTTCCAGATCATCGCCCACCGCATCATCTGGAGCACCGTGCTGGTGCTGGGCTGGCTGCTGCTCAGCTCGCGCCTGGGCTGGTGGCAGAAGATCGCCGCACAGCCGCGCGCGCTGCCGATCCTGCTGGTGTCGAGCCTGACCATCGCCTTCAACTGGGGCCTGTACATCTGGGCGGTCAACGCCGGCCATGTCATCGAGACCAGCCTGGGCTACTTCATCAACCCGCTGGTGAACGTGCTGCTGGGCGTGCTGGTGCTGAAGGAACGCCTGCGCCGCCTGCAGTGGGTGGCGGTGGCGATGGCGGCGGTGGGCGTGGCCTGGCTGACCATCGACGCCGGCACACCGCCGTGGATCGCGCTGGGCCTGGCCTGTTCGTTCGGCCTGTATGGCCTGCTGCGCAAGCTGGTTTCAGTCGACCCGGTGGCCGGCCTGGGCGTGGAAAGCATGTACCTGTTCCTGCCGGCGCTGGCCTTCGCGATCTGGGCCGAGAATGGCCACGGCGGCGCGTTCTTCCATGGTTGGGGCTGGCGCAACGACCTGCTGCTGATCTTCGGCGGCGCAGTCACCGCAGTGCCGCTGATCGGCTTCGCCTACGGTGTGAAACGCATTCCGCTGTCGCTGGTCGGCATCCTGCAGTACATCGCGCCGAGCCTGCAGCTGCTGCTGGGTGTGTTCTTCTTCCACGAAGCGTTCGACACCGCCAAGGCGATCGGCTTTGCCGCGATCTGGGCCGGCCTGGTGCTGTTCGTCGGCGACAACATCCGCACGATGCGCGCCGCAAGGCGCTGACCAGGACGGGGTCGCATGGAACGGGGTCAGAGCCCTTCGCGGGGCGAAGGGATCCGACCCCGCTTCCCAAAAAAGAACGGCGCCCCGAGGGGCGCCGCTCTGCTTCCATCCACAGCCAGGAGAGAGATGGCTGTGGCGGGAACGCGGTTGCAGGCTTAGAAGCGCTGCTGATACTTCATGTACATGAAGCGGCCGATGTCGAAGCCACCGTAGTAGGTGAAGCTGCTGTTCGGCTGGCTGTACATGATCGGACCCTGGTGGTTGAACACGTTGTTCACGCCCAGCGACACGGTGCCATCCCACGGCAGGCTGTAGCGCACCTGCAGGTCGTGGAAGGTGTTGGAGCCCACCTTGTTGGTCGGCGATGCACTGGTGTACGACGAACTGAAGCCCGGCAGGTTGCACTCGTCCATGTACGAGCACTTCTCCTTCATGCTGGAGTAGTAGCGCGCGGTCCAGCCGATGCCGAGGTCGCCGTACTGCCAATCCAGGTTGAAGGTCGAGCGGACGCGGAAGTCGCCGCCCCAGCTGGTGCGCTGCTCCACCGGCGTGGTCGCGGCGTTGTCGTTGCGCTGCTTCAGGTAGTCGGTGTAGGTGGTGTTCCAGTTGACGGCGAACTGGCCGAACGTGGTTTCCGGCAGACGGTAACGCACGTTGACGTCATAGCCGGCGGTTTCGCGGAAACCGGCATTGACCAGCGAGCGGTCCAGGCTGTTGACCTGGCCGTTGCTGCCACGGGTGAAGCGGCCACAGGCGGCGTCCGAACCCTGCACATAGCACTGCTCGAGAATGCTGTTGGCGGTCTCGGAGACGATGGCGTTGTTGATGCGGATCTTCCACCAGTCGAGGCTGACATCCAGGCCGGCCACGAAGTCCGGGCTGTACACCAGGCCCACGGTCCAGGTCTTGGCGGTTTCCGGCTTCAGCGCTGCGTTGGAACCCGAGTTGAAGTCGACGGTCGACTGCTGGCCCGGCTTGGTGGCAACGGTGCCATCGCTGTTGAGCTGGCGGAAGTTGGCTGGCACCTTCAGCGCCTGGCAACGGGCAGCAACGGTCGGGCTGGTGGCCGCGGTACCGAACGAGGTATCGCACGGATCGGTGAACGAATCGCGGGTGGTGACGGTACCGCCGTACAGGTCATCCACGGTCGGCGCACGGAAGCCGGTGCCATAGGTTGCGCGGACCAGCAGGCTGTCGATCGGCTTCCACTTCAGGCCGAACTTGCTGTTGGTGGTCGAGCCGAAATTGTTGTAGTCCGAGTAGCGGCCGGCCACGTCCAGCGACAGCTCGCGGGCGAACGGCAGGTCGGCCAGCAGCGGCACCTGCAGCTCCAGGTAGACCTCGTTGAGCGAGTAGTCGCCACGCGTCGGCTGGCCGCTGGTGCCGGTAATCTCACCCTTCTGCACCCGCATGTCCGGCGTGTAGCTGGCTTCTTCGCTGCGGTGCTCGAAGCCCATCGCGCCCATGATGTCGCCGGCCGGCAGGGTGAACAGCGAACCGGAGATGTTGGCGCTGGCCACCTTGGTGGTGCTCTTCATCTTGTCGACGAAGCGGGCGAACAGGTAGTCCTGTACGTCCTGGTTGCTCAGCGAGCCAGGGCCGGTATAACCCATCGGCGCAGCCGGGTTCCACGGCACGCAGCCGGCGATCACCGCACCCGGTGAGCCGCAGCGGGCCACGTTGCCATCCATGAAGGACGGGCCGACGGCCTGGTTGACGTGCGGCTGGTACATGCTGCCGGTACCGATGCGCTCGCCTTCATTGCGGTTGTACATGTAGCTGACGTTCCAGTCCCAGTACCGCGAACCGGTTTCGAAGCTGCCTTCCAGGCCGATGCTGGCGCGCTTGGTCTCCAGATTGTTCTCGGTGCCGCGCGGCAGCTCCTCGGAGCGGTGCGCGAACAGCACATCCTGGCCCCACAGGTTGAACGTGCTGTCCTTGGACAGGGCGGCACGGCTGCCGTTGCGCGCCTGGGCGGCGCTGACCGAGTACGGGTAGCCGGCTAGCTGCTTGGTCGATTCGCGCTTGCTGTACAGCGCGTCGGCGACGATGCGCAGGTCGTCGGTGATCGAGAAGCCGCCGTTGGCGAACACCGAGGTGCGCTCCAGGCCGGTCAGCAGGCTCATGTTGGTCTTGCTGTTGGCACCATCGGCCGGATCCGGCGCGTGGAAGTTGCCCTTCTGGCTCGGATCGCCGCCCGGGCCCACGGTCAGGTTCTTGCCACCGACGGTGACGTAGCCCCACGGGGTGTTGCCGTTCAGGTTGTCGGTCGGGTGGCGCGGGCCGTTGGGATAGCGGCTGAACTCGCGATCCTTGCCCAGCACTTCGTCTTCCTTGGTGCGCTCAGCACCCACGGTGAACCAGCCGCGGTCGAAGGTCTTGCCGAAGGTGGCGCTGTAGGAGCGCTTCTGGCCGTCACCCTGGCCGTACTGGCCGACATAGACGCTGGCTTGGCCACCGTCGAAGTTCTTGCGGGTAATGATGTTGACCACGCCGGCGATGGCGTCCGAGCCGTACAGCGCGGACGCGCCATCGGTCAGCACTTCCACGCGCTCGACGATGGCCGACGGAATCGAGGCCAGGTCGGAGTAGCCGCCGGCGCTGACGCCCATGCGGCGGCCGTCGATCAGCACCAGGCTGCGTTCCGGGCCGAGGTTGCGCAGGCTGACGTACATGCCGCCGAAGTCGCGCGAGGAGGTCAGCGAAGACGCGCGGCCCATGCTCGGCGAACCTGCGGCGGGAATGTCCTGCAGGATGTCGGCGACGTTGACGTAGCCCTTCTTCTCGATCTCGGCGCGGTTGAGCGCGATCACCGGCTGTGCGGTCTCGACACTGGCCTGGCGGATGCGCGAGCCGGTGATTTCGATGCGGTCGAGGGTGGTGGTGGCGTCGCCGGTGCTCTGTGCGAAGGCGGGGGTGGTGCAGCTGGCGGCCAGCGCGATGACGATCGCGTTGCGCAGCGGAGTGGTTTTCAGGGACATCCGTGAAATCTCGTGTTTCAGGAAAAACATGCGCCCGTTCTATGGGCGCGTGGGGTGCTGCAAACCAACGTGGGGGGCGCGATTCTAGAATGTTTCCATTCGTAACTGTTTGTCTCTGCGCCACGGATGTGCGCGAAAATGAATCGCAACCAACAATCCACAGATGCGCTGTGCGCAGCGTCACGCGCGCTGCGTTTGCGATGGGCAGAGGCATCGATAGCGGCGCGAACCCGGCATGCTTGAGTGGTTGCGACAACACGTCGCAGAGCGCGGCGATGCGCAGGTGCTCTTCCGTTGTGATGCGCCTGCGTGCATGAAATGCTCTTCGCGATTTCGTCGAACGCAGGAGATGAAGGAATGATCCAGCTCGAAGAAGCACGCCGCCGCGTGGAGGCTGCACTTGCCAGCGACGATGAGCCGGTTGCCATCACGCACGAGCATGAAGTGGTTGAAGGCTGGCTGTTCTGTTTCCAGTCGCTGCGCTACCTGCAATCCGGCGAGATCTCGGATGCGCTGGCCGGCAATGGACCGATCTTCGTCGACCGTCATACGGGCGAGCAGCACGCGTTGGGCACGGCGTGCGCGCCGGAGGAGGCGCTTCGCCAGCATCTGGCCCAGCGGCGCCCGCCGTGTGATGTCGCGGCCGTGGATTGCTGAGACCGGCAACGAAAAAGGGACGGAGCCTTCGCTCCGTCCCCTGCGTGATGCGCGGTCTGTCGCTGCGTGATGCTCAGGTTTCGCGCAGCGCCGTGGTGATGGGCAAACGTGCCGCGCGCAGTGCCGGGAACAGGCCACCGACCAGGCCGATGCCCAATGCCCATTTCAGTCCGGTCCACAGCAGTTCCGGCGATACGTGGAACTTGAACACCACTGCGCTGAAGTTGCTGCCGATGGTGGACACGCTGTAGCCATTGAACAGCAGCCATGCCACTGCGCAACCGAGCAGGCCGCCGAGCAAGGCCAGCAGCATCGTCTCCAGCATCACCGCCGTCACCACCGGCAGGCCGCGGAAGCCGATCGCGCGCATGGTGGCGATCTCGCGCGCGCGCGTGGCCACTGCTGCATACATGGTGTTGAGCGCACCGAACACCGCACCCACCGCCATGATGGTGCCGATCACCTTGCCGAGGATGTCGATCAGCTTGGTCAGGCCACCGCCCTGCTTGCTGTAGTAGACGCGGGTGGTTTCCACGTCCAGTTTCAGGCGAGGGTCGGCAGCGACGGCGGCCTTGAACTGCTCGAAGCCGGGCTTGCCATCGGTGCGCACGCTGATCGACTGCCACGCACTGCGCTGGTAGGTGGTGGCCAGCGTGTCGGCGTCGGTCCACAGTTCCGAATCATGCGCGTCGCCGGTGACGAATACGCCCACAACGGTCCAGGTCTGGTTGCCCAGGGTCAACGTCTTGCCCACCTCCATATCGCGGAACTGGCCCTTGGCGCCCTGGCCGACCACGATCTCGCGCAGGCCGGTGGCGAACTTGCGGCCTTCGACGATCTTGACCTTGTCATGCACCGCCCACGCCTGCGGGCCGACGCCGCGGAATTGCGCATTGACGTCGGTGCCGTCGGACTTCGACACCAGGTTGACCACCTGCGACAGCTCCGGTGACAGCAACGGCCGGCCTTCGGCATCGCGGCTGATGCCGGGCAGGGTGGACAGCGTGGGTACCTGTTCGCGGGTGATGACCGAGTTGGTTTCGGCCTGCGAGCCGCCGCGCAGCACGATGGCAGTGGTGTCATCGCCGGTGTTGTTGAGCGTGGCCTGGAAGCCTTCGCCCATCGCCAGCATCGCCACCAGCACGCCGACCACGCCAGCGATGCCGACCACGATCACCGAGGACGCACCCCAGCGCTGCGGCAGGCTGGCCACGCCGATGCGGGTGGCGGCCAGTGCCAGTCGCCCACCGCGGGTCAGCAGCAGCCACAGTGCCACCAGCACGGCCACGGCCAGCACGCCGATCCACGGCAGGCTGATCCACAGCACCAGGCCGATCACCAGCAGCAGCACCGTCACGCCGTTGCCCAGCCACTTCTTGAGTTTGCTCTTGAACATGTCTGCGTTCTCCTCAGCGGCCGGCCAGTGCGTCGACGATCTTCAGGCGCTTGGCACGCAGCGCCGGCAACAGGCCGACGATGATGCCGATCACCACGATCAGGCCCAGCCCCATCAGCCAGGTCGGCGTCGGCACGTGCGGCGGCAGCATGCCCATGCTCTTCGGCCCGATCGCCGGCAGGATCAGCGCAGCCAGGCCCATGCCGATCAGGCCGCCCAGGCCGATCAGCAGCACCGACTCCACCATCACCAGGGTGAGCACGGTGCTGTCCTTGAAGCCCAGTGTCTTCAGCGTGGCCAGTTCGGGTACGCGCTCGCGCACGGCCTGCGCCATGGTGTTGCCGGTCAACAGCAGCAGGGTGAAGAACACCGCGCCCATGATCGAGGTGACGATCATGCCGATGTCCGCAAACTGCTTGACGAAGGCCTGCTGGAACGCCGATTCGGTCTGGGTCTTGGTCTCGTGGTCGGAGTTGGCCGAGATCGCATCGATCGCCTGCGCCACCCGCGAGGACTGGTCCGGATTGTCCAGCGTCACTGTGTACCAGCTCACCTGGTTCTTGATGTAGTCGTTGGATTCATCGAAGTACTTCCAGTTCATCATCAGCTGGCGTTCTTCGTTGGCGGCCAGCGCACGGTCCTTGGAGCGGTAGATGCCCTTCAGCTCCAGCGGCCAGTCGTTGCTGCCGCCACGCGGGAAGATCGTTGCCTGCAGCGGGATGGTGTCGCCGATCTTCCAGCCGAACTGCTTGGCCAGGGTCTCGCCGACGATGGCGCCGGTGCGGGTCTGCTTCCAGTCCTCCAGCTGTGCCGGATCGATCTGCAGCTCGCGGTAGACATCGAAGTAGTTGGGTGACACCGAGAAGTTCGGGAAGAAGTTCTTCGGGTCCTGGTAGATGCCGCCGAACCACATGCCGTAGGCCACGTCACGCACGCCGGCTACCTGCCGCACCTGGGCTTCCAGGCGGATCGGCAGCGACTGGGTGATCGACAGCCGCGAGGCGACCACCAGCCGGTTGGCGCCTTCCACGCTGCCGCCGGAGGTGAATGCCACGCGTACCGAATCGAGCATGCCGAACAGCAGGAACGCGGCCACCACCGAAAGCAGGGTCAACAACGTGCGGGTACGGCTGCGGAACAGCTGCGCCCACACCAACGAGAAGTATTTCATCGCCGTGGCCTCCGTCAGTGGGCCAGCGGCGCGTCGGCCAGCTCGCCCTTGTCCAGGTGCACCGTGTGCGTGGCGTACTCGGCGGCCTTCGGGTCATGGGTGACCATGATGATGGTCTTGCCATGCTCGCGGTTGAGCTGCTGCAGCAGGCCGAGGATCTCCTCGGCGGACTGGCGGTCGAGGTCGCCGGTGGGCTCGTCGCAGATCAGGAAGGTCGGGTCGGAGACGATCGCCCGCGCGATCGCCACGCGCTGCTGCTGGCCGCCGGACAGCTCATTCGGTCGGTGGTTGCGGCGGTCGGCCAGGCCGACCAGGGTCAGCGCGATCTCGGCATTGCGGCGGCGCTGCGCGGCATTGAGGTGGGTCAGCAGCAGCGGCAGCTCCACGTTCTTCTGCGCGGTCAGCATCGGCATCAGGTTGTAGAACTGGAACACGAAGCCGACGTGGTGGCTGCGCCAGGTCGACAGCTGGCCGCCGCTCATCTGGTCGATGCGCTCGCCTTCGATGCTGATCTCGCCGCCGCTGGGGTTGTCCAGGCCGCCGATCAGGTTGAGCAAGGTGGTCTTGCCCGAACCGGACGGGCCCATCAGTGCGACGAAGTCGCCGCTGGCGATGTCCAGGTCGATGCCGTGCAGCACCTGCACCTTTTCGGGGCCACGCTGGTAGGTCTTGGTGATGTTGCGCAGTGAAACCAGGGTCGACATGGGTGGTTCTCCACGGAAGGCGGGAAACGGGGAAGCGCCACGGCGGGGGCCGCAGGCGTGCGTCGAGCGGTGCTGCCGGCGGCGCCCGTGGGCGCCAGGCCGTTACTGCGCTTGTTTCTGTTGCACCTTGGCGCCATCGCGCAGGGTGTCGGGCGGGTTCACCACCACCGACTCACCCGCGCTGACGCCCTTGAGGATCTGGCGGTCCTTGCCCATCGCCTGGCCGGCCACGACCGTGCGCTGCTGCACGCGGTTCTGGTCGCCCAGCACGAAGGCCACCGAGGCGCCCTCGCGCTGGACCACGGCGCCCGCCGGCACGCGCACGCCCTGCGGTTTGGCCGCCGCCTGCGGCTGCGCCTGCTCCAGGAAGCTGACCCGCACGCCCATCTCCGGCACGATGCGCGGGTCCTTCACCTTCAGTGCCACGCGCACCTTCACCGTGGCCTTGCCGCGGTCGGCGGTGGGGATGATGGCGATCACCTCGCCGGGAATTTTCCACTCCGGATAGGCGTTGAGCGTGGCTTCCACCGGCATCTTCGGCTGCACGCGGCCGATGAAGGCTTCGCCCACCTCGACTTCGATCTCCAGCGAGTCCATGTCGACGATGGTGCCGATGCCGGTGCGGGTGAAGCCGCCGCCGGCCGACAGCGGCGAGACGATTTCGCCGGGCTGCGCGGCCTTGGCGGTGACCACGCCGGAGAACGGCGCACGCACGATGTTGTTATCGACGCCCAGGTCGGCGATGGCCAGCTGGTCGTTGGCAACCTTGACGTTGCGCTGCGCGGTATCCAGCTGGGCACGCAGGCTGTCGCGCTGGGCCACGGCCTGGTCGTACTGCGAGCGCGACACCAGCTGCTGGCCGACCAGCGCCTGCAGGCGGCTGGCTTCGGCGGCGGCCTGCTTCTGCTGTGCCTCCAGACCGGCCACCTGGCTGCGTGCGGCCTGCAGCTGCGAGGCATACAGGCTGCGCTGCGCGTCGGCATCGATCGGGTCCAGCGTGGCCATGATCTGGCCCTGCTCCACGCGCATGCCTTCCTCGATCATCACCTCGCGCACCTTGCCGGTGATCTTGGCCGAGACCGTGGCCATGCGCCGGGCGACCACGTAGCCGCTGGCATCGAGCACCGAACTGCTGGCGCTGCCCTGCTGGATGGCCACGGCGGGTGCGGTTTCCACTTCCACCGCTGGCGCACGGCCGAACAGGAAGGTGACGGCGGCGGCGACCAGCAGCACGACCACGATGATCGCGATCCACAGCCAGCGGCGGCCACCGCCATTGCTACCGCCACCGGAGGCGGGCGGCGGCGATTTGCGGTCGATACGGAGTTCCTTCAACAGCTCGGCAGAAGCGTTCATTCGTTCCATCACAGGCGTTCGGGCGGGTGTGGCCGGAAGAGCGGACGGCGGCGGTTCCGGCGGTGGAGCGTGCGGCACAGCATGAAGGCAGGCACAGCGATGACGGCAGTGACAGCTGTCACCCGATGACACTG
Organism: Stenotrophomonas riyadhensis; assembly: GCF_040256885.1. Taxonomy (NCBI): domain Bacteria; kingdom Pseudomonadati; phylum Pseudomonadota; class Gammaproteobacteria; order Lysobacterales; family Lysobacteraceae; genus Stenotrophomonas; species Stenotrophomonas riyadhensis. Next base: position 283,336 of record NZ_CP155568.1, read on the forward strand.
ACGGCGGAAACTGCGAAACGTGACCACGGCGGCACAGGATGGCAACGTCCCCGCTACCGGTACCGCCCATGGATCCGATCGCCCCGTCGCTGGCCCGCCTGCAGCAGGTGCAGGTGCGCTACCGCGACCATACCGCCCTGCAGGGCATCGACCTGCAGGTTCGCGCTGGCCAGGTGCTCGCATTGCTGGGCCGCAACGGTGCCGGCAAGAGTACCGCGATCAGCGTGCTGTTGGGCCTGCGCCGCGCCGACGCCGGCCAGGTCGAGCTGCTTGGCGGTGACCCGCAGCAGCGCGCCAGCCGTATCGGCCTGGGCGTGATGCTGCAGAGCACCAGCCTGCCGCCGATGCTGCAGGTGGACGAACTGGTGGCGCAGGCCAGCGCCTGCTATCCCGACCCGATGCCGTTGCAGGAGGTGCTGCAGCGTGCCGGCCTGCAGGCGCTGGCGCGCCGCCGCTACGGCCAGCTGTCCGGTGGCCAGCAGCGCGCCGTGCAGTTCGCCATCGCCCTTTGTGGCCGCCCGCGCGTGCTGTTCCTGGATGAGCCCACCACCGGCCTGGATATCCAGGCGCGGCAGGCGATGTGGCAGGCAATCCGGCAGCTGGTGGCCGAAGGCTGCGGCGTGCTGCTGACCACCCATTATCTGGAGGAGGCCGAAGCGCTGGCGCAGCAGGTGGTGGTGCTGGAGCAGGGCCGGGTGCTGGCCGATGCACCCTTGAGCGAGCTGCGCCTGGCCGACCGGCCACGCCGCATCCGCTGCCGCAGCGTGCTGACTGCTGAAGACGTACAGCAGTGGCCGGGCGTGCAGGACGTGCAGCGCGACGGCGAGCACCTGCAGCTGCTGGCGAGCCCGGCCGAGCCGGTAGTGGCGCGCCTGCTGGCCGCCGATGCGCAGCTGCGCGAACTGGAAGTACAGGGCGCGGCGCTGGCCGACGCCTTCCTCGACATGACCCGGGAGGCCGCATGAACACGATGACCCGTACCGGCACCACACCCGCGCCGCCATCTGCATGGCGCCAGGCACTGCGCCCGTACCGCGCCGAGCTGATGGCCGAACTGCGCCGCGCCTGGCGCACGCCGGCGTTCGCGGTGCCCTCGCTGCTGTTCCCGGTGCTGTTCTACCTGCTGTTCGGCGTGCTGCTCGGACGTGGTCACGCGCCGCTGTACCTGCTGGCCACCTACTGCGTGTTCGGTGCGATGGCCCCGGCCCTGTTCGGCTTCGGCGTGCAGCTGGCGCTGGACCGAGAAGGCGGCCTGCTGACCCTCAAGCGCGCGCTGCCGATGCCGGCGGCGGCACCGCTGCTGGCGCGGCTGGCGATGGCGGTGATGTTCGCGCTGCTGGTGGCGTTGCTGCTGATCGGCGTGGCGCATGTGCTCGGTGGTGTGCAGCTGCACGCCCTGCAGGTGCTGCAGCTGCTGGCGGTGGCGGGCCTGGCGGCGCTGCCGCTGGGGGCGATCGGCCTGCTGATCGGCAGCCATGTCAGTGCCAGCGCGGCACCGGCGATGGTCAACCTGGTCTACCTGCCGCTGGCCCTGCTGTCGGGCCTGTGGCTGCCGCTGTCGGCGCTGCCCACGCTGTTCTCGACGATGGCCCCACTGTGGCCGACCTGGCATCTGGCGCAGCTGGCGCTGCCGGTGGTCGGGCTGCCGTCGGTGGGCAGCGTGGCCGGCCACCTGCTGGTGCTGCTGGCGGTCACGGTGGTCGCGCTGCTGCTGGCGCGCCGTCGCCTGCGCCGGATCGGCTGAACTGGCATGATCGGCAGCGATCGTCCCCGCCTGGATTCTCCCGTGTCGTCGAGCTGGCTTGCGTCCCTGCTGCGCCCCGCACCGGATTCGGCGGTGGCCGAGCTGCTGCGACGTGGCAAATCGCCCTGGAGCGGTGCGATCCACCTGCTGTGGTCGGTATGGATCTTCCTCACCCCGGTGCTGGGGAACGGCTTCACCCTGCGCTGGCTGTTGCTGACCCTGGTCAGCTATCCGATGTTCCTGCTGTTCTACGCCAAGGTGATGCTGGCGCCACGGCACCATGCATGGCGCTACGCGCTGGGCATGATCGTGATGGCCCTGGTACTGCTGCCGTGGTATCCCTCGGGACTGAGCTATTTCGTGTTCGGCTGCGTGATGATCCGCATGAGCAGCCGCGGCGGCTGGTGGCAGTACCTGCTGCAGCTCACCGGGCTGAACCTTCTGTTCTGCGGCACCGCGCTGTACTTCGGTTATCCGTGGCAGGCCATGGTGTGGATGCCGGCGGTCTCGTTCATCGTCGGGCTGGTGGTGAACGTGGAGGCCCTGAGCCAGCAGCGCGACGTCGCACTGCAGCTGTCCCAGGACGAGGTGCGGCGGCTGGCCACCACCGCCGAGCGCGAGCGTATCGGCCGCGACCTGCACGACCTGCTGGGCCATACCCTGTCGTTGATCACGCTGAAGCTGGAACTGGCGCGCAAGCTGCACGACCGCGGTGATGCACGCGCGCGGCAGGAGATCGGCGAGGCCGAGGACATTGCCCGCGAAGCGCTGGCACAGGTGCGCAGTGCGGTGACCGGCATCCGCGCCAGCGATCTTGCTGGCGAGCTGGCATCGGCGCGCCTGCTGCTGGAATGCCAGCAGGTACATCTGCAGTACACGACGCCACCTGCGATGCCGGTGGACGTGGAACGTGGCCTGGCGCTGGTGCTGCGCGAGGCGGCAACCAACATCGTGCGCCATGCGCAGGCGACCCGGGTACAGGTGGATTTCATGCTTGAGGAACGACAGTTGGCGATGCAGATACGCGATGACGGCCGTGGCGGCGTGCAGGCCGAGGGCAATGGACTTTGCGGCATGCGTGAGCGGGCCGCAGCACTGGGTGGCCAGTTGACGCTGCAGTCGCCGCGCGGGGCGGGCACCGTGCTGACGGTGCGCGTGCCGTTGATGGCCGCGACTACGCCGCTGTCGCCTACGTCGTTGGCGCAGGACGGTGCCGCATGATCCGCATCCTGCTGGCCGAAGACCAGGCGATGGTGCGCGGTGCGTTGTCGGCGCTGCTCGGCCTGGAGCCGGACATCGAAGTGCTGGGCAGCGCCGCCGATGGCGAAACCGCGTGGCGGATGCTGCAGCAGCTGCAGCCGGACATCCTGGTCACCGACATCGAGATGCCGGGCCTGAGCGGACTGGAACTGGCGCAGCGCATCGCCCGCCAGGAACTGCCGATCAAGGTGGTGATCGTGACCACCTTCGCCCGTGCCGGCTTCCTGCGTCGCGCGCTGGAGGCGGGGGTGCTGGGCTACCTGCTGAAGGACGCACCGGCCGAGAACCTGGCCGATGCCCTGCGCAAGGTGAAGCAGGGCATCCGCGCGATCGACCCGCAGCTGGCACTGGATGCGTGGTCGCAGGCCGACCCGCTGACCGACCGTGAGCGCCGCGTGCTGCGGCTGGCGGGCGAGGGCCGCACCGCCAGCGAGATCGCCGAGCAGCTGGGGTTGTCGCACGGTACGGTGCGCAACTACCTGTCCGAGTGCATCGGCAAGCTGGGCGTGGCCAATCGGATCGAGGCGTACCGGCTGGCGCGGCAGAAGGGGTGGTTGTAGGGGCGGCCTGCCTTTCCCGGTGATGTCATTTCCGCGACCGCGGGGGGTGTCACTTTCTTTGCTCGTGCACCACGCTGCAGGAGCAGCGTGGAACGGCGTAGCCGGCCCGCAGGGTGGCGCACATGGATGTGCGCCATCAAGAAAGTAACCAAAGAAACGCTCCGCCGGCCGCGAGCCGGCGTGCTGCGCACGCCGGTGCCCTGCGCTCCTCGGTCCGTCGAGGGACGGCGCGGGAACTCGCTGCGCTCAGACACCCGCACCTCTTCGCCCTCGCCGGACCTGCGGTGCTCGGCTCGCTCAAGGCGGACTTGAAGGGCAAGATCAACAGCTAGAGCATCCACGCATGGCGTGGATCTACTGGGTGCAGCTGTGGCATTTGACCTTGGGTCCGCCTTGAGCGAGCCGAGCATCGCAGGGGAATCAGGGGCGAAGAGGCGCCGGTGTTTGAGCGCAGCGAGTTCGGCGCCGTCCCCTGATTCACCGAGAAGCACAGGGCACCGGTGCGCAGCACCGGCTCGCGCTCTGGCGGCGCGTTTCTTTTGGTTACTTTTCTTTTCGCGCGAAAAGAAAAGTGACACCCCCCGCGGTCGCGGAAACAATCCGCCGGGAACGCCCGGCGAACCCGATCAATCCTTCCCGCGCGCCATCGCCTGGAACACGCCATCCCGCCGCACCCACAGGTGGAACAGCGCCGCACCCACATGCATCAGCACCGTGGCGAACAACACATATGCCAGCAGGCTGTGCGCATTGCGCAACGCGGCATACAGCGCCGGGGTGTGCGGCACGATCGGCGGCAGGTGCAGGCCGCCCCACAGCACGATCGGGTAACCGCCGGCCGACAGCATCGCCCAGCCGATCAGCGGCATCGCCAGCATCAGCGCGTACAGCATCCAGTGCGAGGCCTTGGCCGCCATCACCTGCCACACCGGAAGATCCGCCGGCAGCGGTGGCGGGCGATGGCGCAGCCGGTTGTACAGGCGCAGCAGCACCAGTACGCCGATCGCGATGCCCAACGGGCGATGCAGATCGATCAGCATCGGCCGCAGGTGCAGCGAGGCGACCATGGTCACGCCGATGAACAGCATGGCGATGATCATCAGTGCCATGGACCAGTGCAGCACCCGCGCCAGCAGGTTGAAGTGGCCGTTGCCGGTGCTCATCGTGCGGCCTCCTTCGGTTGCTCGACGTTGCCGGTGGCGCGCTCGCGTTCGCGGCGGTTGAAGGATTGCGAATACACCGCCGAGCGGGCCGCCAGGATCGGATCGTCACTGCCACGCACGCCACTGGGCAGGATCAGCGGATCGAAGTTGATCTGGCCGCACGCGCCTTGTTCCTGCGACTGCATGCGGTCCAGGCTGAGTACGCCGGCCACCACCTGATCACGCGATTCGGGCCACGGTACCGACGGATCATCGATGGCATCGCCAGGCTCGGCGGTGGTCACGACCAGGTTCCAGCGCACCGGGCCGCTGGCCAGGCGCTGCTGCAGTTCCTGGCTGAGGAAATCGACGCTGGCCTGCTTGCGGGTTTCCGCATCCATCTCGACCACCGGCGCCTGCGGTTGCCAGCGCCAGCGCACCGCGCGCTTCTGGCCCTGCGCGTTGGTGAACCAGAAGCTGTTGACGCTGTTGAAAGTGGTGTCGGCCCAGCTGCTGGTCCACGGCGCCGTCTTGGCCCACTGCTGGAAAGCCTGCGCACTGGGGTACCTGGCCAGTACGGCGGCCATCTTCTGCGGGTCGGGCTTGCCGGTGGCCGGGTCGGGGATGGCGGCGCGCGTCTGCTCGTAGAACGCCTCGGCGTTGGGCACGGCGAAGAACGGGAAGCTGTTCATCGCCATGCGCCATTCCTGGCCATCATCGCTGACCATCTGCACCGCGAGGCTGCGTACGCGTGCGGTGTTGTCGGCGCCGTAGGGATCGCCGCCGCCGATCGACAGGCGGCCCATCACCGGTACGCGTGACTGCGAGAACACGCGGGCGCTGGACAGGGTAGGGGCCTGCGCACTGGGTTCGAACCAACCGCTTACGCAGATGCCCTTGCTGTGCGCACGACGGAACCCGGGATGGGCGGGGCCGGTAGCTTCGATGGTGTCGGTGAAGCGCTGCGCGGTCAGGCGGTCGCCAATCCAGCCGGCCAGCCAGGCGAAGGCCAGCGCCACCGCACCCAGAATGAGTGCGATCAGTGCGATCCAGGGCAGCGGCGAATGCCTGCGCGGTGCGCCCGGCGTCTGGCCAGCGCGGGTGTAGCGGAAGAGCGACATGGTCGGAGTCCTGCCTTCACGGAGCGTGTGGGTGGTCGACCCACACATCCTCGCAGAACCCTTCCAGGCCCGGTATTCAATTTTTCGTCAAGTTTGCCGGGGACGGCGTGCCGACCAAGGTCGGCACCCACCCGATCAGCTGTAGCGCTGCTTCAGCATCGCCCACGCCGAACGCAGCGCCAGCGCTTCGCCACCGGCCGGACGGCCCGGGCGTTCGCCGTCGTTCCAGGCGTACACGTCCAGGTGCGCCCAGCGCTGGCCGTCTTCCAGGAAACGCTCCAGGTACAGCGCGGCGGTCACCGAGCCGGCCATGCGCGAACCGGCGTTGGCCAGGTCGGCGATGCCGCTGCTCAGGTAACGCAGGTAGGGGCGCCACAGCGGCATGCGCCAGACCGGGTCGCGTGTCGCGTCGCCGGCCTGCAGCCACTGCTGGGCCACGCTGTCGTCGTTGCTGAAGAGCGCCGGCAGGTCCGGGCCCAGCGCAATGCGCGCGGCGCCGGTGAGGGTGGCGAAGTCCAGCACCAGGTCCGGTTTCTGCTCGCTGGCGAAGGTCAGCGCATCGCACAGGATCACGCGGCCTTCGGCGTCAGTGTTGTCGATCTCCACGCTCAGGCCCTTGCGGGTGGCGATCACTTCGCCCGGGCGGAAGGCATCCGGTCCGATCGCGTTTTCCACTGCCGGCACCAGCAGGGTCAGCCGCACCGGCAGGCCGCGCGCCATCACCAGGCCGGCCAGGGCCAGCGCGTGTGCCGCACCGCCCATGTCCTTCTTCATGTTGCGCATGCCGTCGGCGGGCTTGATGTCCAGGCCGCCGGTATCGAAGCACACGCCCTTGCCGACCAGCACCAGCGCCGGATCGGTGTCCTTGCCCCAGCGCAGCACGACCAGGCGCGGTGCGCGGTGCGAGGCGCGGCCCACGGCGTGGATGGCCGGGAAGTTCTGCTTCAGCAGTTCATCGCCGGTGATCGCATCGACCTGCGCACCATGTGCATCGGCCAGCGCGCGCGCGGCGTCTTCCAGCTGCTGCGGACCCATGTCTTCGGTCGGGGTGTTGACCCAGTCGCGCACGCGCAGGCTGGCGGCGATCAGGTCGGCCACTTCGCCGGTCGGCTCAGCCACCAGGCGTGCCGGTGCACGGTGGCGCTTGCGGTAGCGATCGAAGCGGTAGCTGCCCAGGCCCCAGCCCAGCTGCAGCAGCGCCAGTTCGGCGGCCGGCAGTTCGCTGGCCAGCTGCCACACGCTGCCTTCCGGCAGCGCGTGCGGGGCATGCGAGTAGCTGTAGGCATCGGCGCGATCACCCACGCCGATCACCGCACCGGCCAGGCCATCGGCGCCGGGCAGCAATACCGTGGTGAAGGCACCGGCGGTGAAGCCCTGCGACGCCAGCCATGCCTGGGTGGCGGCCGGCTGGCCGTCCTTCCAGGACGCGAACTGCTCGCGGTCCAGCACGTACAGCGGCAGTGCTGCGGCGGTGTCGGCAGTGAAACCAGTGATCTCGCTCATGCGTCAGGTACTCCGGGGTGCGGCAGCGTCGAGGTTGGCATCCAACCAGTCGGCCAAACCGGTGAGGGTGTCGAACTGCAGGTCCGGCTGCAGCTGCGGATGGGTCCAGGTGGCTGCTTCGCGGTTGATCCAGCATCCGCGCAGGCCGGCGGCGATCGCCCCGGCCACGTCCATTTCGGCATGGTCGCCGACGTGCAGTACCTGTGCCGGCGCCACACCCAGGCGGGTGCAGGCGGCATGGAAGATGCTCGCCTCCGGCTTGGCTGCGCCGTGTTCGCGCGCGCCCAGCTGGAAGGCGAAATGATGGGCCAGGCCGATTCGCTCCAGATCGGCATTGCCGTTGCTCAGCGCCGCCACCGGCACCCGCGCGGCAATCCGCGCCAGTGCGTCGATCGCATCGGGGTAGCACTCGACCTGGTTGCGCGCGGCGTAGAACACTTCATACGCCGGTTCCAGCAGCTCCAGGCTGGCACCGCTGGTGTGCAGCGCTTCGTGCAGGGTCAGCCGGCGCAGTGCGCTCAGGTCGTGATGGAGGTGCGGATGGGCGTGGTACAGGCGCTCGCGCAGTTCGCGCATCGCCGCCACCGGATACATTTCGGCGGTGGCGGGGCTGTGTTCACGCATCCACTCGTGCAGGACCAGGTCGATGCGGGCGCCGATCGGAGCGAACGGCCACAGCGTGTCGTCAAGGTCGAGGGTGATGGCTTGGACTGGGAAATTCACCCCGCCATTCTACCCCTGCCCGCACGGGCTTTCATTCCAGCAGCCGCGCCCAGCCCTGCATGCCGTCCAGCCGTGCCAGCACCAGCTTGATGCAGACCAGCAGCGGCACCGCCAGCAGCAGGCCGATCATGCCCCAGGCCCAGCCGAACACCATCAGCGCCAGGATCAGCACCAGCGGTGACAGCTTCATGCGCCGGCCCAGCACGATCGGGGTCACCATCTGCCCTTCCAGGGTGTGCAGGCCCAGATAGGCGGCGGCCGGCAGCAGGGCCTGCAGGGGGTCGCGGAACTCGACGAAGCCCATCAGCAGCATCAGCGCCACGCCGATCAGGGGGCCGACATACGGGGCGAAATTCAGCAATGCAGCCACCGTGCCCCACAGCAGGGCTTCCTGCAGACCGATGCCGAACAGCATCAACACACCGGCGAACACCAGCCCGACCAGGGTGTTGATCACGCTGATGGTCAGCACGTAGCGAGAGACCTCGCGCTCGATCGACCGCAGGATGTCGCTGGTGAAGCGCTGCTGCTGGCGGTTCGGGAACAGGGCGATCGCTGCGCGTTGCAGGCTCTGCCCGTAGATCATGAAGAACAGGGTCAGCAGCACCACCGCCAGTACCGAAGCCGCCAGCCGCGGCGCGCGGGTCAGCATGCGGTACGGGTCGTCCAGCTGGGTGCGGATCACCTGCACCTTGTGGTTGCTGTCACCACCGGCCACGCGGGCGAAGTTCTCCGCCGCCTGGTTGGCCTGCTGCACCGGCTTGGTCAGGTCCTGCACCTGACGGGCGACCTTGCGCAGCTGCTGTGGTGCTTCCTGCGCCCATTCCATCGCCGGGCCGATCAGCTGCACGGCCAGCGAACCGGTCACGCCCAGGCCCGCACCGAGGATCAACAGTGCGCCCAGCGCGCGCGGAATCCACAGCTTCTGCAGCAGGCGCAGGATCGGGTTGCCGACCAGCGCGAAGAACATCGCCAGCAGCACCGGCAGGATGATGTCCTGTGCGGCCCACAGCGTGTAGCCCACCGCCAGGGTCGCAAGCACCACCAGCGACATCGGCCCGCGCGGGCGCGACGGCGGTGGCAGCGCTGCCTCTGGCTCGTCGGGGCCGGCCGGTGGCGGGGACAGGAGGGACTCGCTCATCGACGCATCAACCGGAAAGGGGAGCGCATTATCCGCCGGCCGCGATCGGCGCGGCGGATTTCGTGGATCAACGTTCGGACAGCTCGGTGGCGGCCTCGGCCGGGCGCGGTTCGCGCAGTTCCGGTTCCGCGGCGGATTGCGCCGCTGGTGCCGGCCGAGCGGTGGATGCCGACGCGGTCGCCTGCACCTGCTCACTGGCTTCGTCGGCTTCTTCGGCCGCGTCGTCGGCGCTGGCTGCCGCCTGCGCCGCCATCGCCGTGGCGAACGCGGCCTGCGCGCTGGCGAACAGGTTCGAGACCGAACCCACCATCTGCAGCCAGCGGGCACCGTTGACCTTGCCAGGTACTTCCAGCTTGCCGGCAATGAAGCCACCGGCCAGACCGACCACCACGATGCGCAGCGGTGACCAGCCCTGTCGCCAGACCTGGCTGAGCGTGGACCAGTGGTCCTGGGTTTCAACCAGGCGCACGGTCACCACCTGTTCGCAGCGTTTCACCCGCCGTTGCAGCGCACCGAACTTCATGGCTTGCCCTCCGGCAGCTGCACATCGGCATCGGGATCGTCTTCGCTGGGCTCGTCGAACAGGCCCAGGCGTGACAGCTGGCGCCGGGTGGCGTGCATGCCGGTGTGGTGGAAGAAGTAGGACACCCGCCAGATCGCGTAACCGGTGACGGCCAGGCTGAGCAACGAGGTGATCAGCAGGGCCTGCAGCCAGCTCAGGCCCCAGCTCTGCAGCAGGGCGATGAGGGTGGCGGCCATCAGCAGCCAGGCAGAGGCACCGAACACGATCGCCACGCCGGCCCAGGCCAGCGCACGGCCGAACGCGCTGCGTGCCAGCGCGAAGTCGGCCGAGGCCAACCGGCGCAGCGAACGCAGCGAATGCTTGGCCGAATCGGCAGCGGCACGACCGGCCGCGCCGACCTGGCGGATGCTCTCATCCAGCGGCGGGGTGGCCGCCGGATCAGGGGCTTGCGCGTTGTCTTCGCTCACGCCGCGGCTTACTTGTCGCTGCTGCCGCGGGCCAGCTTGGCGATGATCCAGCCGGCAGCGAAGGCGACGCCGAACGAGGCCAGCGGACGCTCACGGATCAGCTCGGCGGCGCTGTCGATCAGGTCCTTGCCCTTGTCCATCAGTGCGTCGACCTGTTCCTTGGCAGCGGCACCACCGAACTCGGCGGCGGCCAGGCCGGACAGCGCGCTGTCGGACAGTTCGGCCTTGACGTTGGCCTTGCCGATGCGCAGTTCGTCGGTCGCGGCACCGGTTGCGCCCTTGATCGCACCGCCGGCGGCCGTGGCGGCCTGCTTCAGGTGGGAACCGGCTTCACCCAGGTGTTCCTTCAGGTTCTCGGTATTGGTGGGGCTCATCGAATCACTCCTGTTGCGATGGGGGAACGGGTGTCGGCGGTGCCGACCTGGACTAACAGCAATAGCATTGCCGGGGTATAGGAGGTGTTACGGCTGGGCGATCAGCGCATCACGAGCTGGCCCTGCTGCTGGCCATTGTTGCGCAGTACGCGCACGACCAGCGTTGGCGGGCGCTGCTGGAAATTGGCGCGCCAGCTGGCGAGGTCGGCGAATTCACCCACCGTTGCATCGGTGATGATGTCGCCCTGCTGCAGGCCGTTGGTGGCGGCGCGGCTGCCGCGCTTGACCTCGCTGACCAGTACGCCACCAACGCCCGATTGGCGCAGCGACTCCGGCAGGTCGACGAAGGTGGCGCCGCCCAGGCGCGGATCCAGGCTGTCGCCGGTGACTGCGCGGGCCTGTTCCTTCAGCGTTGCCTTGATCTGCAGCGGCTTGCCTTCGCGGCGCACGTCCAGCGTCAGCGGGCTGCCGACCGCGGCCAGGCCTTCCACGTTGTGCAGGGCTTCAGCGCTGTCCACGCGTTGGCCGTTGGCCGAGACCACCACATCGCCCGGCTTCAGCCCGGCTGCGGCAGCGGCCGAACCGGCCAGTACCCGGGTGATCAGCGCACCACGGGTTTCACCCAGGCCCAGCCCCTGCGCGATCTGTGCGGTCAGGTTCTGGCTCTCCACGCCCAGCGTGCCACGCACCACCACACCGTGCTTGACCAGCTGGTCGACCACGCTGCGCGCCAGGTTGGACGGAATCGCCAGGCCCAGGCCGATGTTGCCGGCCATGCTGCCCTGTGGGTTGAAGCTGGCGGTATTGATGCCGACCAGCTGGCCCTGCAGGTCGACCAGCGCACCACCGGAATTGCCCGGGTTGATCGACGCATCGGTCTGGATGAAGTTCTGGTAGCCCAGCCCGCGGATGCCGCTGCGGCCCACCGCCGAGACGATGCCCGAGGTGACCGTCTGGCTGAAACCGAACGGGTTGCCGATCGCCACCACGAAGTCGCCCACCCGCAGCTGGTCGCTGTTGCCGAGCTTGATGTCGGTCAGGTTCTGCGCCGGGATGCGGATCAGTGCGATGTCGGTATCGCGGTCCGAACCGAGGAACTCCGCCTTGACCGTGCGCCCGTCGGCCAGTGTCACCTGCACGTCATCGGCGTTGTCGATGACATGGTGGTTGGTCAGTACCAGGCCTTCCTTGGCGTCGATGATCACGCCGGAGCCGAGCGATTCGTTGATGCGTTCCTGCGGGATGTCCGGGAACAGGCGGCGGAAGAACGGGTCATTGAAGAAGGGGTTGCGCACGCGCACCACCTGCTTGGTGTTGACGCTGACCACCGCCGGCATCGCCTTTTCCAGCATCGGTGCCAGCGACGGCACCGCCTGCCCGGCCACCGAGGCCGGCAGTGCGGCGCTGGTCGGCAAGACCGCTGGCAGCGGTGCGGCATCGGCCCGGTTGTCCAGGTGCGCATTGATGCCGGTGGCAACGAAGCCACCGAAGGCGGCGGCGATTGCGAGCGTGAGCAGGGTGGGAAGCGGTCGCATGGGAGTCGGTTCGCTGGCGTGGGTGGGGGCGGTTCGGCCCTACGGTAAAACAAGCTGAATGAGTGTGTCGCGATCTGGATAAATGCGCCATGAAAACCGGGCGCCCGGAGCGCCGACCGCGCGCGCCGCGAATGAGCCGTTGGCGACAGCGCGATCCGTGCGCCACGCACCGTGGATACGCGCCCGGGCGTGGCGCGATACAGGCCGATACTTGCGCAGTTCTGCGCATCCCGGTGCCGCGATGCGCCATATCGCACGCCTTCGGCTGCAATTGAGCGGGCGCATGCGACGAACGCTTCCGCCCGCCGTGACCTTGCGGCGCAGCACTGAAAAGAAGGGGTTTCGTGCACGACGGCAGCGTTGATGAGGGTGGTGGGCTACACCATTGCCGTCGCATCAGATGCGATTGCGGGCGCATGCCCCGTTCCACGATCGTCAATGTCGGTATAGCATCGCCCCGTTTTGATACTTAAGGCCCCCAGGAGGGCAACATGAGCAACGGTAATGGTGTGTCGGTCGTGACCGACGCCGTCGAGAACGTGAAAGAAACCGCCACCAACGTCGGCGAGACCATCGCCCACGCCGCCGAAGACGCCGTGAAGTCGGTCAAGAAGACCGTCAAGCGCGCCACCAAGGCTGCCGGTACCCGCGTTGCCAAGGCCAAGAAGGCTGTGGCCAAGGTCGAGAAGACCGTTGCCAAGAAGGCCGAGAAGGCTGCCAAGTCGGTCGGCAAGACCGTTGCCAACGCCAAGAAGAAGCTGGAAGCCGCCAAGAAGAACGCCAAGGCCGAAGCCGCTGCCCTGAAGAAGGAAGTGGCCAAGAAGAAGGCGGCTGCAGGCAAGGCCGTGACCAAGAAGGCCGCTGCTGCCAAGAAGACCACCAAGGCCGCCACCAAGGCTGCCGGCAAGAAGGTCGCCACCGTGAAGAAGGCCGCCACCAAGAAGGCCGGCGTCGCCAAGAAGACCGTTGCCAAGAAGACCGCGGCCGCCAAGAAGGTTGTCGGCAAGAAGGTCGCTACCGCCAAGAAGGCCGTGGCCAAGAAGACCGTCGCCGCCAAGAAGGTCGCTGGCAAGAAGGCCGTGGCTGCCAAGAAGGTTGTCGGCAAGAAGGTTGCCGCTACCAAGAAGGTCGCCACCAGGAAGACCGCGGCCGCCAAGAAGGTTGTCGGCAAGAAGGCTGCTGTCGCCAAGAAGGCCGTCGGCAAGAAGACCGCTGCTGCCAAGAAGGTTGTCGGCAAGAAGACCGCCGTTGCCAAGAAGGCGGTGGGCAAGAAGGTTGCCGCCACCCGCAAGACGGTCGCCAAGAAGGCTGCGCCGCTGAAGAAGGTCGCCGCCAAGAAGGCTCCGGCCAAGAAGGCCGTGCGCAAGGTCGCCAAGCGCAAGTAATGGCGCCGTGACCGAAGGCCCTGCCACCCAACGGGTGGTGGGGCCTTTCGCGTTTCTGGGACACCCCATGGGGCAAGATGCAGGTTCTTCCCGCCGGAGCCCCGGGCATGCGTGGTATCGACTTCAGTTCCTGGCAGGGCGTGCTGTCCACGTTGGCTGGCCTGGTCCTGATCACCCTGCTGGGCGTGGGCATCCGCCTGCTGGTGATGCAGACCCTGCAGCAGCGCCGCGAGCGCGAGAACCGGCAGATCAATGAGCGGCTGCGCACGCTGATGGCGGCCTACAAGACCCTGGGCGGTTCCTTCACTGGCGAACTGGGCGTGGATCCCAGCCATCGCCGCGACCTGCGCCAGCGCGAAGATGCCGAAGGCATCGCCGAACCCCGCTCGGATCGCGCGCGCCGCATCCGCGATGCCGTCGAGGCCGCGTTGTCGGACATCCTGTTGCTGGGCACCGACGAACAGGTGCGGTTGGCCGCGCGCGCGGCCAACGAACTGGCACAGGGGCGGCCGGTGCACACCCACGAACTGGTGGTCTCGCTGCGCGACTTCGTGCGCGAAGCGCTGGATCTGGCGCCGATTCCGACCGACCTGCAGATACCGCCGCAGGGACCAACCCGACCCGCTGCCAGTGGTGGCGGCAAGGGCCGCAACGACGGCGATGCCAAGGGCGGTCGTGCGGGTGGTGGTGGCGGTGGCGGAATGGGGGCCGGCATGGGCGGTGTGGGCCTCGGCGCCGGCGCCGCTCTGGGCGCCGGCCATGCGTCTGCCAGCGATGACACGGACGCGCGCTGAGCACGTCCGCCGGATTCAGCGCGTCAGCTCGTAGAGCGGTACGAACCCACCGTAGATCATCCGCGCGCCGTCGAACGGCATCGGATTCTTCGCCGGATCAAACCGCGGGTCTTCCATCATCTTCTTCATGCCGGCGTCGCGGGTCGGCTTGTCCGGCCATTCGATCCAGGAAAACACCACCGTCTCATCCGGCGTGGCTTTCACCGCGCCGAAGAAGTCGGTGGTCTTGCCGTGCGGTACGTCGTCACCCCAGCATTCGACCACACGCAGCGCGCCGTACTCGATGAAAACGGGATCGCCTGTGCGTGCATGGGCGAGGAACTTCTCCTTGTTGGCGGTGGGCACCGCCAGGACGAAACCATCGATGTAGCTCATTGCCTGCCTCCGGATGGACCGTGCCGCATGCACGGCCTTCAAGTACCCGACGAACCAGGGCGTCATGGATCGACAATTCAGCAGCGCACGTTCGTTGTAGCCCATGAAATGCACGCGCGCCGCGCGCGTGTGCCAGACGCAGCCTGAATCAAGCCAAAAAATTCAGCAATGCGAAGACCGCTGTTTTCAGGGAGCGTTGTGGCGAATAACGGAGAATTTACATTCCCGATGCGATGGCGCCCTGGCGCTGCTGCACACCATAAGAAAGTAAAGGTGTACCCCCATGAAGAATTCGCTGATTGCTCTGGCCCTGGCCGCTGCCCTGCCGTTCACCGCCTCGGCTGCTGAGAACCTGTCGTACAACTACGCCGAAGCTGACTACGCCAAGACCGACATCGACGCGTTCAAGGCCGACGGCTGGGGCGTGAAGGGTTCCTACGGCTTCCTGCCGAACTTCCACGCCTTCGGTGAGTACAGCCGCCAGGAAATCGACCACACCAACATCAAGCTGGACCAGTGGAAGATCGGCGCCGGCTACAACGTTGAAATCGCTCCGACCACCGACTTCGTTGCCCGCGTTGCCTACCAGAAGCGCGACCAGAAGCACGGCCTGGACTTCAACGGCTACAGCGCTGAAGCCGGTATCCGCACCGCCTTCGGTGCCCACGCCGAAGTCTACGGCATGGTCGGCTACGAAGACTTCTCGAAGAAGCACGGCATCAATCCGGAAGGCCAGTGGTACGGTCGCCTGGGCGGTCAGGTCAAGCTGAACCAGAACTGGGGCCTGAACGGCGAGCTGAAGATGAACCGCGACGGCGACAAGGAATACACCGTCGGCCCGCGCTTCAGCTGGTAATTGCTTCCTCGGCGCGCCTGCGCGCTGAAGATGCCTCGACAGGCCCGGCTTCTGCCGGGCCTGTTGCGTTGTGGGGAAACGAAACCGCGCCTGACCACACGCCCCGGTCGTGCTCTGTTGCAATAAATTGGATTCCGCTGACCGCAGCACCGACCTACGGTGGGTACTTCGTATTGCCGGATCTGTGTGATGCCGCCTGCCGTTCCCGCTCTGTGTCTCGACCGGCCCTGCCGCCTGGCCATGCTGGCGCCGCATCCAGTACTGCGGCTGGGGGTGGAAGTCGTACTGCGCCGGCACGCTGGCGTGCAGGTCTGTGCCAGCTTCACCTGTGAGCGCGAACTGTTCGACCTGCTGCAGCGCCAGCCCGGCGACATCGACCTGTTGCTGGTCGATCTGCTGGCACCGCATGGGCCCGGGGAAGGATTGTCCCTGCTTCGCCTGCTGTCACGGCGCTGGCCGCTGCTGCCGGTGCTGGTGCTGTCCGCACACTGCAATGCCAGCACGGTGACCCTGGCGATGCAGGCCGGCGCGCGCGGCTTCCTGTCCAAGGAGACTTCGCCGGACATGCTGCGACGCGCGGTCGATGTGTTGGTCCGTGGCGGACACTTCGTACCGCCGGAACTGCGCACGCCGTTGAGTCGATCGCGGATGCGGCGGACACCGGAGCCGCTGCTCGCAGCATTGAGCCGACGTGAGCGCGAAGTGCTCCGGCTGGTCCTGCAGGGCTGCAGCACCGGTGAGGTCGCACGGCGTTTCGGCCGTACGGCCAGCACGGTCAGTACGCAGAAGCGGACCGCCTATCGCAAGCTCGGCATCCGCAGTGACGGCGAACTGTTCCGCATCCGGCATCTGCTCGAATGAGGGTGAGCCGGCTTATTCGCCCTGGTACTGCTTTTCTTCCACCAGCGCCGAACCGGCCACGCGGTTGATCTCGTTCTTCACCTGCACGCGCTCGCCATTGGTGCCATAGACACCACGCGCCAGCTGGATGAACGCATCGTCGAACACCTGGGCTGCTTCCTTGTCGCGCAGCTGGTCCTGGATATCCCACATGCGCTCGTTGATCGCCTTCAGCTGCTGCTTCAGCACGGCCAGTGCCGGCTGTGCCTGCAGCTGCTGCTGCAGCAAGGGCAGCAGGCCGTCCAGCTCGGTGCGGACGTTGGCCAGCTTGGCCACATCGTCGATGCGCTCGGCCTTGATCTCGAGAATGGTGATCTTGTCGATCAGCTCGCCGATCGATACCGGGGTCAGGATGGCGTCCACGCGGTTGGTTCCTGGAAACAAGTCGCCATGATACCGCGCCGCTGGCACGCGGCCCCCGGTCCACGGGATTTACGCCGAATTTGCGCCACGGGCCCGGCAGCACCCTCGATCCGTTACGGCCACCACCTCGACACTGCGCTCCCGGCGGCGCAACCGCCTTCAACGAGGAACACAGTGCAGTGAACAGCAAGGGGATGATGGCGGCGATGGTGGCCGCCCTGGCAGGGCTGCTCGGCATCGGCAGCGCCCAGGCACAGGTGCAGGTCAGCGGCAGTGCCACACTGACCAGCGACTACGTGTGGCGTGGCAGCTCGCAGAGCGATGGCGACCCGGCGGTGCAGGCGGGCGCGAAGATCTCGGTTGCATCGGGCTGGTATGCCAGCGTGTGGGGCTCCAACGTTTCGTTCAAACCGGACAATGGCGCGCGCAGCGAGTTCGACCTGGTGGCAGGCTGGTCCGGCGCGCTGGCACCGGACTGGACACTGGATGCCAACCTGACCCGCTATGTGTATCCAGGTACCGGCCGCGCGCTGGACTGGACCGAACTCAATACCACCGTGACCTGGAAGCAGCGCGCCTGGTTGCAGATCGCGCATTCCAACGACGCGTTGGCCGGTGGCCATCGCGGCACCTATGCCCAGCTGGGGGTGCGGGTGCCGCTGCACGAGCGGTTCCGCCTGGAAGCGGCGGTAGGCCAGTACTGGCTGGCCACCGCACAGGGGCCTGATTACCTGCATGGCCAGCTCAGTGCCATCGCCTCGCTGACCCCGGCATGGGAGCTGCGGGCCACCGTGCATGACACCGACAACGCAGCGAAGCGGCTGTTCCCGGGCAATGCCGGTGGGCGGTGGGAGCTGGCGCTGCAGGGCAGCTTCTAGTCAGTCACCGAAGCCTGGCGTGCGCGCAGCGCGCCGGGCATCCACAGCAGCAGGGCCAGCACGGCCACTGCAGCACCGGCCACGCAGACCCCGGTCCAGCCGAAGCGCTGGTAGACCTGCGCCGACAGCAGCGAGCCCAGCGAACCGCCGATGAAGTAGCCGGTCATGTAGCCGGCGTTGAGCCGGTTGCGCGCCGCCGGTTGCAGTGCGTAGATCAGGTTCTGGTTGCTGACATGCAGCAGCTGCGCGGCCAGGTCCAGCACCACCACACCGGCCAGCAGTGCCAGCAGCGAGTGTGCCGACAGTCCCAGCGGCAGCCATGACAGCAGCAACAGCACCAGCGCGATGGCGGTGGCGCGTCCGGTCTGGCCGCGGTCGGACATGCGCCCGGCCAGGCCCGCAGCCAGCGTGCCGGCGGCACCGACCAGCCCGAACAGGCCGATGGTGGCGTCGCTGTAGGCGTAAGGTGGCTGCGCCAGCAGGAACGCGAGCGGGGTCCAGAAGATCGCGAACATGGCGAAGCTGCAGGCGCCCAGCAGGGTGCGCTGGCGCAGCACCGGCTCCTGCACGAACAGCACGCCGATCGAGCGCAGCAATGCGAAATAGCCGAGGCCGGCGCTGTGGTGGAATCGCGGCAGGCCGCGCTGCAGCGCCAGCGCGGCCAGCACCAGGGTGCCGGCGGCGATGGCATACACCAGGCGCCAGTCGCCCAGGCTGGAAAGCAGTCCGGCCACGGTGCGCGCCAGCAGGATGCCCAGCAGCAAGCCACTCATCAATGTGCCGACCACGCGGCCACGATGTTCCGGTGCGGCCAGCGTGGCCGCGAACGGCACCAGTACCTGTGCCACCACCGAGAACAGGCCGGTGATCGCGGTACCCACCAGCAGCCAGGCCAGCGACGGCGCACAGGCACTGATCACCAGCCCGCCGGCGGACAGCAGGCTCATCACCACGATCAGGCGGCGGCGTTCGAACAGGTCACCCAGCGGCACCAGCAGGATCAGTCCGGCGGCATAGCTCAGCTGTGCGGCGGTGACCACCATGCCGACCTGGCCGAACGGCACACCGAAGGCATCGGCGATGGTGTGCAGCAGCGGCTGCGCATAGTAGTTGCTGGCCACGGCCACGCCGGTAGCCACCGACATCAGCAGCACCTGCCAGCGGTGCAGAGGGGGAAGGGACGGACTCACGCGGTGTTCCAGGAAGCGGGGGAGCACAGTGTCCGCCTGCTGCAGTCATGATGGAAATGAATCATCATCATCCCTGTCATCTGGAAATGAGATGGTTGCGTGAATCTCAAGCAGCTCGAGTTCGCCGTCGCCCTGGCCGAGGAGGGCAACTTCACCCGCGCCGCCGAGCGCTGCCACGTGGTGCAGTCCGCGCTCAGTCACCAGATCGCCCATCTTGAGCAGGAACTGGGCACAACGCTGTTCGAGCGCCTGCCGCGCCAGGTGCGGGCCACCGCCGCCGGCGAGGCGCTGCTGGTGCATGCACGCCAGGTGCTGGCCAGCCTGCGCCACCTGCGCGCCGACGTGGCCGCCGTCACTGGCGAGGTGCGTGGCCTGCTGGCGATCGGGCAGATCTCCTCGCTGACCGACATCGATGTGGTGGCGATGCTGGCGGCCTTCCAGCAGGCGCACCCGCAGGTGGAGTTCCAGCTGCGGGTCGACAAGAGCGAGGACCTGATCGCGCAGGTGCAGTCGCGAGAGCTGGACGTGGCACTGGTCGGATTGGCGCCGTCGGCGGGGTTGGACGGGGTCTGCCACCAGATGCTGCAGGAAGAAGACCTGGTGGCGGTGCTGGCGCCGTCGCACCGCTTGGCCCGCCACAAGCGGCTGCCATTGACCGAATTGCAGGACGAGGCGCTGGTCGACTTTCCGCGCGGCACCGGTGCACGCCGCCAGACCGACGATGCCTTCGCCGCCGCTGGCCTGCCGCATACGGTGCGCTTCGAGGTCAATCTGATGGAACTGATCGAGCGCTTCGTCCGCCATGGGTTGGCGGTTGGCATCGTGCCAGCGTTGATCGCCGACGGGTTCCAGGGGGTGGTACAGATTCCGCTGCAGCCGACCCCGACCCGCCGCGTGCACCTGGTCTGGCAGCGACTGCCGACACCGGCGGCGCGGGCGTTTGTCGAAGCCGTGCTCAGCCGCGCAGGCGCAGGCTCAGGCCCTTGAGGAAATTGCGCAGCATCTGGTCCAGGCAGCGCCGGTAATTGGTGTGCCCGGGCTGGCGGAACAATGCGCCCACTTCCGACTTGGAGACGTTGAAGCCGGCGCTGGCGAAGATCTCCATCAGATCGACGTCGCGCAGCTGGAAGGCGACGCGCAGCTTCTTCAGCACCAGGTTGTTGTCGATGCGGGTTTCCACCGCACGCTGAGGCTGGCTCTCATCGCGACCGCGCAGGTGCACGATCAGGCCGTCGAGGAAGTGCGCCAGCGCGCTGTCGCTCATCGCTTCGAAACCGGCTTCGTCCTCGCGGCGCAGCCAGGCTTTCACCTGTTCCGGATCCACGGCGAAGGCGGGGTCGGCCATCTGGCACAGAGTCACCACGTGGTGGTCGCCCAGGTCCAGGGAGTAGCGCACGCTGCGCAGGACATCGTTGTTGATCATGGCCCCAATTGTACCGGTCACCCCGACAGGCGGGGCCGAATCTGGCCGATCAGGCAACGCAACCCCCGGCCGACGGTGCCAGAATGGGGGTCTGGTTTTTCCCCTGGAGTTGCCTGATGACCCGCACTGTCCTGATTACCGGCGCCACGTCCGGCTTCGGCGCCGCCGCCGTCCACCGCTTCGCCCAGGCGGGCTGGAAGGTGATCGCCACCGGCCGCCGCGGCGAACGCCTGCAGCCGCTGGTCGAGCGCTACGGCAAGGACGTGGTGCATGCCGCCGCCTTCGACATCCGCGATCCGGTGGCGATGGAAGCGGCGCTGCTGGCACTGCCGCCGGCCTTTGGCGAGATCGATCTGCTGGTCAACAACGCCGGCCTGGCGCAGGGCACTGCGCCGGCACAGAGCGCCAAGTTGTCGGACTGGACCACGATGATCGACACCAACATCACCGCGCTGGTGACGCTGACCCACCGCCTGCTGCCGCAGCTGGTGGAGCGCAAGGGTGCAATCATCAATATTTCGTCGGTGGCCGGTGTCTACCCGTACCCGGGCGGCAATGCCTACGGTGGCACCAAGGCTTTCGTCAGCCAGTTCTCGCTCGGCCTGCGTTCGGACCTGCACGGCACCGGCGTGCGCGTGACCACGATCGAGCCGGGCATGGCCGAAACCGAGTTCACCGTGGTGCGTACCCATGGCGACCAGGCAGCGTCGGACAAGCTCTACACCGGCGCCAACCCGATGACCGCCGAAGACATCGCCGAACAGATCTTCTGGGTGGCCACGCTGCCGCCGCACCTGAACATCAATCGCCTGGAACTGATGCCGGTCAGCCAGTCCTTCGCCGGTTTCCAGGTCGCCCGCGAAGGCTGACCGCCATCTGTAGAGTCGAGCTTGCTCGACTGTTGCTCTACCCCCAGTCGAGCATGGCTCGACGCTACAGAAACAAAAAAAGCCGGGCAGTGCCCGGCTTTTTCATTCACTTCGGCAGGCTCACTGCGCCTTGATCGCCATCGCCTGCAGGCCGGTGCCATCCAGCTTCTGCTTGGCTTCGGACAGTTCGCCGGCGCTGCCGTACGGCCCCATGCGCACGCGGTACACGGTCTTGCCGTTGATCTGCGCCGATTCCACGCGTGCCGCCAGGCCCATCATGGCCAGCTTGGCCTTGGTGGCTTCGGCGTCGCCGGAGGCGCCGAACGCACCCGCCTGCAGGATGTAGCGGGCGTTGTCGGCAGCAGCCGGTGCCGCAGCGGCCGGGGGAGTGGCCGCGGTCGGCGCGGTTTCCGCACGCGCTGCCGGAGTGGCGGCGGCGGTGCTGGTCGACGCCGGCGGCGTCGCCGCAGCCGGTCGTTCGCTCAGCGGTGCCGGCAGCGGACGGCTGGTGGCGGTCACCGGTGCGGTGCTGGCCACGCTGGCCGTGGCCGTCGGTGCCGGCGCGGTAGCCGCTGGCGGCGGAACCGGCTTGCCTTCCAGTGCCGCCTGCGCGCGCTGCGCTTCGGCCTTGGCCCGGCGCTGGTCCTCGGCACGCGCGCTGGCGGCCAGTTCGGCGTCGGACATTTCAACTTCCTTGCCCGGCAGCAGGGTATAGAAGTCGTACTGGGTGGCGGCCGGCTTTTCCGGTTCGGCCGGCTTCGGCGTGGTCGGCTGCGCGGCCGGCTGGGTGCCGACATCGCTGTCGGCATCAGCAACCGGGGCCGGCTGCGCATTCGGGTTCGGCTGCGGACCGGCGCGCAGGAAGCCATCGCCTTCGCCCTTGAACAGGTTCGGCGCCGCCAGGAACACCACGGCCGCGATCGCTACACCGGCCACCAGCCACACCCATCCGGGTGTGCCCTGGCTGCCGCTGTTGCGTCGTGCCTGGCTTTTGCCGCGTCGTGCTGCCATGAGTACTGCGTCTCCTGATGCTTACATTTTTTCCGGGGCGCTGACGCCCAGGAGGTCGAGGCCATTGGCCAGCACCTGGCGTGCCGCGCAGGCCAGGGTCAGCTTGGCATTGCGGTCGGCGGTGTCTTCCACCAGCACCGGCGTCCCGTGATACCACGTGTGGAACGCGTGCGCCAATTCACGCAGGTACTGCGCCACCAGATGCGGCTCCAGCGCCACGCCGGCTGCTTCCACCACTTCCGGATACCGCGAGATCTCGTTCATCAGCAGCAGCGAGGCGTCGTCGGCCAGGCGGCCGAGGTTGGCCAGGCCGTTGCCCTGTTCGTACACCAGGCCCTTCTCCTGTGCCTGGCGCAGCAGGCTGCAGACGCGGGCGTGCGCATACTGCACGTAGAACACCGGGTTGTCGTTGCTCTGCTGGCGGGCCAGGTCGATGTCGAAGGTCAGCTGCGAATCGGGCTTGCGCGCGATCAGGAACCAGCGGGTCGCATCGCGGCCGGCTTCCTCGATCAGGTCGCGCAGGGTGAAGTAGCTGCCGGCACGCTTGGACAGCTTCACTTCCTCGCCGCCGCGCATGACGGTGACCATCTGGTGCAGCACGTATTCCGGCCAGCCCTGCGGGATGCCCACTTCCATGGCCTGCAGGCCGGCACGCACGCGCGCCAGCGAGCCGTGATGGTCGGCACCCAGCTCGGTGATCGCACGCTCGTAGCCGCGCTGCCACTTGGACAGGTGGTAGGCCACGTCCGGTACGAAGTAGGTGAAGGTGCCGTCGGACTTGCGCATCACGCGGTCCTTGTCGTCACCGAAGTCGGTGCTGCGCAGCCACAGCGCGCCGCCTTCCTCATAGGTGTGGCCCGAGGCCTGCAGCTTGGCCACGGCTTCGGCAACCTTGCCGTCGGCGTACAGCGAGCTTTCCAGGAAATAGATGTCGAAGTCGACGCCGAACGCGGCCAGGTCCAGATTCTGCTCGTTGCGCAGGTAGGCCACGGCGAAGCGGCGGATCGCCTGCATGTCGTCCGGGTCCTTGGCACCGACCACGGTGCTGCCTTCCAGATCGACACTGGCGCCGGCCATGTAGGCGCGGGCGACGTCGGCGATGTATTCACCGCGGTAGCCACCCTCCGGCCAGCCATCCTGGTCCGGCGCGATACCCTTGATCCGTGCCTGGGTGGACAGCGCCAGGTTCTCGATCTGCACGCCGGCGTCGTTGTAGTAGAACTCGCGCTTGGCGTTCCAGCCGTTCGCATCGAGCACGCGTGCCACGCAGTCGCCGATCGCCGCCGCGCGGCCATGGCCGACATGCAGCGGGCCGGTCGGGTTGGCCGACACGTACTCCACACCCACCGTGCGGCCATTGCCGGACAGGTTGCGGCCGTAGTCGTGGGCTTCCTTGATGACCGAGGCGGTTTCGCGCTGGTACGCGGCCGGGGCCAGGTGGAAGTTGATGAAGCCGGGGCCGGCGATCTCGACCTTGCTCACGTCCTCGCTGCGCGGCAGCGCCTCGACCAGCGCCTGTGCCAGTGCGCGCGGATTGCTGCGCGCGGCCTTGGCCAGCAGCATCGCGGCATTGGTGGCGAAGTCGCCGTGGTCACGGGTCTTCGGGCGCTCGACCACGAAGTCCGGCGGCAGGGAGTCGGCGGGCAGGGTGCCATTGGCGCGCAAGGCTTCGATGCCTTGGCTGATCAGGGCGCGGAGGAGATTTTTCACGAGGCCTGCTGTGAGAATGAGCGGCGGAATCGCCCATTTTAGCGCAGATACCAGCGGCCACGCTGACCGAAACCTGCCTGTGGGGGCGACCGATGGCGCCTGGAGGGCGGGCGCTCAGCCGAACAGGCGGGGCTGGGGCGGCGACAGCAGGCCTCGTTCAGCAAACGAAACGGGGCGGCCCTCACCGACCACGAAGTGGTCCAGCAGGCGCACATCCACCAGCGCCAGTGCCTGCTGCAGTTCGTCGGTGATGCGGGTATCGGCACCGGAGGGTTCCGGGTCGCCGGAGGGGTGGTTGTGGCTGAGGATCACCGCCGCCGCGTTGTGCAGCAGGGCGCGCCGCACCACCTCGCGGGGGTAGACCGGGGCGGCGTTGATGGTGCCGTGGAACAGTTCCTCGCAGGCGATCAGGCGGTGGCGGTTGTCCAGGAACAGCGCCATGAAGATTTCCCGCGCCTGCCCGCGCAGGCGGTGCTGCAGGTAGCGGCCGACCGCGGCCGGGTTGTTGCCGACCGCTTCGCCGTGCTCCAGCTCTGCCGCCAGGTAGCGGTGGGCCAGTTCCAGCCCGGCGGCCAGCGTACAGCTGCGCGCCGGGCCGAGCCCGGGCAGACGGGCCAGGTCGCCTGCGGAGCGGTCCAGCAGCACCCGCAACGGGCCATGCGCCTGCAGCAGGTCGCGCGCGGTCTGCACGGCATCGCGGCCACCGAATCCGGAGCCGAGGAACAACGCCAGCAGTTCGGCGTCGGAAAGTGCGGTGGGCCCACGTGCGATGAGCTTCTCGCGGGGGCGTTCCTGTTCGGGCCAGTCATGGATGGGCATGCCTGCATCATCGCCAGCCCGCATGGCGGCTCCCATCGGTGCACACCGCAGCACCGGGTCGGGCGATGCCTCACCCGCGCCGGGTCTGCAGATAGTCGAACAGTTCCTGGTTGTTCTGCAGGCCCAGCTTGCGCTTGGCTTCGGCCTTCTGCCGGCTGATCGTCTTGGGGCTGCGCCCGCAGCGTTCGGCGACGGCATTCACGCTGAGCCCGGCCGCCAGCAGATCCAGCACTTCCTGTTCCCGCGCCGACAGCGGCGCCGGTTCGCGCGGGAACAGCAGGTCGCGGGCCTGCAGGTGGTGGCGCAGTTGTTGGGAAACGAACACCTGGCCGGCCAGTGCCGCGCTCAGCGCCTGCGGCAGCTCGGTGAAATCGGCGCATTTGTCGACCAGGCCGCTGATGCCCTCGCGCAGCAGGCCGTCAAGCAGTCCAGGATGACGAGCTCCGGTGAGCACCACCACCGGCAGCCCGGGATGGCGCTCGCGCAGTGCATCGATCAGTTCCGGGCCATCCGGGCCGTCGCCCGGCATCGACAGATCGGTCAGCACCGCATCGCAGTCATGCCGATCCAGCAGCTGCAGCAGCTCCGCGCCGTCACTGGCGCTGCCGACGATCTCCATCAGGTGGGTCTGCAGCACGATGCGGATGCCGTGCAGAACCACCGGATGGTCGTCGGCAATGATGATGCGCGGGTGCACGCGGCTCCTCGGGGATCGGACGGACCGCAGCACACAGCGGCCAACGCCTGATTCTGCAAAAGGGCAGGGCCGCAGAGGTATAGGAAAGGTCCGAAACCGATGCCCGGCAAACCCCGGGTCAAGCGCAGCGCGCTCCATCTGCTGATAGCTGTCCGCTATGTGCACCGTGCACCGGGACATTACCGACCATCGGGTAAGCTAACGCCCTCGTTTGCACAGGAATTCCAGGTGGCTGACTCCCCCAACGCTTCCCCCGCGCCGGCCCGCGCGCTGGAAGGTCAGAAACTGCTGTTGTGCGTCGGAGGCGGGATCGCGGCCTATAAGGCCCTGGAGCTGGTGCGGCGCCTTCGCGACGCCGGTGCCCAGGTGCAGGTGGCGATGACCGCCGGTGCCCAGCAGTTCGTCACTCCGCTCAGCTTCCAGGCCCTGTCCGGGCAGCCCACCCGCACCACGCTGTGGGACAGCGCCGCCGAACAGGCCATGGGCCACATCGAGCTGGCGCGCTGGGCCGACCGCATCGTGGTTGCCCCCGGTACCGCCGATCTGCTGGCGCGGCTGGCCCAGGGCCACGCCGATGACCTGGTCAGCACGCTGTGCCTGGCCAGTACCGCGCCGCTGACCCTCTGCCCGGCGATGAACCACCGCATGTGGCTGCATCCGGCCACCCAGGCCAACATCGCCCTGCTGCGCCAGCGCGGCGCACAGGTGATCGGCCCGGTCGACGGCCCGCTGGCCGAAGGTGAATCCGGTCCCGGCCGGCTGGCCGAACCGGCCGACATCGTTGCCGCGCTGGCCGCCAACGGCGGTGCCGCCGCTGCGGTTGCCGCACCGGAAACCCGCGCGCTGCAGGGCCTGCGCCTGCTGATCAGTGCCGGCCCGACCTATGAAGACATTGATCCGGTGCGCTATGTCGGCAATCGCAGCAGCGGCAAGATGGGCTTTGCCCTGGCCGCTGCCGCCGCCGCGATGGGTGCTCAGGTGGTGCTGGTCAGCGGCCCGGTACAGTTGCCGACGCCGCCCGGCGTGCAGCGCGTCGACGTGCGCTCGGCCGCGCAGATGCGCGATGCCGTGCTGAAGTCGCTGCCAGCCGACATCTATATTGGTGCCGCAGCGGTGTCCGACTACACACCGCGCCAGGTAGCCCAGCAGAAGCTGAAGAAGACCGCCGACAGCCAGTCGCTGGTGATCGAGCTGGTGCGCACGCCGGACATCCTTGCCGAAGTCGCCGCGCAGACCCAGTCGCTGAAGCTGGTGGTCGGCTTCGCCGCCGAGACCCACGACGTGGAGAAATACGCGCGTGGCAAGCTGGTCGACAAGCGCCTCGACCTAGTGATCGCCAACCAGGTCGGCATCAGCGGTGGCGGTTTCGAGAGCGACAACAATGCCGCCACGGCCTTCTGGCAGGACGGTGAACAGGTATTCCCGGCCACCTCCAAGCGTGAGCTGGCCGAACAACTGCTGGCGCTGATCGCGCGGAGACTCCAGGCATGACCCAGGCTTTCACTTCCCAACCGCTGCAGGTCAAGCTGCTCGACCCGCGTTTCGGCGACAGCTGGCCACTGCCAGCCTACGCTACCGAGGCCAGCGCCGGCATGGACCTGCGCGCGGCGCTGGATACCGCGCTGACCCTGCAGCCGGGCGACACCGCGCTGGTGCCCAGCGGTCTGGCCATCCACATCGCCGATCCGCACCTGTGCGCGGTGATCCTGCCGCGCTCGGGGCTGGGCCATCGCCACGGCATCGTGCTCGGCAACGGCACCGGCCTGATCGACGCCGATTACCAGGGCCCGCTGCTGATCAGCGTCTGGAACCGTGGCCGTGAGGCCTTCACCATCGAGCCGGGCGATCGCATCGCGCAGCTGGTGGTCGTGCCGATTGCCCGCGTCAACCTGCAGGTGGTGGATACTTTCACCGACAGCGTGCGGGGAACGGGTGGATTCGGCCATACCGGGGTGCGTTGACGGGGGACATCGATGAGCGGCATCGGGGAAGGACAGCGGGGACGGTCGTTGGGTCGCAGTGCACCACTACTGGGGGTGCTGCTGATCCTGCTGGCCGGCTGGTTCGGATGGAGCGCGGTGCAGCAATGGCGTCAGGAGGCCAACGGCCAGGCGCTGGAAGAAGCACGTGACCAGGCCGTGCAGGGCCTGCAGGACGCGGCCGCCGGCCAGCTGAAGCAGCTGCAGCAGCAGCTGAAGAACGAACGCGTGCAGCAGGCGTTGCAGGCCGGTGATGCCGCGGCAGCGGCGCTGGCCGTGCGCGAGAGCTGGACCGGCGTGGAGCAGGCTGACGTGCTGACTGCCGATCTGGCCAACGCCTACGCCGACCCGGCCGTCTTTGGCTATGCCCGATTGGCGCTGCTGGAAGCGGCATTGGCCGAAGGCAAGCCCAGCCTGCGCGTGGTCCGCGATGGCGGTGGCAATCGCCTGGGCCTGGCAGCGCCGGTTCAACTGGGCAGCCTCGGCCCGGCGGTGCTGTATGTGCGCCAGCCGTTGCTGCGGCTGACCTCACCGCTGGATCAGGTCAGCGCGCCGTCCACGGGTTTCCTCGGATTGCGCCAGGGCGCGCACGACCTCGTCGCCCAAGGCGATTCCGGCCTGGCGGAAAGCGCCGAGGCACTGGCACGGCCGGTCGCCGGTACACCGCTGCGGCTGGTCGCCGCGGTGCCCAATGTTGAAGCCGGCCCGCTGGGCCTGGGCGCGCTGGCCAGCGCCATCGTCGCGCTGCTGCTGGCGTTCATCGCCGTGCTGCTGGTGGTCGGTCGTGGCCGACTGCCGAAGACCCTGCCACTGCCGCGCCGTGCCGCTGCAGCGGAGGCCGACCATGGCCCGACCCTGAGCGAGAGCCTGCAGATGGCGCCGCCCCCGCTGGCCGCCGCCAGCGAGGAAAGCACGCCACCGCCGCCGCCGCCGGTGCCGGCCGAGGAACTGGCCGCCGGCATTTTCCGCGCTTACGACATCCGCGGCGTGGTCGGCAGCGAACTGACGCCGAAGACCGCTGCGTTGATCGGTCAGGCCATCGGCACCGTGGCCCTGGAACAGGGGCTGCGCGAGGTGGTGGTCGGCCGTGATGGCCGCCTGTCCGGGCCGGAGCTGGCCGCAGGCCTGGCCGAGGGCCTGCGTCGGGCCGGTTGTGCGGTGATCGACATCGGCCTGGCACCGACGCCGCTGGTGTACTACGCCGCCTTCCACCTGCGTACCGGTACCTGCGTGGCAGTCACTGGCAGCCACAACCCGCCCGAGTACAACGGTTTCAAGGTGGTCATCGGCGGCGAGACGCTGTCCGGCGATGCCATCACCGATCTCTACCAGCGCATCATTGAAGGCCGGTTGGTGCAGGCCGCCGAACCGGGCGATTACCAGCAGCGCGATGTCAGCGCCGACTACATCCAGCGCATTGCCGACGACGTGCAGCTGGATCGCCCGTTGAAGGTCGTGGCCGATGCCGGCAACGGCGTGGCCGGCGCGCTCGCGCCGCAGCTGCTGGAAGCGATCGGTGCGGAAGTCATCCCGCTGTACTGCGATGTCGACGGCAGCTTCCCCAACCATCATCCCGACCCCAGCGAGCCGGCGAACCTGGAAGACCTGGTGCAGACGGTGAAGCGCTTCGGTGCCGATCTCGGCGTCGCCTTCGATGGCGACGGTGACCGCCTGGGCGTGGTCACCGGCGAAGGAAAGATCATCTATGCCGACCGCCTGCTGATGCTGTTCGCCGCCGACGTGCTGATGCGCAACCCCGGCGCGATGGTGATCTACGACGTGAAGTGCACCGGCAAGTTGTCCGACCACGTGCTGCGCAATGGCGGCAGTCCGCTGATGTGGAAGACCGGGCATTCGCTGATGAAGGCGAAGATGCGCGAGACCGATGCTGAGTTGGCCGGCGAGATGAGCGGCCACTTCTTCTTCAAGGAACGCTGGTTCGGTTTCGACGATGGCCTGTATGCGGCTGCGCGCCTGCTGGAGATCCTGGCCCAGCGCGAGGAAACGCCGGATGAGGTGTTGGCCGAGCTGCCGGAGATGGTGGCCACGCCTGAGCTGAAGGTGCCGGTGGCCGAAGGCACGCCGCATGCGCTGGTGGCGATGCTGGTGGCGGCGGCGCAGTCGCCGGACAACCCGTATGTGGGCGGTCGCCTGTCGACCATCGACGGCCTGCGCGTGGACTTCCCCGATGGCTGGGGCCTGGTGCGCGCCTCCAATACCACGCCGGTGCTGGTGCTGCGTTTCGAGGGCAATGACGAGGCGGCGCTGGAACGTATCCAGGCGCTGTTCCGCAGCCAGCTGCAGCCAGTGCTGGGCGACACCCCGCTGGGGTTCTGATTGATCGGGATTGGATCGATCGGGTAGTGCCGGCCGCTGGCCGGCAACCACAGGATGGTTCTGGGGTTCAGGAGGTTGCCGGCCAGCGGCCGGCACTACCCCTTGAACCGCAAGCCCACGCCCGGTTCGGTGAACAGGTAGCGCGAATCCAGCGCTGAATCGCCCAGCTTGTGCCGCAGCTTGCCGACCAGGATGCGCAGGTAGTGGGTGTCGTGCTGGTGGGTCGGTCCCCAGATCTCCTGCAGGATCTGCGGCTGGGTCACCACCCGCCCGGCGTTGCGCAGCAGCAGCGACAGCAACGCGTACTCCTTGCGGGTCAATGCGACGGGTTCGCCGTCGAGCGCCACTTCACGGCGCACCAGGTCCACATGCAGGTGGCCGTCGTCGAACACCGGCGGTGTGCCGTCGCTGGGCACGCTGCGGGTGCGCAGCAGCGCCCGCACCCGCGCCATCAGCTCCTGCGTGCCGAACGGCTTGGTCACGTAGTCGTTGGCGCCGGTGTCCAGCGCCCGTACCTTCTCGGCTTCGCCGGCGCGCACGGTCAGCATGATCACCGGCACCTGGCTCCACTGCCGCAGCTGTTCCAGCACCTCGTGGCCTTCCATGTCCGGCAGGCCGATATCCAGGATCACCAGATCCATGTCCTCGCTGGCGGCCAGTTGCAGGCCTTCCTGACCGGTGGCGGCCTGCCGTACCTGGTAGCCCTGCGCGCGCAGGCTGATGTCCAGGAACCGGCGGATCTGGGTTTCATCATCGATCACCAGCACGCGCGCGGCCGGCACGCTGGCATCAATCGGGGTCGGGCTCATCGTGGGAGGCTGGCTTGAGCAGGGGCAGGGTGATGCGGATCAGAGTACCGCGACCGTCGCGCCCGGGCAGCGCCTGCACGCTGCCGCCGTGCGCGCCGATCATGCCCTGGCAGATGGTCAGGCCCAGGCCGGTGCCGTGGCGGCCACGGTCACCGCGCTCCACGCTGTAGAACATGTCGAAGATGCGCGCACGCTCGTCGTCGGGAATGCCGGGGCCGGCATCGATCACGTCGATGCGCAGCTGGCCGTCCAGCTCGCGCGCCTGCACCTGCACGGCGGCATCGGGCGGTGAGAACTTGGCCGCGTTTTCCATCACGTTGAACACCGCCTGTTCGACCAGCGCCGGGTGTACCCAGATCGGCGCCAGCGTGGCCGGAATGTCCAGCTCCAGCCGCACCTTCGGCTGGTAGCGCTGCAGGCGCCGTGCGGCCGAGCCGATCAGTTCGTCCACGCCGATCCAGTCGCGGTTGATCTTCAATCCTTCGTGGCCGAGGCGGGTCATGTCCAGCAGGTTCTGGATGTAGCGGTCCAGCCGCTCGCCCTCGACCAGGATGGTGTCGAGCAGGGCTCGGCGATCGGCCGTATCCATTGCCGCACCATAGCTGGCCAGGCTGTCGGCCGAGCCGATCATCGCCGCCAGTGGCGAGCGCAGGTCGTGCGACACCGAAGAGAGCAGCGCCGAGCGCAGTCGCTCGGTCTCGTTGCTGACGTGCGCCTGCTCCAGTTCGGCCACCAGCCGCGTGCGCAGCGCGGCCTGCGCGATGTCATCGACCATTGCTTCGGCCAGCTGCCGTTGTTCGGGCAGCAGGCGCGCCTGTGCGCCGGGCAGGTACAGGCCGGCCACGCCGATCGCGCGGTCCTCGCCATCCAATAGCGGCAGGAACCACCACTGCGCACCGGCCAGGGTATCGGTGAAGCGTCCACTGGGCTGGCCATGGCGCAGCGCCCAGTCGGCGGCGGCCAGGTCGGTGTCGCCGGGCTGGCTGCGGCCACCGGTTGCGGTGTCGGCGCCGATCCGCAGCCATGCCGGCACGTCCATCGCCTGTTCCAGTGCATGCCGACCCGCCTGTGCCACCTCGCCGTTGCCGGCGGCACTGGCCAGCTGCCGGCCCAGCTGCTGGCGCGCACGTGCATGGCGGTTGGCCGCACGCAGCGCGATCACCTGCATGCGCAGGCGCGAGGCCAGGCGTCCGGCCACCAGTGCGGCGGCCAGGAACAGGAAGACGGTGATCACGCCCTGGCGTGCGCCGATGGCGAAGGTAAAGCGCGGTGCGATGAACAGGAAGTTGTAGGCGAGGAAACACAGGATCGCCGCCATCACCGCCACGCTGGCGCGCGTGCGTGCAGCCACCAGCACCACCGCCACGATGAACACCATCGACAGGTCGGCCATGCCCACCCAGCGTTCGGCCAGCCAGGCAACCACGCACGCCAACGCCGTGGCGATCAGGGCCTGCACGGGTTCATGGCTGAAACCACGCACCGGTGCCATCAGCCCCTCGCGGCGTGAGCGTGCACGTGCCTGCGGCGTGCTGATGATGGTGATCTCGTAGTGCGCGCCGCGCTGGATCAGCTGCTGGGTCAGGGTGCGGTTGAACATCCGCGCCAGCGGACGTTCGCGGGTCCGGCCGAGCACCAGGGTCGACACGCCGTTGTGCGCGGCATGGTCGAGCAGGGCATCGGCGATGCTCGATCCGTGCAGCAGTTCGGCGTCGCCGCCCAGGCGCCGTGCCAGTGCGAAGGCCGCATCGATTTCGCGCCGGGTCGCCTCGTCCTGGCGTCGGCCCTGCACGGTCACCACCGTCCACGGCGCATCGCGGCGTTCGGCGATGCGACGCGCCACCCGCACCAGGTATTCGCTCTGACCGCCGCCATCAATGGCCACCAGCACGCCGCGACGCAGCGGCAGGTTGCTCTCGCCGCGTGCGGCGCGTGCTTCACGCAGACTGCTGTCGACGCGGTCGGCGGCTTCCTGCATCGCCAGTTCACGCAGCGCGGTCAGGTTGGCCGGCGAGAAGAATGCCTGCAGCGCCTGCGCGGCCTGTTCGGGCACATAGACCTTGCCCTGCTGCAGGCGCGCGATCAGTTCGCGTGGCGGCAGGTCGACCAGCACGATGTCATGCAGGCGGTCGAGCACGCCGTCCGGCACGGTCTCGCTCACGCGTACGCCGGTGATCCGCATCACCACGTCGTTGAGGCTTTCCAGGTGCTGGATGTTGACCGTGGTCCAGACGTCGATGCCGGCGTCCAGCAGCTCCATCACGTCCTGCCAGCGCCGCTCATGGCGGCTGCCCGGCGCATTGCGATGGGCCAGTTCGTCCACCAGCACCAGCGCCGGATGCCGTGCCAGCACGGCATCCAGGTCCATCTCCTGCAGGGTATGGCCGTGGTAGGCCACTGCCTTCAGCGGCAACTGCGGCAGGCCCTCCAGCAGCGCCTGGGTATCGGCGCGGCCGTGGGTTTCCACCAGGCCCACCACCAGGTCGACACCGCGGCGCAGCTGTTCCTGTGCGCGGGTCAGCATGGTGTAGGTCTTGCCCACGCCCGGCGCCGCGCCGAGGAACACGGTCAGCTTGCCGCCGGCTTCGCGTTGCAGGCCTTCGACCAGGGCATCGGCCTGGCGGGTACGCGCATCAGTCATGGGTGCCATTGTGCGCGCAGCCGGTGCAGGCCGGCATCACGGTGCCTTGGCCGCATGGTCCAGCGCGAAGTTCAGCGTCACCACGTTCACCCGCGGCTGGCCGAACAGGCCCCACTGGCGACCTTCGGTATGCGCCTGCACCAGTGCCTGCACGCGTTCCACCGGCAGGCCACGGGCGCGCGCCACGCGTGCCACCTGCAGCTGCGCCGCGGCCGGCGACAGCTGCGGATCCAGGCCACCCGCGGACTGCGTGACCAGGTCTGCCGGTACCTGCGCCGGGGTGACGCCTTCGCGCGCGGCCACCGCAGCGGTGCTGGCGGCAACACGCTCGGCCAGGGCCGGATTGCTGCGCGCCATGTTGGAACCGGCCGCGGCCATCGGGTCGTAGTTGGCTGCCGACGGACGTGCCTGGAAGTAGCCGTCACCGTTGAACGGCTGCGACAACCATGCCGAGCCGCGCACCTGGCCGCTGCCATCGCGCAGCAGGCTGCCCTCGGCCTGGGTCGGGTAGGCCAGGCCGGCGAAACCGGTGGCGATACCGGCGTAGACCGCACCGGCCAGCAGCAGGGTAGCCAGGCCCAGGCCGATCGCCGGGCGCCAGCTGGCACCATCCTGCAGGCTGGCCACGCGGGCCTCGGCCTTCTGTTCGCGCGGAAGGGAAGATGAAGTGGAAGCAGTACGGTTCATGCGCCGAATACCAGGACAAGAAGAAGGTCGATCGCCTTGATCGCTGCGAACGGCAGCAGCACGCCGCCGAGGCCGTACACCAGCATGTTCCGGCGCAGCAGTGCGGTTGCAGTGGCCGGGCGGAAGCGCACGCCACGCAGGGCGAGCGGGATCAGGGCGGGAATCACCAGGGCGTTGAAGATCAGCGCTGCCAGCACCGCATTGCGCGGGCTCGACAGCTGCATCACGTTCAAGGCGGCCATGGTCGGAACGGCCGCGGCGAACAGCGCCGGCAGGATCGCGAAGTACTTGGAGACGTCGTTGGCCAGCGAGAAGGTGGTCAGCGCGCCGCGGGTGATCAGCTGCTGCTTGCCGACTTCCACCACTGCCAGCAGCTTGGCCGGATCCGAATCGAGGTCGACCATGTTGCCGGCCTCCTTCGCCGCCTGCGTACCGGAGTTCATCGCCAGGCCGATGTCGGCCTGGGCCAGTGCGGGGGCGTCGTTGGTCCCGTCACCGACCATCGCCACCAGGCGGCCGCCGGCCTGCTCCTGGCGGATGCGTGCCAGCTTGTCCTCCGGGCGAGCCTCGGCGATGTAGTCGTCGACGCCGGCTTCGGCAGCGATCGCGGCGGCGGTCAGCGGGTTGTCGCCGGTGATCATCACCGTGCGGATACCCATCGCCCGCAGCTGCGCGAACTTCTCGCGCATGCCGTGCTTGACCACGTCCGACAGCTCGATCACGCCCAGCACGTGGCGGCCCTCGGCCACCACCAGCGGGGTGGCACCATTGCGTGCGACCTGCTCGACGCGACCGGCCAGTTCCGCCGGCACGTTGCCGCCCAGCGCCTGCACGTGGGTGCGGATCGCATCGGCGGCGCCCTTGCGGATCTGCCGCCCATGTTCCAGATCCACGCCGGACATGCGGGTCTGCGCACTGAACGCCAGGTACTCGGCGTGGTCCGGTTCGGCGGTGGCACAACCCTGTTCGCGCGCCAGGCGCACGATCGACTTGCCTTCCGGGGTCGGGTCGGCCAGCGAGGACAGCAGTGCCGCCTCGCGCAGTTGGCTGGCGTCGATGCCGGCCAGCGGATGGAAGTGGCTGGCCTGGCGGTCGCCGTAGGTGATGG
Source organism: Stenotrophomonas riyadhensis (assembly GCF_040256885.1). Classification (NCBI taxonomy): domain Bacteria; kingdom Pseudomonadati; phylum Pseudomonadota; class Gammaproteobacteria; order Lysobacterales; family Lysobacteraceae; genus Stenotrophomonas; species Stenotrophomonas riyadhensis. Next base: position 318,260 of record NZ_CP155568.1, read on the forward strand.
TGCCGGTCTTGTCCAGCAGCAGCACGTCGACGTCGCCGGCCACCTCCACCGCCTTGCCCGACTTGGCCAGCACGTTGGCGGCCAGCGCACGGTTCATGCCGGCGATGCCGATGGCCGGCAGCAGGCCGCCGATGGTGGTCGGGATCAGGCACACCAGCAGCGCGATCAGCAGCAGCGGGTCGACCTTGACGCCGACGGCGGCACCAATGGCCGGCAACGTGGCCACCACCACCAGGAAGGTCAGCGTCATCGCGGCCAGCAGCAGGGTCAGCGCGATCTCGTTCGGGGTCTTCTGGCGGTTGGCGCCCTCCACCAGCGCGATCATCCGGTCCAGGAAGCTGTGGCCCGGCTCGGCAGTCACCCGCACGATGATCTGGTCGGACAGCACCTTGGTGCCGCCGATCACGCCGGAACGGTCGGTACCGGCCTCGCGCAGCACGGGGGCCGATTCGCCGGTCACCGCCGCTTCGTTGATGGTGGCCAGGCCTTGCACGATCTCGCCATCGGCCGGCACCAGTTCACCGGCGCTGACGATCACATGGTCGCCCGGGCGCAGTTCGGCGGCCGGCACCTGGGTTTCGGCGGCGCCCGGCTGCGGCGCCGCCAGCCGGCGTGCCACCAGGTCCTGGCGGGCACGCCGCAGCGAGGCGGCCTGGCCACGGCCACGCGCTTCGGCCACCGCTTCGGCGAAGTTGCCGAACAGCACGGTCACCAGCAGGATCACGGTCACTGCCAGGCCGAAGCCCAGCGGCGCATTGCCGGTCAGGGTGACGATCGCGGCCACGATCGTGCCGGCCATCACCACCGCCATCACCGGGCTGCGCACCAGATGCATCGGCGACAGCTTGCGCACTGCGTCGACCAGCGCACGGCGCAGGCCGGCGCCATCCAGCAGGGCAGGGCGCGCTGCATGGGTACTACGGGTTGAACTTGCTTGGGTACTCATCAGGGTGTCCTTAGTGCAGTCCCAGGCTCAGGTGGTCGGCGATCGGGCCGAGTACCAGCGCCGGCATGAACTGCAGCACGGTCAGGATGACGATCACCGAGACCAGGGTCAGGGCGAAGGTCGGGGTTTCGATCTGCAGGCTGCCGGCAGACTCCGGGGCCTGGCGCTTGGCAGCCAGCTGTGCGGCCACCACCAGCGGAATGATCAGCAGCGGGAAGCGGCCCAGCAGCAGTACCAGCGAGCAGCTCAGGTTCCACCACAGCGTGGCGTCGCCCAGCCCTTCGAAGCCCGAGCCGTTGTTGGCGTAGGCCGAGACGTACTCGTAGAAGACCTGGCTGATGCCATGGAAGCCGGGGTTGGAGGTCCCTGCCAGGCCGGGCACGGCCAGGGTGATCGCGGTGAACACCAGCAGGGTGATCGGCTGCAGCAGCACCAGCAGGGCCAGCAGGCGCACCTGTGGCGTCTCCAGCTTGCGGCCGAACAGTTCCGGCGTGCGCCCGGTCATCAACCCGGCCAGGAACACACCCAGCAGCAGATAGACGATGAACTGCTGCAGGCCACAGCCGATGCCGCCCCAGATCGCGCTGACCAGCATGTTGACCATCGCGATGCCGCCACTCAGCGGTGCCAGCGAATCGTGCATGCCGTTGACCGAACCGTTGGAGACCTGGGTGGTCACCGCCGCCCACAGCGCAGTGCCATCGGCGCCGAAGCGCACCTCCTTGCCTTCCATCAGCAGCGGAGTGGCGGCGCTGGCGCTATGCCCTTCGCTCCACATCATCGCGCCGGTGGAAAGCAGCGACATGCCCAGCATGCAGCTGAACACCAGGGCGCCGAAGCGACGTCGGCCGGTGAACGCACCGATCATGAAGATCACCGCCATCGGCACCAGCAGGATGCCGACGATTTCCAGCGCGTTCGACAGCGGGGTCGGGTTCTCCAGCGGGAAGCTGCTGTTCGGGCCGTACCAGCCGCCACCGTTGGCGCCCAGCTGCTTGGCCGCGACCATCGCCGCGACCGGGCCCAGCGGCAGCTTCTGTTCGGCCATGCCGGCGCTGGCGTCGATCGGCGTGGCCTGCGGCCCACCGGTCATCGTCGACGGCACGCCCTGGCTGGTCAGCAGCAGGGTCCACACCAGGCACAGCGGCAGCAGGAAGCGCACGCACAGGCGCACCACGTCCACGTAGTAGTTGCCCACCGCCACCTGGCGGTCATCGCCGGTACCCGTCGCCGCCGCCTGCGGCGCACGCGAGAACAACGCCCGCAGCGTCGCCACTGCCAGCGCCAGGCCCATCATCGGCGTCACCACCTGCAGGCCGGTGATGCCGGTCATCTGCGAGAGGTAGGACAGCTGCGCCTGGCCCGAATAGTGCTGCTGGTTGGTGTTGGTCAGGAACGAGATCATCGTGTGCAGCGCGGTGTCCCAGCGCATGTTCGGGATCTGGTCCGGATTCAGCGGCAGCCAGGCCTGGGTCATGAACACCGCCTGGGTCAGTACCGCGACCACCACGTTGCTCAGTACGAAGGCCAGCACGTAGCCGCGCCAGGACATCGAGCGCGACGGATCGACCCCGAACACCCTGTACAGCGGCTTCTCGATCCAGTGGAACAGCACGTCGACCTTCATCGGCGTGCCACGCATCACGCGGGCCAGGTACAGGCCCAGCGGCCACGCCAGCAGCAGGCTGGCGGCAATAATCACAAGCATCTCAGTCATGGCCGGCTCCGCTCAGAACGACTCGGGCCGCAGCACGACATAAAGAAGATAGGCGGCGGCGACCAGCACCAGCACGCCACACAACAACGACAGCCAGGGGGACATTGCAATAGCGTCCTGGTGGAACCCCTCCACCTCAGGCCGTCATCGTCGTCCTGCCGCCCATAAACGCACTACGCGCCGGACCGGGCCGACGCGTAAAGAGTGCATAAATTCCGTGGGCCAACCCGTAACCAGGCGCCGCCTGCTGTAGAGCCGAGCCCATGCTCGGCTGCTCTTTCCCAAGGTCACGCAGAGCCGAGCGCGGGCCCGGCGCTACAGGCGAATTACGGAGCCTGGCTCGCCGGCACCAGCCCCTTCAGCTCGCGATAGCGCTGCAGGGTGCTTTCAATTTCCACCTTCAACGCCTGCTGCTGCTGCAGGAACCCGGCCTGCAGGCGTTGCTGCGACTGCAGTTGCACGTGCCGCTGGCGGATCGCCTCGGCCTGCTTGTCGGCCACCTTGCCACCGGCCAGTTCGCGGTCACCTGCGGCCGCCAGCAGCGCCACCAGCGACTCACGCAGGCTGGTGACGTTGTACTCGGCGGTCTTCAGGTTGTTGTCCAGCACTTCCTGGCGCTCGGCGAACACCCGGCGCAGGTCGTCCTCGCTGCCATAGGTGGTCAGCATGGCCTGCTCGGTGCGCTGGCGGGTCTGCGCGGCCATCAGGTCCAGCTGCTGCTGCGCCGCCTCCGTGCTGGCGGCGGCGCGCTCTTCGTCGGTCAACGCGCGCTGGACCTGCGCATTGCGCAGGCCGCTCTTCGCGTTGAACTCCTCGCGGGCATGGTTGACCGCGTCGGCCGGCAGCGAATCACTGCAGATCCGCTCCTTGCCCTCGTTCCAGCAGTACAGCTTCTTTTCCGTCTTGCCGCTGTCGCGCGACTGCGCCGGTACGGTGAACGGCACGGCCAGCAGCAGGCCGGCAAAGAGGACAGCAGGAACTCGGGACATGACCTTTCCCCTGGGTCGGTCAGCGGATCGAACGGACGCCGTACTGGGCCCGGTAGGCTTCCAGCGGCTGCCGGTAACCCACAAGTTCCGGGTTGCCGGAGGCGAAATCAAGCAGGTCGGCCAGTGACGCCACGGCGATCACCGGAATGCCGGCCTCTTCGGCCACCGACTGTGCCGCCGAACGGCGATCGGTTTCCGAAGCGATCTCCTGGCGGTCCAGCGCCACCACGATGCCGGCCGGGGTGCCACCGGCGGTGCGGATGATGCCCAGCGCTTCACGGATCGCGGTGCCAGCGGTGATCACGTCGTCGACGATCAGCACGCGCTTGCCGTTCATGTCGGCGCCGATCAGCTGGCCGCCTTCACCGTGGTCCTTGGCTTCCTTGCGGTTGAACGACAGCGGCAGGTCGCGGCCACGCTGGGCCAGTTCGCAGGCCATCGCGGTGGCCAGCGGAATGCCCTTGTAGGCCGGGCCGAACACCACGTCGTACTTGATCCCGGTGGCATCGATGGCATCGGCGTAGCAGGCGCCGAGCTGCGACAGCAGCGAACCGGAGTCGAAACGACCGGCGTTGAAGAAATAGGGGCTCAGCCGGCCGGACTTGAGGGTGAACTGGCCGAAGCGCAGGGCGTCGGCGGTCAGGGCCAGCTGCAGGAAACGGTGGCGGTGGTCGCTCATCAAAACTCGATTCATCTTCATTTGGAGCACAAATCCTAATCCAGCTGGGCGTTTCGCGCTCGTCCGGGGCCCTGTGAAGGGTGTCGCGGCCCGGCCTGGCGGACTGCGCAGCCCCGCGGGCAACCGGTATGCTTGCCCGGTTTCCCGCCGCAGGTCCCCCGCATGCGCATCATCAGTTTCAACGCCAATGGCATCCGCTCCGCCGCAACCAAGGGCTTCCTCGACTGGTTCCGGTCCCAGGACGCCGACGTCCTGTGCATCCAGGAGACCAAGGCCCAGGAAGACCAGCTGACCGATCCGATGTTCCGCCCGGACGGCCACCACTGCTTCTACCGCGACGCCATCACCAAGAAGGGCTACAGCGGCGTGGCGATCTACAGCAAGCGCGAGCCGGACCAGGTGATCACCTCGCTGGGCTGGGCCCCGTTCGACGACGAAGGCCGCTACATCGAGGCGCGCTACGGCAACCTCAGCGTGGTCTCCTTCTATATCCCGTCGGGCAGCTCGGGCGACCTGCGCCAGGGCTTCAAGTTCGAAGTGATGGAATGGCTGCGGCCGATCCTCGAGGAATGGGCGCGCAGCGGCCGCGACTACGTGCTGTGCGGCGACTGGAACATCGTGCGTTCGGCGCTGGACATCAAGAACTGGAAGTCCAACCAGAAGAACTCCGGCTGCCTGCCGGAAGAGCGCGACTGGCTCAACGCCCTGTGCGCCGACCATGGCCAGGCCACCGATGTCGCCGCCGGCCGTGGCTGGGCTGACGCCTACCGCCTGCTCAACCCCACCGGCGAGGACTACACCTGGTGGAGCAACCGCGGCGCTGCCCGCGCCAACAACGTTGGTTGGCGCATCGACTACCAGTTCATCACCCCGGGCCTGCGTGACCGCCTGCGCAGCTGCTCGATCTACCGCGACGAGCGCTTCTCCGACCACGCGCCGTTCATCGTGGACTACGACCTGTGACCGAGGCGGCCACGCCGGTCAGCTACAAGGGCTGGGCAGGAATCAAGCGTGCCTTCGGTACCCCGTCGGCGCTGACCATGGCCATGCTTGGCTTCGGCAGCGGCCTGCCGTTCCTGCTGATCGCTTCGCAGACCCTGTCCACGCGCCTGCGCGACGTCGGCCTGGACCTGGGCAGCATCGGCCTGATCAGCCTGGCCAGCTTCTTCTACCTGCTCAAGTTCCTGTGGGCACCGTTGCTGGACCGCTATGCCTTCCCGTTGCTGGGTGGGCTCGGTCGCCGTCGTTCGTGGCTGCTGGTGTCGCAGGCGCTGGTGCTGGTCGGCCTGGTGGCACTGGCCTTCGTGCGGCCAGAACAGGGTGTCTGGCCGCTGGTGATGTGGGTGCTGGTGGCGTCGTTCGCCGGCGCCACCCAGGACTCCGCCGTCGATGCCTATCGCATCGAGATCGCGCCGCAGGCCGCCCAGGCTGCGCTGGCTGCGACCTATACGCTGGGCTACCGGATCGGCTTGATCCTGGCGGGCGCTGGCGCACTGTACCTGGCCCAGTTCGAAGGCTGGATCGTCGCCTATCTGGCGATGGCGGCACTGATGCTGCTGCCGATCGTCACCACCCTGCTGTGTGCCGAGCCGGAGCGCCCGGTCACCGCCGTGCAGCGCCGCATCGATATCGCCGAAGCCTTCATCCAGCCCATTTCCAGCTTCTTCAGCCGCAATGGCGTGGCGCTGGCACTGGTGCTGCTGGCCTTTGTCGGCCTGTTCAAGTTCCCCGACCAGGTGATCGGTGTGATGGCCGGGCCGTTCTATCTCGATTCGGGGTTCGACAAGGCCGACATCGCCACCGTCTCCAAGCTGTTCGGCGTGTGGATGGGGATCGGTGGTGCGTTCCTGGGCGGTATCGCGGTGGCCGCGTTCGGCTTCCGCCGCATGCTGCTGGTGGCCGCACTGGGCGTGGCGCTGTCCAACCTGGCCTTCCTGCTGATGGCGCACAACCCGGGCAAGCTGTGGGCGTTCTATGCCGCACTCAGTGCCGACAACCTGTTCCAGGGCTTTGCCGGCACCGTGCTGGTTGCCTTCATGTCGTCGCTGACCGACCGCAACTTCACCGCCACCCAGTACGCGCTGCTGGTGTCGCTGGCCAACCTGCCCGGCAAGTTCGTCGGCGGTGTCTCCGGCTACATCGTCGAAGCCACGTCCTACAGCACGTTCTTCATCCTCAGCTCGATCACCGTGGTGCCGACCCTGTTGCTGCTGGCGTGGCTGTGGCCGCGGATCGCCGACCGCGGGCCGCCGCCGGTCGCCTGATTGCCTGCCCGCCCGGTCTGCGGGATCATCGCCCCCGACGCGCCGAGGGGGCGGTGCCTTGCGAACGGGGAAGTGAGCATGGCCGACGTTGTGCTGCGGGACCTGGACCCGCTGCTGCTGGAACGTATCCGACGCGTCGCGGTCGCCCGCGGCTGGACCCACGAACAGACCTGCACCGCCTTGCTGGAGCAGGGCCTGTTCAGCAGTGAACTGGAGGTCCGCTCCGGCTTCGGTGATCCCGAAGTGGACGCGCTCTCCGACGCCATCGCCGCCCTGCAGGCCCTGCCCGCAGGGCAGGGCTTCGATTAGTGCTTTTGTAGAGCCGAGCCATGCTCGGCTGCTCTTGGCCCGGCCCGCGCGAAGCCGAGCATGGCTCGGCTCTACAACGGCGCCTCACCTGCGTGGATGACGCCACCTCACGCCAGGTGGATCGCACCCAGGATCCGCGGCCCCGTCGCCCCGGTCACGCTCGGCAGGTTGCCGGCCAGCCCGTCCATCGTCCGCTGCGCCAGCCACGCAAAGCCCATCGCCTCCACGTACTCCGGGTCCAGCCCATGCACCGCGCTGGACTCCACCTGCACCTCCGGCAGCCGCGCCGCCAGCCGCTTCATCAGCTGCCGGTTGCGCACCCCGCCGCCACAGACCAGCAGGCGCCGGGTCTGCGGCTGCTGCGCCAGCAGCGCATCGGCCACCGTCGCCACGGTCAGCTCCAGCAGGGTGGCCTGCACATCAGCGGCGGCGTACTGGCCTTCGCCCATGTGTGCCTCGGCCCAGGCCAGATGGAACTGTTCGCGGCCGGTGCTCTTCGGAGGCGGCAGGTCAAACCACGGCTCCGAACGCCAGCCGGCCAGCAGGCCCTCGTCCACCGCGCCACTGGCGGCATACGCGCCATCGGCATCGAAGGTGCGGCCGGTGTGGCGCTGGCACCAGGCATCCATCAGCGCGTTGGCCGGGCCGGTATCGAAGCCACGCACCGCGCCTTCGCGCGGGATCAGGGTCAGGTTGGCGATGCCGCCCAGGTTCAGCACCGCGCGGTCTTCGTCGGCGGTGCCCAGCATGCCGAGGTGGAAGGCCGGCATCAGCGGCGCCCCATGGCCCCCGGCCGCCACGTCGCGGCGGCGGAAGTCAGAGACCGTGGTGATCCCGGTCAGCTCGGCGATGCGGTTGCCGTCGCCCAGCTGCACGGTGAAGGCGGGGTTGGCCAGCGGACGATGGCGCACGGTCTGGCCGTGCGAGCCGATCGCGCGCACCTGGCTGCGGTCCACCCCGGCCTCGGCCAGCAGCTGGTTGGCGGCCTCGGCGAAGTTGATCGCGATCCGCGCGTCCAGCTCGCCCAACTCCTCCAGCGAGTCCAGCGGGCCACCTTCGCCCAGCGCCACCAGCCGCGCCCGCAGCACCGGCTCCCAGCGGGCAGTCAGGCCGTGCACGAAGCGGCAGCCGCCACTGCTCGGGAACTGCACCAGTGCGGCATCGATGCCGTCGGCGCTGGTGCCCGACATCAGGCCAAGGTACAGGGGGGCGTCAGCGTCGGTAGTCGTGTTCATGGCGGGCATAAAAAAAGGACGCGGCAAGCTTGGGCTGCCGCGTCCTTCTTCGTCAACGCAGGGGCTCAGCCGCGCTTGCGGCCGGTCGCCTGCTTGTCCCTGGCGCTGGCCACCTCGGGGGCGGCTTCGTCGCGGCTGGTCGGCGCCGGGCTGGCGTCGGCGTAGATCAGCTTCTCCATGCCCTGGATGCGGGCCATCGCCGGTGCGGTCTGCGCGCGGAAGGCGACCAGCTCGGCGCCCTTCAGCGGCTCCGGCGGCGGCATGGTCACGGTCAGCGGGTTGCGGTGCTCGCCGTTGACGCGGAATTCGTAGTGCAGGTGCGGGCCGGTCGCCAGGCCGGTCGAGCCGACATAGCCGATCACCGTGCCCTGGGCCACGCGCTGGCCGGTCTTGATGTTCGCAAAGCGCGACATGTGGCCGTACAGGGTGGTGTGGCCGCGGCCGTGGTCGAGGATCACCACGTTGCCGTAGCCGCGCTGCACCCCGGCGAACTGCACGCGGGCGTCGCCGGCGGCCATGATCGGGGTGCCGGTGCGCGCGGCGTAGTCCACGCCCTTGTGCATGCGCATCTTGCCCAGCACCGGGTGCTTGCGCGCGCCAAAGGTCGAGCTCAGCCGCGCGAACGGGATCGGCATGCGGATGAAGCTCTTCTTCAGCGAACGGCCGTTGATGTCGTAGTACTCGGACTTGCCGTTGCGGTCGAAGCGGAAGCCGGAATAGGTCTTGCCACCGGTGGTGAAGGTCGCGGCCAGGATCTTGCTGGTGTCCACCTTCTCGCCTTCGCGCCAGGTTTCATCCATCACCACGCTGAAGCGGTCGCCCGGCTGCAGGTCCTTCGAGAAGTCGATGTCATACTTGAAGATGTCGTCGGTCATCGTCGCGATCGCCGACGGCGACAGCCCGGCGCGCCGGGCCGCGGCATACAGCGAGCTGGTGATCTCGCCGCTGGTGACCACCGTGCGCGTGGAGGTCTCGCGTTTGGTCACCTTCTCCTTGATGTCATCGCCGGCCAGGCTCAGTTCCACCCGGTTGTCGGCATCGCGGTCGAAGCGGATGCTGCGCAGGTCACCGGACAGCGGCATGTCGAAGGCGATCTCGGCCC
>NZ_CP155568.1:332500-335000 GCF_040256885.1 Stenotrophomonas riyadhensis
ACCGAGTCTGATAAGGGCGCATAGTCGCGGGCAGTAGACCCGAAACCGGGTGATCTAGTCATGCCCAGGGTGAAGGTGCGGTAACACGCACTGGAGGCCCGAACCCACTCCCGTTGCAAAGGTAGGGGATGAGGTGTGATTAGGAGTGAAAAGCTAATCGAACCCGGAGATAGCTGGTTCTCCTCGAAAGCTATTTAGGTAGCGCCTCATATGTATCCTCTCGGGGGTAGAGCACTGTTATGGCTAGGGGGTCATCGCGACTTACCAAACCATTGCAAACTCCGAATACCGAGACGGACTGTATGGGAGACACACGGCGGGTGCTAACGTCCGTCGTGAAAAGGGAAACAACCCAGACCCACAGCTAAGGTCCCAAATTCACTGCTAAGTGGAAAACCATGTGGAAAGGCACAGACAGCCAGGAGGTTGGCTTAGAAGCAGCCACCCTTTAAAGAAAGCGTAATAGCTCACTGGTCGAGTCGGTCTGCGGGGAAGATTTAACGGGGCTAAGCAGTGAACCGAAGCTTGGGGTGCATACTTTGTATGCGCGGTAGAGGAGCGTTCCGTAAGCCGTTGAAGGTGGATTGAGAAGTCTGCTGGAGGTATCGGAAGTGCGAATGCTGACATGAGTAACGATAATGCGGGTGAAAAACCCGCACGCCGAAAGCCCAAGGTTTCCTTGCGCAACGTTAATCGGCGCAGGGTGAGTCGGCCCCTAAGGCGAGGACGAAAGTCGTAGTCGATGGGAAGCAGGTTAATATTCCTGCACCTCGCGTAAGTGCGATGGAGGGACGGAGAAGGTTAGGTGTACCAGGCGTTGGTTGTCCTGGGGAAAGGCGGTAGGTTTGGATCTTTGGCAAATCCGGGATCCTTTAAGACCGAGCACCGAGACGAGCCTTTAAGGCGAAGTCACTGATACCACGCTTCCAGGAAAAGCTCCTAAGCTTCAGCTTACGCAGACCGTACCGTAAACCGACACAGGTGGGTAGGATGAGAATTCTCAGGCGCTTGAGAGAACTCGGGTGAAGGAACTAGGCAACATGGCACCGTAACTTCGGGAGAAGGTGCACCCTTTTTGGTGGCTCGTGCGAGCTATAGCTGAAGAGGGTCGCAGTAACCAGGCCGCTGCGACTGTTTATCAAAAACACAGCACTCTGCAAACACGAAAGTGGACGTATAGGGTGTGACGCCTGCCCGGTGCTGGAAGGTTAATTGATGGGGTCAGCCGCAAGGCGAAGCTCTTGATCGAAGCCCCAGTAAACGGCGGCCGTAACTATAACGGTCCTAAGGTAGCGAAATTCCTTGTCGGGTAAGTTCCGACCTGCACGAATGGCGTAACGACAGCGGCGCTGTCTCCACCCGAGACTCAGTGAAATTGAAATCGCTGTGAAGATGCAGCGTTCCCGTGGCAAGACGGAAAGACCCCGTGAACCTTTACTATAGCTTTACACTGAACGTTGAGTTCGTCTGTGTAGGATAGGTGGGAGGCTATGAAACTGTGGCGCTAGCTGCAGCGGAGCCATCCTTGAAATACCACCCTGTCGTGCTTGACGTTCTAACCTGGGCCCATTATCTGGGTCGGGGACCGTGTATGGTGGGTAGTTTGACTGGGGCGGTCTCCTCCTAAAGAGTAACGGAGGAGCTCGAAGGTACGCTCAGCGCGGTCGGACATCGCGCACTGTGTGCAAAGGCATAAGCGTGCTTGACTGCAAGATCGACGGATCAAGCAGGTAGGAAACTAGGACTTAGTGATCCGGTGGTTCTGTATGGAAGGGCCATCGCTCAACGGATAAAAGGTACTCCGGGGATAACAGGCTGATACCGCCCAAGAGTTCATATCGACGGCGGTGTTTGGCACCTCGATGTCGGCTCATCACATCCTGGGGCTGTAGTCGGTCCCAAGGGTATGGCTGTTCGCCATTTAAAGTGGTACGCGAGCTGGGTTCAGAACGTCGTGAGACAGTTCGGTCCCTATCTGCCATGGGCGTTGGAGATTTGAGAGGGGCTGCTCCTAGTACGAGAGGACCGGAGTGGACGAACCTCTGGTGTTCCGGTTGTCACGCCAGTGGCATTGCCGGGTAGCTATGTTCGGAAGCGATAACCGCTGAAAGCATCTAAGCGGGAAGCGCGCCTCAAGATGAGATCTCCCGGGGCACAAGCCCCCTGAAGGAACCATGTAGACTACGTGGTTGATAGGTCAGGTGTGTAAGTACAGCAATGTATTGAGCTAACTGATACTAATGATCCGAGAGGCTTGACCATATAACCTCAAGTTGCCTTGGCTTTACGACAGCGTCGTAAGAGCATCCAAGTGCACGCTACGTCACAAGAACTATGCGAGGCTGGCGCCTTGTCCCCCGGGACGAGTGCGACTCTCCAAAAGCCTCCCTGGTGAAATTAGCGCTGTGGAACCACCCGATCCCATCCCGAACTCGGAAGTGAAACGCAGCTGCGCCGATGGTAGTGTGGCTCAAGCCATGCGAGAGTAGGTCATCGCCAG